>JAAYAM010000330.1 GCA_012719355.1 Acidobacteriota bacterium
ACGTCATTCTTTCGGCGTGGCAGCAGGCGGCTTGGGCTCAGTCGTGACACCGTCAAATTCGGCTTCGTTGGAATCGGCCTCTTCCTTGGTATCCCGGACTATTCCATCTTTGTGATGGGGTGGTGAGTAAATCGTGTACAGCTTCAGGCTCTCGTGCTGCGAGGTATTTACGACGTTGTGCCTGGCTCCCGCAGGCACGACAATGGCTGATCCGTCCCGGACCTCATACTCGTTCCCATCGATGATGCATTTGCCCTGGCCCTTTTCGAAGCGGAAGAATTGGTCGGTGTCTTCGTGAACCTCCATACCGATCTCTTCGTTTGGACGCAGACTCATCAGTACCAGTTGACTGTGCTCACCGGTGTACAGAACCTTTCGGTATTTCTCATTCTCCAGCGTGATTTTCTCGATATCGGTTTCGAATCCCTTCATTGAGTTCCCCTCTGTTCCGCGGGACTGCTTTGCCGGTCCCACTGTTGTCAAGCTCACTAAGAAGACGAGGCCCAGACTCAGTACGCTGTGGATAGCTTTCATGCCTTTGCTCTCCTGGCATCCGGTTCGACCTCGTGGATGAACCGTTCCTTTAAGTCCTCGCTGCCTGTGCTGCAATTGCCGTTCCCAATCCAGGGGTTGGGGATGCAAACCACGCGTCCCCAACCCTGCACCATGGGACGCTTCACGCTCCTCCACCGAGAACCTTGTAGAGAGTCACGAGGTTGCTCAAGCGGGCGAGGCGTGTGGCGACCAGCTGCTGCTGCGCGGCGTAAAGCGAGCGCTGCGCGACAAGCACGCTCAGGTAGCTGTCGATCCCGCCTTTGTACCTTGCTTCCGAAAGCCTGTAGGTTTTCTCCAGTGAGTTGACCAGCGACTGTTGTGCATTCAGCTGCTCCGTCAGGGTTGATCTCAAACTCAAAGCATCACTCACCTCCCTGAAGGCTGACTGGATGGACTTTTCGTACTCCGCTACCGCAATATCCCGTTCGGCCAGGGCGGCTTTCACGCCGGCGTCCCTCGCTCCGGAGTCGAAGAGAGGCAGTGCGATGTTCGGCACAAAACTCCAGGTGCGCGAGCCATACTTGAACAGATCAGCCAGATCACTGCTCATAAACCCGGCCGCGCCGGCCGTGAGCGAAATGCGGGGGAAATAAGCCGCCCGGGCCGCTCCAATGTTGGCATTGAAGGCTTTCAGCTGATGCTCGGTCATCAGGATATCGGGCCGCCGCAGAAGAACATCGGAAGGGATCCCTGCCGACAGCTCCTTCAGCGGAGGGAATGCTTCCAGCCCTTGCGGAAGAAGGTTTACCGGCACGATGCTCCCCGCCAGCAGATTCAAAGCGTGCCGGTCACGGGCGACGTTCCCCGAATAGCGGGCTATATCAACCCGCGCGGCTTCCACCTGGGTTTCGGCCTGGATCACGTCCAGGTCGGACGCGATTCCGAGGTCGCGCGTTTGACGAATCAGGTCAGCGTATGCCTGCTGTGCCTTCATCGTCGCTTGCGCCAGTCTCAGGTTCTCGCTGTCGGCCGCGTAGGCGGAATACGCCTCCGCCACCGACGCGACGAGCGAAATCTGAGCAGCCGATCGCGCCTGCTGAGTTGCGAAAAACTGCTCCAGGGCAGCGCTTTTCAGACTGCGGATGCGCCCGAAGAAATCGAGTTCCCAGGACGCAATTCCAAGATTCACGCTGTGCTGCTGTACGGTCTGGGAGCGCCCGGCAGGCGACATGTTCTCCGGAGCCCGATAAAACTCGCCGCCGGCCGAAGCTCCTGCTTTCGGATACTGCTCCGACCGCTGGATCCGGAACATCGCCTGCGCCCTGTCGATGTTGAGCGCCGCTATCCTGAGATCGCGGTTGTTCTCCAGCGCAAGCTGTATTACAGACTGAAGCCGCTCATCCATGAAGAACTCTCTCCAGTTCACGTCGTACGCCGCTTCGGCATCGGGCCCGTCCGGCTGTCCGGAGGAGTCTTCGGGCCAGGCATCTGGAACCGGCATCTGCGGCCGGCTGTACCTGGCTGCCTTCGGACAGCCGCAAAGGAAGAGAGAGGCAGAGATAAGAAGGAGAATTGTGAGTTTACGCATTGTGGTTTCCTCCTTCCGGCGCAACCCTGCCGTTTCTGCCGAACAGCTTGCTCACCGTCACGAAAAAGAGAGGGATAAAGAAAACTGCCAGGAAGGTCGCAGTCACCATTCCTCCGAGCACACTTGTTCCGATCGCTTTTTGAGCTCCGGCTCCGGCTCCTGTGGCAATCGCCAGCGGCAGAACGCCGAAACCGAACGCGAGCGAAGTCATGACGATCGGACGCAACCGCAGCTTTGCTCCTTCGAGTGTCGCCTCGAGGAGTCCCATCCCCTGCTCTACCCTTAGCTTTGCAAACTGGACGATCAGGATTGCGTTCTTGGTGGTGAGCCCAAGCACAGTAAGCAGTCCGATCTGAAAATAGACGTCGTTGGGCAGGCCTCTCATGGATGAGGCCGCCACACCGCCGATCACTCCCAGCGGCAGCGCCAGCAGAATAGAGATTGGAATTGTCCAGCTCTCGTACAGAGCCGCCAGGACAAGGAAGATCGCCAGAATTGAAAACGCATAGAGAAGGCCCGTCTGAGATCCCGCCATTCTCTCCTGGAAGGAAAGCCCGGTCCATTCGTGTCCGATTCCTTTAGGGAGCCTCGCCGTGATCTCTTCCATCGCCCTCATGGCATCGCCGGAACTCCTACCCGGGGCCGGTTCGCCAAGGAAGTTCAACGCCGGAAAGCCGTTATACCGTTCGAGCTGAGGAGAATCATAGAACCATTCTCCCGAAGCGAGAGCGGATACCGGAACCATCCCGCCCGCGTTGTTGCGGACATAGAGCCGGTCCAGGTCATGAGGAAGCATCCGGAATGGGGCATCGGCCTGTACATAGACTCGTTTGACACGGCCTCCCTGGATGAAGTCGTTCACGTAGGCGCTGCCGAAGGCCGTGGAGATTGCGCTCTGGATAGCGCTCACCGGCACCCCGAGAGCTCCCGACTTGTCCCAGTCGATATTGACTTTGTGCTGGATGACATCAGCCATACCATTGGGGCGCACCGACGTCAGGCGTGGGTCGCGGGAGGCTTCAGCAAGAAGCTGCAGCCTCGCCTGCATGAGCTTCTCATGTCCCAGTCCGCCGCGGTCCTGCAGCATGTAGTCGAACCCCTTCGCCGTACCAAGTTCCGTCACGGCCGGAGGCGTGAAGACATAGACTGTCGCGTTCCGGATGGCGGCGAATTTGGGATTTGCCCTGCGGACGATTGCCTCCACCCGCAGTTCCGGAGAATC
>JAAYAM010000331.1 GCA_012719355.1 Acidobacteriota bacterium
AACCTCCAATTCCTGGCCGCGGCTAAGATCTCTAATTCCTGCTTTTAGAGAGCTTCTTTACAAGCTTCCGGGCTTCATCCAAATCCTCCAGCGTAAGCTTGCCGGATTCAATCAGGTGCGCCATGATCGGCTGCGTTCTGCCGCCGAATAAGGCGAGCAGGTGGTCGATCAACGTCCGGTGTGCCGCATCGCGCGTGATTACGGCTTCAAATATGTGCGCGTTGCTGATCTTTTTCACCCGGCGGAGCGCTCGTTTGGCTTCGAGCCGATAGACGATGGTTTGCACCGTGGTGTACGCGGGCCTCGACTCCTCGTGAAAGCTTTCCTGGATCTCGCGGATAGAGGAGGCTCCGTTTCTCCACAATGCTTCCATGATTCCAAGTTCGAGTTGTGTCAGTCTGGCTTGACGCATTTACTACTCCAGTGGCTGAATCTACTATAGCTGTAGTTGGATCTCCCGGGAATGTCAAGTAGTTTTTTTGATTTTGACGTTGTGTCACGCACGCCCAACGTGTCGGTCGTCCCTGACGGGACGCGTGGGCGGGGTTTTCGTTACGTCGTCGGGAATTGGTGTTCGTTCAGATCAACCGATGTAACCGGTGCGGATCAGGAACCACGGCGTGAAGTCCCGGAGGGACGTCCGACCACGATGTTCAAGTCAGACGGCGTGACTCTGAAACTTATCGCTTCCGCCATTCGCTGACTTTCTGGGCGAAAACATAGAAAACCGGAACAAACGGAATTGCTAGTGCGGTGGAGGCGATCATGCCGCCGAACACCACGGTGCCGATCGCGCGCTGGCTGGCCGCTCCGGGTCCGGACGCAATCAACAGCGGAACCACCCCCACAATGAAGGCGATCGAAGTCATCACGATGGGACGGAAGCGGCGGCGTGTCGCTTCGACGGCGGCATCGGTGGCTGACATCCCTTTTATGTGGAGATCCCGCGCAAACTCCACGATGAGAATTGCGTTTTTGCTGGCGAGAGCGATCATCAGTACGAGTCCGATCTGCGTGTACAGGTCTGACTCGTAGCCGCGCGCCACCAGCGCGATCAAAACTCCTACGACGGCCATAGGCACAACCATAATTACGGCGGCAGGGGATGTCCAGCTTTCGTAAAGAGCAGCCAGGACCAGGTACACGAGTATTATGGAAAAAGCGTAGATAAAGTACGCCTGGCCGCCGAGCTTCTTCTCCTGGAAACTCGTTGAGGTCCAATCATACGAGATGCCCTCAGGAAGCACTTCAGCGGCGAGCTGTTCCATTTTGCTGATCGCCTGTCCCGAACTGAATCCTGGAGCCGCGGCTCCGAAAATTGCCGCCGCAGGGTAGAGGTTGTATCGAGTGATTATTTCCGGACCGAGAGTGCGCCGGACATCAAGAACTGAACCTAACGGAACCATCTGCCCCAGCTGGTTCTGCACATAGAGATTCCTGATATCTTCGGGCTGCAGACGATACCGGTCTTCCGCCTGCACGTAGACCTGGAAGACCTGGTTGAACTTGTTGAACAGATTGACGAATGAGGAACCGAGATAGGATTGCAGGGTGTTGAATACATTGAGTGTGGGCACCTGAAGCGCTTCGGCCTTGGTGCGGTCTATGTCGAGGTATAGCTGGGGGCTCGTGATGCTGAAAGTGGTCTCGAGCCGCTGGATTTCGTGTCCTGCATTTGCTTTTTGCACAAGCTCCTGGACTGTCTGGGCCAACCTTGGGAGTCCGACATTTCCGCGGTCCTCTACCATCATCTGAAATCCACCGGTCTGGCCCAGGCCCCGTATCGGGGGAGGAATCAGGACGAATGCCTGTCCTTCCCTGATCTCAGCCAGTCTGCGGTTGAGATTCGCGATCAATCGTTCCTGGCTCTGATCGGGTCCGCGTTCGTCCCAGTCTTTGTAAACCACGAATGTGGTGGAGTAGTTCGAGAGACTCGCGCCGTCCAGTATGGAGAACCCGCCGATGGTAACCCAGTAACCCACGCCCGGGACCGTCCTCAGAATTGCGTCGATTTTGTCGGCTGTCTTCTGCAGCCGAGGCTGCGAAGCCGCTTCAGGCAGCCGGGCGACCAGCAAGGCATAGCCCTGATCTTCCGTCGGGAGAAAACCGGCAGGGCGGTTGATGAATATGAGAAACGATGGGGTGATGATCAGCCCGAAGAGCATGATCATCGACAGGGGCCGTTTCACCATCCATGCGACCAGCCCGACGTAGCCGTCGGTCATGACCTGGAAGATCCTGTTGAATGTGCGCGAGAACCAGTTGGGCCTCTTCTCTCTGAGCGGCTTCAGCCAGAAAGCGCACTGGACCGGTTTGAGCGTAAGAGCATTCACCGCACTGATCACGGTGGTTGAAACGATAACCAGAGCGAACTGCCGGAAGACCTGCCCGGTGATGCCGGGAAAGAACGCCGCCGGGAGAAAAACCGAAACCAACGCGGCGGTTATTCCCATTATGGGCCCCGTCAGTTCCCGCATCGCTTCAATGGTGGCCTCCCTTGGACTCAATCCTCTCTCGATGTGATACGAGCTTCCTTCCACGATGATGATCGCGTCATCGACGACAATGCCGATGACGAGGATGAGTGCAAACAGCGTCATCAGATTAACGGTAAAACCGAGCGCGGCGATGGCGATGAAGGCTCCAATGATCGTGACCGGGACTGTGGTTGCCGGAACGAGCATGGCTCGAAAATTCTGGAGAAAGATAATGATGACAAGGAGTACCAGAACTCCGGCTTCGATCAGTGCCTGATAAACGCTCGAGATTGTCTGTCGAACGAACTTCGTTGTGTCGTACTGGATGCCGTATTTCAGTCCCTCGGGAAACTGCCGGCTCATTTCGGCCATGGACCGATGCACGCCGTCAGCCACTTCGATAGCATTTGCCTGGGGCAGGGCAAAGATGATGATGAGGGCGGCCTGTCTGCCGGTGAACCTGGAAAAGTTGCTGAAGCTCTGCTGGCTCAGATCGACGGTGGCGATGTCGCGCAGCCTGACGATCTCGGGCGCGGTGCCGGCGCTGGATCTGATGATGATATTCTCGAACTGGCTTACGTCGGAGAGGCGACCGAGAGAGTTGACCGTGAACTGGAAGGCCTGATCGCCGGGGACGGGCGGGGCTCCCAGCTGTCCTGATACGACCTGGATATTCTGCCCGCGGACTGCAGTGAGCACGTCCTGGGTCGTGAGACCAAAGGCCTGCAGCCGTGTGGGATTGAGCCAGATGCGCATGCTGTAAGCGCCCGCGCCGCGT
Organism: Acidobacteriota bacterium; assembly: GCA_012719355.1. Lineage (GTDB taxonomy): Bacteria > Acidobacteriota > UBA6911 > UBA6911 > UBA6911 > UBA6911. The sequence continues at coordinate 3,256 of JAAYAM010000331.1, forward strand.
ACCAGGACCTGGCCGATTCCGGGAAGCCGGGCGAGCGGGTTCTGCAGATTGATGACGGCATAGTTGGATAGGAAAATTGATTCGTATCGGTCGTCGTCACTATAGAGACTCACGAGGAGCAGGATGTTGGGAGAGACTTTTCTGACCACGATACCCTGCTGCTGAACTCCTTCCGGCAGCTGCGCCAGCGCGCTGTTGACGAGATTCTGAACGAGAGCCAGCGAAGCATTGAGATCTGTGCCGATGTCAAACGTAATTGTAAGGCTGTACGATCCGTCGCTGCTGCTGGTCGAGGACATGTATATCGAGCCTTCGACTCCGTTGACCGCCTGTTCGATCGGGATGCCGATGGTTGCCGCCACGACCTCGGCGCTGGCGCCCG
>JAAYAM010000332.1 GCA_012719355.1 Acidobacteriota bacterium
AGCTCCTCGAGAATACATTCCGCGCCGTCAATATCGCGCTCGTCAATGAGCTGAAGGTCGTCTACGAGGCGATGGGGATAGACGTCTGGGAAGTGATCGAGTCGGCAAAGACAAAGCCGTTCGGTTTCATGCCGTTCTACCCGGGACCCGGGCTGGGCGGACACTGCATCCCGATCGATCCGTTCTACCTGACGTGGAAGGCGCGCGAGTATGGGCAGCACACGCGCTTCATCGAGCTTGCCGGTGAAATCAACACTTCCATGCCCGAATTCGTAATCCACAAGGTTGCCGAGGCGCTCAATGCGAGGCGCAAGTCGGTAAACGGTTCAAAGGTGCTGATCCTCGGGATCGCCTACAAGGCCAACGTCGATGACGATCGTGAGTCACCGAGCTATGTCCTGATGGACCTGCTGAAGAAGCGCGGCGCCGAAGTGAGTTACTACGATCCGCATATCCCGGTGATCCGGCCGTCGCGTGAGCACAGCCACTGGGCCGGCACGAAATCTGTGGAGTGGAAGCCGGAAGTGCTGCGCGGGTTCGATCTGGTCCTCATTTCGACTCAGCACGAGGCTGTCGACTACCGGGAGCTGGCCGAATGCGCCGAATGCATCGTCGACACGCGCAACGCCATGGCCGGGATCAAGACGGCACCCGGCCAGGTGTGGAAAGCCTGAAGGCCCGGACCACAGATTCCACAAATTGCAGAGATAGGGGGAAATAAAACGGGCGCGGCCGAAACAATGAGAGCGATGAAAGGAGAAAGACCATGCGACATATCGCTCTCACTGTCTTACTGTGCCTCGCCCTGTCCGGCTCTGCCTATTCTGACGTAATCTCCCTCTGGAACTTCAACGACGATGATCTGCTTTCCGTAGATCGCGGAAGCGGATTCATGACCACGGACTTCAGCAGCATCTCGTCGACTTCCGGAACCTCTCTGAATGTCCGCGACGGCGACCCGGCGGGCCAGGCCCTGCGGCTGGCCGGAACTGCCAACAACGGAGGCAGCCTCACCTGGATGGTCAATACCGAAGGCTTCGACACCATCACTGTCAGCTTTGCCGGCATCCGCACCAGTACAGGCTTCAACAACAACGAGTTCATGTACACACTCGATTCCGGAGTTTCCTGGACGAATTTCGCGACTTACGATCCCGGGACGGCCTTCACTCTGCAGGCGTTTGATCTCGGCGGAATACCGGCGTTGAACAACAATCCTTACGCCGGATTTCGAATCGTGTTTTGGGGAGCGACCAGTTCATCAGGGAATAACCGGATCGACAATCTGGTCGTGTCAGGCGAGCAGATGTCATTGCCGCCGGCTCCTGTCCCCGAGCCTTCCACCATCGTACTGACGGCAGCCGGAATGGTGGGCCTGTTCCTGCGGTTGCGCAGACATCAATAGAAGCCCAGGCGGCTTCGAGGTCTGAACCGGAGACCTGAAGAAGAAGGGATTAAGAACCTAAAGCCAGAGAACTGCCGACAACTCAAACTCTCTCACGGGCATCCTCCCAGTCAAAGTGGACGTATCGGAGGATGCCGCCCGGACTAGTGTGACTCAAATCACGACCAGCGCTGTTGATTGGCTTTGCACTACCAGAACTGATATGCCTGACGGGTGATGACCCAGATGGCGAGAAGGAAGTTGGTGATGGCATGCGCGGTGATTGCATCCCCCAGGCGGTCTTTTCTGATGACCAGTCCCTGGTAGGCGAATGCGCAGAGAATCCCCGGGAGCCACTCGTAGTGCCCGATACCGAATACTGCGCCCGCGATCAGAAATGCCCACCACTCGAAGTGCCTGAACGGAACGGCGAGAAAATCTGATTTGACCAGATAGCGGTAGAGGAAGGATCGGTAGAAAACCTCTTCGAGGGGCGGAACCACCAGAGACGAACCGAGAAGCCGGATCGAGATGAAGATCCAGCCGAGCATACTGCCCGCCCCGAACGTCTGTTCAGGGTTGAACGAAGCCTCGCGTTCGGCAAGCATTGGGTAAAGGCCGTCAAGTCCGACCCATGCAGCGAAAACCAGTACTCCCGCCGCCACGGCTTCCCAGGAGAATCTCCATTTCATCTCCTTGACGTAGGCGCGCACCTGCCATAACATCCAGGCGCCAACTATGGTTTTGAGGCCATAGATCCAGTATTGTCCGGCATCGCCGAAACGCCCCTGGACCAGCGTCAGGGCCGCAAAGACGGCAAACGGGAGAATTCGAACAAGGACAGGTGAAGAATATATTTTTGTCAGCATAGGAATCCCATAGTCTAACCGATAAGCCTTATCGACAGCAACTCCGTTAAACCTTTGGCCGGGAGATAGAAATGATGTTTTCGAAAAGGATTGCATGCATCGGGGCGGGGTACGTCGGCGGGCCGACAATGGCCGTTATTGCGATGAAGTGCCCCCAGTACAAGGTGACGGTAGTCGACATCAGTGAGGCCCGCATCAAGGCTTGGCAGACCGACAACCTCCCGATCTTCGAGCCGGGGCTCCTCGACGTGGTCAAGGCGGCACGCGGGCGCAATCTGTTCTTCTCCACCGATATCGATGCCGCAATACGGGAATCGGAGGTTATCTTCGTCTCGGTCAATACTCCCACCAAGACATTCGGCGAAGGTGCGGGCAAAGCCGCAGACCTGCAGTACTGGGAGAAGGTGGCGCGTGAAATCGTGCGCGAATCGCGTTCGCCGAAGATCGTCGTCGAAAAGAGCACGCTGCCGGTCAAGACCGCCCAGACGATGGAGAACATCCTCAACGCCAATGACAGAAAAATCCATTTCGAGGTGATCTCCAATCCGGAGTTCCTGGCGGAAGGAACCGCCGTGCAGGATCTGCTCGAGCCCGACAGGGTCCTGATCGGCTCGCACGAGACCGAATCGGGCCTCAGGGCAAGGCAGGAGATTGTCGATATCTACGCCAAATGGGTGCCGAGGGATCGGATCCTTACCAGTAACGTCTGGAGCGCCGAACTGTCGAAGCTCGTCGCCAACGCGTTCCTGGCCCAGCGCATCTCCTCAATTAACAGCATCTCGGCCCTGTGCGAGAAGACCGACGCCAACATTCTCGAAGTCGCCCGTGCCGTCGGGATGGATTCGCGCATCGGGAACCGCTTCCTCAACGCGAGCGTCGGATTCGGCGGCTCGTGCTTCAAGAAAGACATCCTGAACCTTGTCTACATCTGCGAGTCCTACGGCCTGCACGAAGTCGCACAGTACTGGGAGTCGGTTCTCGAGATGAATGAGTTCCAGGAGACGCGCTTCGTGCGCGCCATGATCCGGGAGATGTTCAATACGATTGTCGGGAAGCGCATCGCGCTGTTCGGCTTTGCATTCAAGGCCAACACGAGCGATACCCGGGAATCGCCGGCTATCTACATTGCGAAGAAGCTGAGCCGGGAGCAGGCCCGCGTCGTGATCTCCGATCCGAAGGCGCTCGACAATGCGCGCATAGATCTGGCGGAACTCGAAGGCATCACGTATCAGGAAGATCCTTACCAGGCGGCCGTCGGGGCGCATGCCGTCGCGATCATGACAGAGTGGGATCTCTACCGCACGCTCGAGTGGGAAAAGATCTTTGATGTGATGGAGAAGCCTGCGTTCCTGTTTGATGGTCGGAATATCGTCGATCACGAGCGGCTGTTCAAGATCGGGTTCAATGTCTATCCGCTCGGCCGCCCCCCGCTGAAACACTTCTAGGTGGGCCGCAACCCTGGACTGGCCACGGAACGATACCGCTTCGGGGTAAGTGAGTGCCCGGGCTTTGGAAATCTGTTCAATCTGTGGCTCGCGTCACACGCAATCGACGGCATTGTCACATAGTCTCTCCACTGGAGAGTGTGACATGAACGTGTCGATTCGAACGTCTGCGGTACTGTGGCTGTTGTTTCTTGCGGCACCTCTTTTTGCCCAGAACGGCAGGGGACCATTCCCCATGCTGCAAATCGGCCGCCATGTTCGCGGCGAGGAAGCCGTCGCGGCGCTCGGTAGCCGGCTCCCTGAGATCGCCTCCTGGTATGGTAAGACGCGCGAGCAGCTGCAGCGGCTCCTGCGTCACGACCGGCATCTCTGGGTATCCCGGACCGGCCGTCTCATGTACATATGCGAACTCGAAACCCCGCTGCCGGAGGATCCGGAAATAGAGGAAGGTCCCGGGCTCACTCAGCCCGGCTACTACCCGCTCGACCAGACATTCAGACTCCACAGCATGCCGGGATCAAACCGGACCATCTATCTCGATTTCGACGGCGCCACGGTCTCCGGGACCGTCTGGAACGAAAACTACAACGGCGGTTCGGTCATCAACGCCGCTCCCTATGACATTGACGGAAATCCTTCGAGCTTCAGCACGACCGAACTGCAGCGCATCCAGAACATCTGGAAGCGTGTGGCTGAGGACTACGCACCGTTCGATGTCGACGTGACGACCGAGCAGCCTCCGCAGGAAGCCCTGACGAGGACCAGCAGCAGCGATCAGCGTTACGGCAATACCGTCGTCATCACTCCTACGAATTTCTATCCCAACGCCGGCGGTGTGTCCTATGTCGGGGTATTCGATAATACCGGCGACTATTACAAGATCTCGTGGGTGTTCTCCAACAGGCTTTCAAACAACGAAAAGTACATCGCCGAAGCTTGCTCGCACGAAAACGGGCACTCGGTCGGACTCCATCACCAGGGGACGACCGGCGGCACCGTTTACTACGCCGGGCATGGAGACTGGGCCCCTATCATGGGGAATTCCTATCAGCGTCCGGTCACCCAGTGGGCCAGGGGCGAGTATGCCGGGGCCAACAGCCAGGAAGACCAGCTCCAGATCATGCAGCAAAACGGACTTGCATATTACCCTGACGACCATGGCAACACGGCCGAAGACTCCACCACCCTGGCGGGAGGTACGGCGCTCTCGGGCTATGGATTCATCGAGCGCACCAGCGACGTGGACGTCTTCCGGCTCCAAACCGGCGCAGGAGCAGTCTCGATCGCCGTGAACCCTGCACCGGTGGGCCCCGACCTGAAAATTCTCGCTGAGCTCTATGACGCGGGCGGCAGCCTGATCGCTTCCTCGAGCCTGGCGAATCTGGGGGCCGCCATCGCCGCCACTGTCCCGGCGGGAACCTACTATCTTGCGATCTCGGGCGTCGGTTCGGGCGATCCTGCCACCAACGGCTATTCC
>JAAYAM010000333.1 GCA_012719355.1 Acidobacteriota bacterium
GGTGCGGGAGACACCGAGATGGCTTCAATGGGGCCGCGACCATTCGATCGCGGAAACATATGTTTAAAGCCGCGATCCTGACCGCGATCAAGGCTTCAATGGGGCCGCGACCATTCGATCGCGGAAACGTAGGTGTCCCACTGGTCCACTCTGCAGGGACTTTTGTGCTTCAATGGGGCCGCGACCATTCGATCGCGGAAACGGAAGCTGTTCCTCTGCAATCCCGTCATGGTGAGCGGCTTCAATGGGGCCGCGACCATTCGATCGCGGAAACCGAGCTGACCCTGATTGATGCGCATGATCTCGACTGGCTTCAATGGGGCCGCGACCATTCGATCGCGGAAACAGCCGGTCGCGAATGTCTCGAATTATCAATAACCTGCCACGTCAAATTCGAGCGCGACTCACGTACGACGATAAAAGCATCAGTATCCATTCCAACAACCCTCGTAAACTCCTTTGTTCATTTGTCTAATATCAATGCGAGCGCACCCTGCCTTTTCTTCATCACCCAGCCGCTCGCACAACAAATTAACGAGTAACAAATACAGGATAGGTCTTGATCTCATTTTCAAGCAGCCTCGCAAAAAGCCGCGTCTGAATCTCAAGCAATCTCCTATAGCTGACCCTGTAATCAAATATGGGGTGTGTAACGAGCGTGTCCATTCGCAATTCGTACGCGTGCAGCAATCCTTTTCTCCCGCCAGGTGTCAGCGCCACCGATGGTCCAGCTGTCACAAAGTCTCTCGGTTGAACCATCCGATTGTTGATAGCACTCAGTACTGTCGACTCGCCGATCAGAGGACGGAACGGCTCCATAAGGTCAAGGGCCAGAGACGGCCTGCCAAACCGTGGTTGGTGGTAAAACCCCAGCATAGGATCAAGTCCGACCGCGTAGCAGGCAATAGTACAGTCTTTTGCGAGCAGACTATAGACGAACGAGAGCAGCGCGTTCACTGCGTCACGCGGCGGCCGGCGATTCCGTTTTGAAAAATCGAAGGCGAACTGGTTGGCAGCATCGCCCTGTTCCTCCCTCTTGATCATTCCAGAAAAGTCCCCGAAGTAGAGTCTGGCTGCATTCCCTTCGACCCCGAGCAGTTCCTCCAGGTCGGAAGCCTGTTCCGCTCTTTCCGCCATGTTTTTCATCTGCTGCAGGGTGATCGCTCGCGGTTCAATATGGTTTCGTTGAAGCAGAGTCCGCTGGTTTCGAATTTTCCCGGCGACAAGTTGCCGCGCGAAGGAAAGAGCAAACCACTGTTCGTCAGCAAGGCGATACTGGCTTTTTCTCAGAAATACATTCTTCACATTCATCCCGGTTGTAATCCCGTAAAACCATCCGCCCTGTGAAAAGTAGCATATTGGAATCCCGTTCTCACATAATGCCTGGACCGCCTGTGTGGTGATTTGGATGTTGCCCATGAGATTCAGCTGGGATATTTGCCGGATGCGCATTTCCTGTTTGAGCGTTGATTGCTTGTCGCGTACCTGCAGTACCTCCCCGGATTTCCCCACCCGCATGCCGTGCGTGTTAACGTAGGCAGGACGCAGGTCATCTCTAGGTGCAATCAGTCTTCTGACCTGAGAATTCTCCCTGGCACCCGCCTTGTGATCTTCAAACAGCGAAAGCTGAATCCTCTGCTCCGGCACTTCCGGCAGTGAAGACAATCCTGCAGTCTCATCCGGGAGGCATATGCCGACCAAAGAACATCCAGGACATTTCGGAGAGTCGGCCAAAGGAGGAGGAATGACTCCTGAGGCAGCCAGCAAACGGGCATCCTCGATTACTTTCAATGTTTCGGAGAAGAGAACTTCGTCAAATTGTACCCGCACCCGCTGTTTTGTCTTGAGATAGTAGACGAGCCCTTCTTCACATCGGTAACCGTTGTCGCGCAGGATGAGGCACTGAACAGCGAGCTGCATCCTGTCAGCCGGCCACAACTGAAGTCCTTCCTGTGTCTCGCGAGGCTGGCCATGTTTGTAATCGACCGGGGTAACGGTGCCGTTGTTGACTTCAATGAGATCCATGCGAGCGATTGCTCCGTAACGATCGCTGGACATGCTTACCGAACGCGAGCGCAAATTGTCGTCGTCGAGCTCATCCGCAGAAGGAAGGGGAGAGGCAACCGCATCGACACGCTTGTGCTGAGATTTACCTTCAAGAGTGTCGGCGTTTTCCTGGAAAACTCCAATTACCCATTCATAGAAGAATAGACGTGGACAGTAGACATACTCGTTCAACATTCGTGCCGGTAGATATTCGGGAACAGAAGCTCTGTTTTCTTCCTGTAGTTGCTCTGCCGTTTCCATGGCTCATACCACAATGCAGGGGCTGTCGATGCGTATGTAAGGCTTTCCCAGGGATGTGATCACGCGCTCGCCCCTGCCTTCGGCAGGTCCGATGTTCACAAAAATCACCTGGTCTTCGCGCTGATCGATGATTTCCTTAAGTTCAGACTTGCACCGGACGAGATCTGCCGGTGTCAATTGACACTCGAAAACTGACAGTTGGACGTGATCGCCGTACCCGCGCATCTTCTTGAATACGCTTCGAAGCCGTTTGTCATCGGAAATGTCATAACAGACTATATAGCTGGTACGCATACTCTCATATATATCGGCAACATATATGAAAAATCGTATCAACCATTTTACCCTGCCTTGATGCGCCGGCCTGCTCAATTGTCTACAGCCTCGAACAGTCCCAGACCGAAATGGCTCGCATAACCTAGAATTAAGGGTCCGACTACCGGTTCCGAAAAGTGCAGACGCAGAGTGTAACCGACGTCAACTGGAGGTTGCATACCACCACGTTGGCGTCGACGTACAAAATGCCTTAGAGCGAGTGTGTCGGCGTTCCAAGGCAGTACCTCGAGTCCTTCGACTGACGGCAATCCTCGAGAAGCCAATTCGGCATCGATCTGACCGATAAGAGTGTTGATTCCGCGACGTTTGATGAACCGTGGCGGTACGAAGGGCGTTACACTCTGCCATATTCGAGAGCCTCCTGGGGGAGCCAACAGCCGTTCGATCCGAGCATTTAACGGAGGCGGCAGTAGACGCAACGAATCGAGGTCTCCGGCGCCGGCGAGGGCAACCTGCAGTTCACCAACGCCGCCTTTGGTCCAAGTGCGACGAAGTGTACGGATTGACCGTTGCGCCACCTCACCCAACCCCATAGATGCATAAACGATGACATGGTCCAGGTGCCCGTCGGCATCAAGGTCGACTGGCAGAACATGCGCGTGGCGATGCCCGTTGCTCAGCGGCTTGCCTTGTTCGTCACGGCCCGTCAACTCCGGGCATTGAAC
>JAAYAM010000334.1 GCA_012719355.1 Acidobacteriota bacterium
GACTTCAACAGCCCTATCCATGGACCAGTTATGAAACGGTTCCGGTGGACCGGCCAACAGCCCGGCAATCAAGACAACAAGCAGTTTCGACATGGCGCCCATTCTTGCATGATGCGCGGGAAAACGCTACGTATTCGCTCGTAGTTCATCCGCCGGGCCAAATTCACATTCTGTGTCGATGATCTGCTACAGGTCTGTTAAAATGAATGGATTCCGAAACTTCAAGGAGAATTGATGGCCGTTGCACTGACGAAATTCGCCCCGGCCGAAAGGGCCGATAAATCGACGTTGGAAAGCCAGGCGAAGATGCTGCTCGACATAGAGCTGCTGGACAAGCTATACGGGGCGGTCAACGAAATAGTCCTGATCCTGAACCGACAGAGGCAGATTGTCTTCTGCAATACCCAGTTCGCCGCGCTGCTCGGCCACAAGAGCAACCACGAGCTCATCGGGTTGCGTCCCGGCGAGGCGCTCGGGTGCATTCACTCCTGCGAAGCCGGTGGCTGCGGCACCAGCGAGTTCTGTTCCACGTGTGGTGCCGTGCGTGCCATCCTCAGCGCCCAAAGCGGGAGGACCGATATCAAGGAGTGCAGAATCCTGCGAGGCGTGCAGAGCGATGCCATGGACCTGCTGGTGCGGGCGACGCCGATTGAGGTAAAAGGCGAACCATTTACCGTTTTCGCGGTAGTCGACATAAGCCACGAAAAAAGAAGAAGCGCCCTGGAGCGGGTTTTTTTCCACGACCTCATGAACACCGCCGTCGCGATACGGATGCTCTCAGAGAACCTCGGCAGCGCCGGACTCGGCAAAATCAGCGAGGTCTCGTCGAGCATCTGCTAGGGTGTTCAGCAACTGGTCGAGGAAATCGCTTCACAACGAGATTTGATCCAGGCAGAAAACAACGAACTTCCGGTCCGCCAAGTTGAACTGGCCTCGAATGCGGTGCTCACGCAGGTGCTCGATACCTACGGCAGTTTCGCAAGGATGCGTCGTTGTGAACTCGAGACGGATCCGAAGACCCGGAATACCGTCTTCCGCGGTGATCCGCTGATCATCTCGAGAGTCATCGGCAACATGATCAAGAATGCGCTCGAAGCCTGCAGGGAAGGCCAGAAGGTTTTGGTCGGTTCCAAGGGTAAGAACGAATGGGTGACCTTCTGGGTGCATAATCCGGGATTCATGCCGCGGGAAGTGCAGCTGCAGCTGTTCAAGAGGTCGTTTACGACAAAAGGAGCGGGCCGCGGGCTTGGCACTTACAGCATGAAGCTGCTCACCGAACGCTACCTAAAGGGTCAAATCAGTTTCACAAGTACTGAAGCCGACGGCACCACTTTCGAGATAAGGCTGAGGACCTCCGGCGCTCCCGCAGAGTAGCAGAGGAACCGGCGGTCCTCTTCGGAAGTCCCGGAAGGTCACCGTTTCTCCCTCAAAGCCTTGAGCGCGCCTCCCCAGGCAATCACCTGATCTATAAGCTTGTTCAGTTCGCGCTCGTGCCTTGGATCCGGCTTGAATTGAGACATGTTCTCAAAGTCGGTGAAGAGCGAGAGCATCACCTGTGCGCGCACATCGGCAATCATCAGCTCCGCCATCACCAGTCGCAACTGCTCCACCGCGCGAGCACCTCCGGCACTGCCGTAGCTCACGAAGCCGGCGGCCTTGTTGTTCCACTCCCGGAACAGGAAGTCGAGGGCATTCTTCAGAGCACCCGAGATGCCGTGGTTGTATTCGGGAGTGACAAAGATATATGCATCGAGAGAGCCGATCTTTTCAGCCCAGCGTTTCGTGTGCGGTTTGCTGTATTGCCCCAGGCTCGGCGGCAGCGGCTCGTCAAGAAGAGGGAGGTTGTAGTCGAGCATGTCGACCAGTTCGAATACTGCGTCGCTGCGTTTTTCCGCAATCTCGTATACCCAGCGGGCAACCGCGACATTGTTCCGGTTGGGACGTGTGCTGCCGGTAATGATCCCGATTCTCAGCCTGGCCTGCCCCATATCATTTCCCATCAATCGCCCCCTTTCCCGCCTCCGCGACTGCATGATCGTTTTCGACCGTACTTCCTGAAACCCCTATGGCCCCGATCACTTCGCCCGCGGCATTCCGTACAGGCACGCCGCCGGGAAAAGTGATCAACCCGCCATTGGAATGCTCGATCTGGTACAACGACCCGCCGGGTTGTGACAGCTTGCCGAGCTCACCCGTATTCATGTCAAACAGTCTCGCCGTTCGCGCCTTTCGTATCGATATGTCGATCGATCCGAGCCACGCCCCATCCATTCGTGAAAACGCCTTCAGATTCCCGCCGGCGTCAACCACTGCAATATTCATCTTCAGATTGCGCCGCTCCGCTTCTTTCATCGCAGCCGCAACAGCAGCCTGCGCCTGGACAAGATTCAGATTTGACATTGGTCTTCTCCTTTATCATATCAGCAAATTTCGTATCGAGACTAAGGGTGAAGAATAACCTTTGTGTATCCTTCGATTCTCTTGTCGAACTTGTTGTACGCCGCAGGGGCC
>JAAYAM010000335.1 GCA_012719355.1 Acidobacteriota bacterium
GACTTCAACAGCCCTATCCATGGACCAGTTATGAAACGGTTCCGGTGGACCGGCCAACAGCCCGGCAATCAAGACAACAAGCAGTTTCGACATGGCGCCCATTCTTGCATGATGCGCGGGAAAACGCCACGTATTCGCTCGTAATTCAGCCGGCCGAAGTCACATTCGGTGTCGATGATCCACATCGCGTCTGTTACAATGAACGGATCCATAAATGCCAAGGAGAATTGATGGCCCCGGCACTTACGAAATTTGCCCCGGCCGAAAGGGCCGATAAATCGACGCTGGAAAGTCAGGCGAAGATGCTGCTCGACATAGAGCTGCTGGACAAGCTCTACGGGGCGGTCAACGAAATAGTCCTGATCCTGAACCGACAGAGGCAGATTGTCTTCTGCAATACCCAGTTCGCCGCGCTGCTCGGCCACAAGAGCAATCACGAGCTCATCGGATTGCGTCCCGGCGAGGCGCTCGGATGCATTCACTCCTGCGAAGCCGGTGGCTGCGGCACCAGCGAGTTCTGTTCCACGTGCGGTGCCGTGCGTGCCCTCCTCAGTGCCCAGAGCGGCAGGCCCGATATCAAGGAGTGCAGAATTCTGCGAGGCCGGCACTGCGATGCAATGGACCTGCTGGTGCGGGCGACGCCGATTGAGGTAAAAGGCGAACCATTTACCGTTTTCGCGGTAGTCGACATAAGCCACGAAAAAAGAAGAAGCGCCCTTGAGCGGTTTTTTTTCCACGACCTCATGAACACCGCCGTCGCGATACGCATGCTTTCCGAGACCCTCGGCAGTGCCAAACTTGGCAAAATCAGCGAGGTCTCGTCCAGCATCTGCCAGGGTGTTCAGCAACTGGTCGAAGAAATCGCTTCACAAAGAGATTTGATCCAGGCAGAGAACAACGAGCTTCCGGTCCGCCAGGTCGAACTGACCTCCGATGCGGTGCTCACGCAGGTGCTCGATACCTACGACAGCTTCGCCAGGATGCGTCGTTGTGAACTCGAAACCGATCCGAAGACCCGGAATACCGTCTTCCGCGGTGATCCGCTGATCATCTCGAGAGTCGTTGGCAACATGATCAAGAATGCGCTCGAAGCCTGCAGGGAAGGCCAGAAGGTTTTGGTCGGTTCTCAGGGCGATGACGAATGGGTGACTTTCTGGGTGCATAATCCGGGATTCATGCCGCGGGAAGTGCAGCTGCAGCTGTTCAAGAGGTCGTTCACCACAAAAGGGGCGGGACGCGGTCTCGGCACTTACAGCATGAAGCTGCTCACCGAACGCTACCTCAAGGGCGAAATAGGTTTCACGAGCACTGAAGCCGAGGGCACCACTTTCAAAATCCGGCTGAGGACCTCCGGCGCTCCCGCAGAGTAGCGGAGGAGCCGGCGGTCCTCTTCGAAAGTCCGGAGGTCACCGTTTCTCCCTCAAAGCCTTGAGCGCGCCCTCATGCCTCGGATCCGGCTTGAACCGTGACATGTTCTCGAAGTCGGTGAAGAGCGAGAGCATCACCTGTGCGCGCACATCGGCAATCATCAACTCCGCCATCACCAGCCGCAACTGCTCCACGGCACGGACTGCCGTAGCTCACGAAGCCGGCGGCCTTGTTGTTCCACTCCTGGCAGAGGAAGTCGATGGCATTCTTCAGCGCCCCCGAAATGCCGTGGTTGTATTCGGGAGTGACGAAGATGTAGGCATCGAAAGAGCCGATCTTCTCGGCCCACCGTTTCGTGTGCGGTTTGCCATATTGCCCCATACTCGGCGGCAGCGGCTCGTCAAGCAGAGGGAGGTTGTAGTCAAGTATGTCGACCAGTTCGAATACTGCCTCGCTGCGTTTCTCAGCGATGCCGTATACCTAGCGCGCAACCGCGATGTTGTTCCGGTTCGGACGCGTGCTGCCGGTAATAATTCCAATTCTCAGCTTGCCCTGTCCCATGTCACTTCCCATCGATTGCCGCCTTTCCCGCGTCAGCGACTGCATGGTCGTTTTCAACCGTGCTCCCTGAGACCCCTATCGCACCGATTACTTCGCCCGCGGCATTCCGGACAGGCACACCACCGGGAAACGTGATCAACCCGCCATTGGAATGCTCTATCTGGTATAACGATCCGCCGGGCTGTGACAGCTTGCCGAGTTCCCCGGTATTCATGTCGAACAGCCTCGCCGTGCGCGCCTTGCGGATCGATATGTCTATCGATCCGAGCCATGCCCCGTCCATTCGTGAAAACGCCTTCAGATTACCGCCGGCGTCAACCACCGCAATGTTCATCTTCAGATTGCGCCGCTCCGCTTCCTTTATCGCAGCCGCAACAGCAGCCTGCGCCTGGACAAGATTCAGATTTGACATTGGTCTTCTCCTTTGACGGCAGATTTCGTATGACTACGGGTGAAGAATAACCTTTGTGTATCCTTCGATTCTCTTGTCGAACTTGTTGTATGCCTCCGGGGCTTGATCCAGCGGCAGTTCGTGGGACACTATGAACCCGGGTTGGGCTCGGCCGGCAATGATCAGATCGCGCAGTTCACGGTTGTATTTCTTGACGTTGCACTGGCCGGTGCCGATGCGCTGACCCTTTTCAAACAGCTTTCCGAATGCAATGAGAAGCATGCCCTTGCGAGCATACTCGTTGACGCCTCCCGGATCCGAGGAAAGATAGAGGCCGGGGACACCGATTGCGCCCGTGGGCCGGACGGTTTCGATGACGTTGTTGAGGACGGCGGCCGGTTCCTCCTTGCCCGGCTCAGAGCCGTGCGCCTGATACCCTACGGCATCAACACCTTTGTCGGTCCCCTCGCCGTGCGTCTGATCCTTGATCTGCCGGACCGGATCTCCTTTCGAGAAGTCCACCGGAATGGCGCCCATGGCCTTGGCGGCCTCCAGCCTTTCAGGAATGCGGTCCACGCAGAATACTTTCGAAGCGGCTCGAAGCAGGGCCGAATACGCGGCCATCAATCCGACCGGCCCGGCTCCATAAACAGCCACGGAATCGCCGGGACGGACGTCGGCCATTTCGCATCCATGATAACCGGTCGGAAAAACGTCGGCGAGGAGCGCAAAATCCTTCTCGTGATCCATGCCGGGAGGAAGTTTCAGGCAGTTGAAGTCGGCATACGGCACCCGAAGATACTCGGCCTGCCCTCCCCGGTATGGCCCCATTGCGACATAACCGTAGGCGCCCCCGGCAAATCCTTCGTTGACGGTGAGGCAGAATC
>JAAYAM010000336.1 GCA_012719355.1 Acidobacteriota bacterium
AGTTCTATTTCCGGACGACGGACGTGACGGGAGTTGCGGAACTGCCGGAAGGGACTGAAATGGTGATGCCGGGCGACAATGTTCAGCTGACGATCAAGCTGATCACCCCGATAGCGATGGAAAAGGGCCTGCGGTTTGCGATCCGCGAGGGCGGCAGGACCGTCGGCGCGGGGACGATTTCGGAAATCATTGAATAGTCCGGGACAGCAATGCGAGACATCATTAATTTAGAATGTACGAAGTGCAAGAGCCGCAACTATACGACGACCAAGAACAAGAAGACGACGACGGAGCGGCTTGAATTCAAGAAGTTCTGCAACCGCTGCCGTGCCCATACACCGCACAAGGAAACGCGGTGAGGACAGGCAGCCGGGGTTGCTCGAGGTGTCTACAGGCCAGTAGCTCGAATGGTAGAGCGGCGGTCTCCAAAACCGCATGTTGGGGGTTCGAGTCCCTCCTGGCCTGCCAGCTTCGGGGATTCTGTTCCGGTCACATGAAGTCGATGGCGGGGTCGAGCAGATGAAGGATTTTTTGGAAAAGATAAGGAAGTCGTTCAGGAACCTGATCGATTTTCTCAAGGACACGCGGAAAGAGCTTAACAACGTATCCTGGCCCTCGCGGCAGGAAGTGACCGGAACCACGGTTGTCGTTATCGCGGCGGTGTTCTTCTTCGGATTCTTCCTGTTTATTGTTGACGTTATTGTGCAGTTTGGAATGAACCACCTTTTCCGTGCGCTGTCGGCACAACCTTGAAACGGAAGTATGGATAGCTCCAAGAAATGGTACATCATCCACACCTACTCCGGCTATGAGCGCAAGGTTGCGGAAAGTCTCATGAACCGCATCCAGGCTTACGACCTGGGGGAGTGCATCGGGCAGATCCTGATCCCGACGGAGGACGTAGTCGAAACCAAGAGCGGGAAGAAGGTTGTTACCACGAAACTGACGTTTCCGGGGTACATCCTGGTCGAAATGGACATGACGGATAAAGCCTGGCACATCGTCAGGGGAACTCCGAAGGTTACCGGGTTCATCAGCACGGGGAAGAAGCCGACACCGCTTACCGAAGAAGAAATCAATGAGGTGGTCAACCGGGTTTCAGTTACGGCGGAACAGCCAAAACCGAAGTTCACGTTTGACCGCGGCGATGCCGTCAAGATTACCGATGGGCCTTTCAAGGACTTCACCGGTGTTGTTGAGGATGTGAATCCTGACAGGAACACGCTGAAGGTGATGCTGACCATTCTCGGACGGGCCACTCCGGTGGAGCTTGAAACGGAACAGGTGGAAAAGGCGTAGCAAGAGGGGAAATCGGAATACCGGTTTTGATGGAGTTGTTCGATGGCAAAGAAGATAATTGCAAACATCAAGCTGCAGGTGGCGGCAGGAAAGGCGACGCCGGCTCCTCCGGTGGGTTCGGCCTTGGGGCCTCACGGGCTCAACATCATGGATTTCTGCAAGGCTTTCAATGCGAAAACAGCCAAGCAGGAAGGGCTGATAATTCCGGTGGTGGTGACCGTCTACGCCGATCGCAGCTATTCATTCATCACCAAGACGCCTCCGGCTGCGATACTTCTGAAGAAGGCGGCGAGCATTGCCAAGGGGTCGGGCGAGCCCAATAAGACGAAAGTAGGAAAGGTCTCGATGAAGGACGTGCGGGAGATCGCACAGCTGAAGATGCCGGACCTGAACGCCTCTGATCTTGAGGCTGCCGTAAGGATTGTTCTGGGAACCGCCCGCAGCATGGGTGTGGAAGTCGAAGGTTAGCTACTATCAGCGAGGTGTATGGAAATGCCTAAGGCGGGAAAGAATTACACGAAGGCGGCCGCTGCCCTGGAAAACAGGCCCTACCGGCTCGATGAGGCCGTGCCCCTCTTGAAGAAAATCGCCTATGCCAAGTTCAACGAGACCGTCGAGATTTCGATGAAGCTCGGAGTCGATCCGAAGCATGCGGACCAGATGGTCCGTGGCACGGTCGTACTTCCGAACGGATTGGGAAAGAGCAAGCGGGTTGTAGTTATCGCGTCCGGCGAGAAGGTCAAGGAAGGCCGCGACGCCGGTGCGGAAGAGGTCGGCGGTGATGATATCGTCGAACGGATAGCAGGCGGGTGGATGGATTTCGATGCGGTCGTGGCGACACCTGACATGATGCGGAGCGTCGGTAAGCTCGGAAAGATTCTGGGACCTCGTGGCCTGATGCCGAATCCGAAGACCGGCACCGTCACGTTTGATGTGGGGAAAGCCGTCAAGGAAATTAAAGCCGGAAAAGTGGAATTCCGCGTCGACAAGACCGGGATCATTCACGCCCCGTGCGGCAAGATCCAGTTTGAAGACAAGAGCCTGCTCGAGAATGCCAGGACCCTCATAGACGCTGTCATCCGGGCCAAACCGGCAAGCAGCAAGGGGAAGTACGTCAAGAGTATCTCGATCTCCTCCACCATGAGTCCGGGAATCTGGGTGGACGAAACCTCGATAGAGACTCATGCTTAATAAGAACCCGGAGTGAATCCGGGCCAGGTGCTGACAAAGGTTTTTTCTCATGAATAGAGCAGAAAAGCAACAGACGGTTGATTCTCTGGGCGAGCAGTTCCGATCGATAACGAGCGCCTTTCTGATTGATTACAAGGGCATGAAAGTAGTCGATGCCACCGAACTGCGTCGAAAGATCCGGGAAATGAATGGCACCTACGTGGTCGTCAAGAATACTCTGGCCATGCGGGCAGCCAAAGAGACCCCGTTGGAGCAGCTGGCGCCGTATTTCCAGGGGCCGACTGCGGTAGCCTATCATCCGAAAGACGTGGTGGGGCTGGCGAAGCTTCTGACAGACATCAGCAAGACCAACCCGAACATTTCCTTCAAGGCCGCGCTGGTCGAGGGGAAGGCGGTGCCTGCGAGTGAGATCCAGGCGATAGCTGCCATACCTTCCCGAGAGGTGATGCTGGGCAGACTGGTTTACCTTCTCAAAGCGCCTTTACAGAGACTTACTATGGTTTTGAAAGCCCCGGTACGAGACTTGACCCTGGTCATGAAACAGGTCCCAAAGTAGGGAGTCCGGACAGTTCGGCAATTCATCTCTACAAAATCCTAACAGGAGTAAAAGATGGCGATTACAAAGAACGAAGTTTTAGAATGGATCGATCAGGCGACGATGCTGGAAATTTCAGATCTGGTAAAGAATCTCGAAGAGAAGTACGGCATCAGCGCCGCAGCCGCCATGCCGATGGTTATGGGCGCAGCGCCTGCTGGAGGAGCGGAAGCCAAGCCTGCCGAGGAGGAGAAGACCGAGTTTAACGTGATTCTCAGCGCTGTGGGCGAAAAGAAGATCAACGTGATCAAAGCTGTCCGTGAAGTGACCAGCCTGGGTCTGAAGGAAGCGAAGGACTTGGTCGAAGGCGCCCCGAAGCCGATTAAAGAAGGCGTCTCCAAAGAAGAGGCCGATGCTATCAAAAAGAAATTCGAGGAAGCCGGCGCAACCGTGGAGATCAAGTAAGAACTTTACCGTCCCACGTTTGCGTGCAGAAACAGCTGCACGCCTAATCCTTGATCGTTCAGGCCTGCTGGCCACAGCGGGCCTTTTGCGATTTTTCAACCCCAATGTGAGGTCCAAGGGTGCACAGGCCTTCAGATTCGGGGAAACGGAATCAGCAAATCTTTCGCGCTCAGGCGGAAAAGGCCGAGGTGCGTCTATTGTGTTTTGTCTCCATAAGAACCGGGCTCTCCCCCACGGCACGTCGAAATCTAATTGTGTAATTCGAGGTAAATTTTTCAATGACTAATATCAGCACTTCGAATGTATATCGGGACCGCATGGATTTTGCAAAAATCCATACAAGCATACCTATTCCGAATTTGATCGAAGTTCAGCGAAAATCGTACCACCGTTTTCTTCAGATGGATGTCCCCCCCAATGAACGGGAAGATGTGGGGTTGCAGGCTGTCTTTAACTCGGTGTTTCCGATCAACGATTTTCGAGGCACCTCGTCTCTGGAGTTCGTAGAATATTCGATCGGCAACTGGCAATGCAAGTGCGGGAATCTGAAGGGGCTGAATCATCTGCGCGCCACCTGTGCGGAATGCGGCAAGGCCATTGTCAACAGCCCGTATAATCCGGAAAGCGGCAGCTGCCGCCATTGCGGCGCAAAGAACGAAGTGGAAAACCCCCGCTGCGAGTTCTGCGGCGGGACGGTCGAACTGAACGTCAAGTATACGGTCGAGGAATGCCAGGAAAGAGGGATGACCTTTGCCGTGCCGCTCAAGGTGACTGTGAGGCTCGTGGTCTGGGACAAGGACACCGAGACGGAGGGGAGAACCGTCCGCGACATCAAGGAGCAGGAAGTCTACTTTGGTGACATCCCCCTGATGACCGACAACGGAACATTCATCGTCAACGGCACCGAGCGCGTGATCGTCAGCCAGCTGCACCGGTCGCCCGGCGTGTTCTTCGAATCAAATGCAGGACACACGTTTATCCTCGCCAAAATAATTCCCTACCGCGGATCCTGGGTGGAATTCGAGTTCGATCAGAAGAACATCCTGTATGTGCGTATCGACCGCAAGAGGAAGTTCATGGCCACTACCTTCCTGAGAGCTCTCGGGCTCAGCAGCGACGCGGATATTCTCCGGACGTTCTACGATCCCGTTACCATCCGCTGGGACGACGGGAATCTCTACCGGACGCTCGGAAGAGACCTCATAGGGTCCAAGGCGATAGAGGATATCAAGGCGAAGGGAGTCGTCGTCGCCAAAGGCAAGAGAATCGTCGAGAATCTTTACAATCAGCTGGTGAAGGGCGGGGTTAAGGAAATAAGGATCGATCCGGAAAACCTCGAAGGTGCCCTTTCGATCTCTGAGGTGATCAACCAGGAGACCGGAGAAATCCTGATCGAGTCGAATTCTGAAGTGACTCCGCATACCCTGACCACCCTCGGCGAAGCCGGAATCAATTCGCTCGACGTGTTCTTCCCGGAACGGGAAGATGTCGGCGAGACGATCTCGCTGACACTCAAAAAGGACCATATAACGTCGCAGTCGGATGCCCTGATCGAAATCTACCGCAAGCAGCGTCCGGGAGATCCTCCGACCCTTGAAACGGCGACAGCCCTTTTCGAAGGGATGTTCTATGATCCGAGAAAGTATGATTTTTCTAAGGTCGGCCGGCTCAAATTCAACATAAAGCTCGGGCTGAACACGCCGCTGGAGCAGCGTACCCTCAGGGCGGAGGATTTTTATGCCGTAATCAAATATGCTCTCAAGCTTACCCAGAACGTCGGGGAAGTCGACGATATCGATCATCTCGGCAACCGCAGGGTGCGGGCGGTCGGAGAACTGCTCGAGAACCAGTTCCGGATCGGCCTGGTCCGGATGGAACGGGCGATCAAGGAAAAGATGTCCGTCCATCAGGAAATGACGACCGCAATGCCGCATGACCTGATCAATGCCAAGCCGGTCATGGCTTCGATTCGGGAATTCTTCGGCAGCAGCCAGCTGTCGCAGTTCATGGACCAGACAAATCCGCTTTCTGAAATCACTCACAAGCGCCGTCTTTCCGCCCTGGGGCCTGGAGGTCTGAGCCGCGAACGCGCCGGTTTTGAAGTCCGGGACGTGCACCCGACCCACTATGGACGTATCTGCCCGATCGAAACGCCGGAAGGCCCGAACATCGGACTCATCTCGTCCCTCAGCTGCTATGCGCGAATCAACGAGTACGGCTTTATCGAGTCGCCGTACCGGAAGGTGAAAAACGGGAAACTGCTCGAGTTTGTTCATGTGGTGTTCCCGGGAGACACGCACTTTAAGGTGGGCGAGCAGGTGGAGAAGGAAGCCATCGACAAGGAGAATCGCCGCTGCGAGAGCGCCGGCAAGCGGCCGGCTCTCTATGAGCCTTTCTCCTTCTACCAAACGGCATGGGAGGCGGAGAGGTACACGATCGCACAGGCAAACGTCGAACTCGACGAGCAGAGCCAGATGACGCAGGAACGCGTGAACGCGCGCAAGGCCGGGAATTTCGTGCTCGTGCCGCGCGAAGACGTGGAATACATCGACGTTTCCCCCAAACAGCTGGTCAGTGTTGCCGCAAGCCTCATCCCCTTCCTGGAGCATGACGACGCCAACCGCGCCCTCATGGGATCGAACATGCAGAGACAGGCGGTTCCTCTGCTGCTGGCCGAAGCTCCGTATATCGGAACGGGAATGGAATACATCACGGCGAAAGACTCGGGAGCGGTCGTGATCTGCAAACGCTCCGGAATCGTCGACAGCGTTGACTCGACCCGCATCATCGTCCGCGTCGAAGGCGAGAGCGAGAACGGGAAGTCCGCTGCGCGAGACGCGGGTGTCGATATCTACAATCTCACCAAGTTCAAACGTTCGAATCAGAACACCTGCATCAACCAGACCCCCCTGGTTCGAAAGGGAGACCAGGTGCTGCGCGGACAGGTGCTGGCCGACGGGCCCTGCACCGACAAAGGCGAGCTGGCTCTGGGCCGCAACGTGCTGGTGGCTTTCATGCCTTGGCGGGGATACAACTTCGAGGATGCGATTCTCGTCAGCGAGAAGCTGGTCAAGGAGGACAGCTATACATCGATCCACATTGAAGAGCTCGAGATCGAAGCGAGAGACACCAAGCTGGGGCCGGAGGAGATCACCCGCGACATACCGAATGTCAGCGATGCCAGCCTTCGCGATCTCGACGAGAGCGGCATCATCCGGATCGGCGCCAAAGTCCGGCCGGGCGACGTCCTTGTAGGAAAGGTGACTCCCAAGGGAGAGACGCAGCTCTCTCCGGAAGAGAAGCTCCTGCGCGCCATCTTCGGCGAAAAAGCCGGAGAAGTGCGCGACGCTTCGCTTGTCACCCCTCCCGGCATCGAAGGGACCATCGTCGACGTGAAGATCTTCTCGCGCAAGGGCGTGGCCAAGGATGAGCGCGCCAAGCAGATCGAAAAAGAGCAGGTCGACAAGATGGAGAAGGACCTGAACGATGAGATCCGGATCATCAAGGAAGAACGCACCAAGCGTCTTATCGAGATTCTGGCCGGCGAGATTCTCCCGGACGACATCCTGAACCGTTCGGGCGAGGTCGTGCTGAAGAAAAAGACCAAACTGACACGGACGATGCTCGAGGGTCTGAGTTCGTCCGAGTTGAACAAGACTAAGAACGACTTCAAGGCGGAAAAGGAAGGAAAGGTATACGAGAGCATCAAGCGGCTTGAAGAAAAGACGGAGAAGCAGATCCAGATCCTGAAGAACCTTCATGAAGAACAGCTCGGCAAGCTGCGCAGAGGGGATGAACTCCCGCCGGGTGTGATCAAGATGGTGAAGGTCTACGTGGCAATGAAGAGAAAGCTGTCGGTCGGCGACAAGATGGCCGGACGCCACGGCAACAAGGGCGTCATCGCGCGGATACTCCCGGAAGAGGACATGCCTTATCTGCCCGACGGAACGGCGGTCGAAATCGTCCTGAATCCCCTTGGCGTTCCTTCACGTATGAACGTGGGCCAAATCCTGGAGACCCACCTCGGGTGGGCGGCCAAGGCGCTCAACCTCTATTTCTCAACACCTGTGTTCGACGGCGCGTCCGAGTCGGAAATCAAGAACATGCTGCGCAGGGCGCAACTGCCGGAGAGCGGAAAGATCGACCTGTATGACGGCATGACGGGAGAGAAGTTCGACCAGCAGGTGACGGTCGGATACATCTACATCCTGAAGCTGTCGCACCTGGTGGATGACAAGATCCACGCCCGGAGCATCGGTCCGTACTCTCTTATCACCCAGCAGCCGCTCGGAGGCAAGGCACAGTTCGGAGGTCAGCGTTTCGGCGAAATGGAAGTCTGGGCGCTGGAAGCCTACGGCGCCGCGAACATCCTCCAGGAACTGCTGACGGCGAAATCGGACGATATCCAGGGACGCACCAAGATTTATGAGGCAATCGTGAAAGGAGAGTCCCACTTCACGCCCGGAATTCCCGAATCTTTCAACGTTCTTATCAGGGAATTGCAGAGCCTCTGCCTCGATGTGGAGCTGATCCAGCGGCAGAAAGCGCGGCAGGCTGAAGTCGAAACTACCGAAGAGGTATGAACGAACTTTTAAACGAATTAGATAATAAAACCTCTTGGAATGGAGGGGCCATTGAGAAGTTTTAAAGATGTAATGGAAAAATCAGATCTGAGCACTGATTTCGACAGTATTCGAATCAGTCTTGCTTCTCCGGAAAAAATCCGGGCCTGGTCGCGCGGCGAAGTGACCAAACCCGAAACCATCAATTACCGCACTTTCAAGCCGGAAAAGGATGGACTGTTCTGTGCTCGGATCTTTGGCCCGGTGACGGACTGGGAGTGCTTGTGCGGCAAGTACAAGCGCATGAAGTATCGCGGCGTGGTCTGCGATAAATGCGGGGTGGAGGTAACGCTGTCAAAGGTGCGGCGCGAGAGGCTCGGCCATATCGAGCTGGCGTCTCCCTGCTCGCATGTCTGGTTTTTCAAAGGACTGCCTAGCCGTATCGGTCATCTTCTCGATATCAGTCTGCGAGACCTTGAGCGGGTGCTCTATTTCGAAGCCTACGTCGTGATTGACCCCGGCGAAGCTCCGGTCAAGGCGGGAGAGCTCCTGAACGAAGAAAAGTACCGGGCCCTGATACAGGAATTTCCCGGCAGGTTCAGAGCAATGATGGGGGCGGAAGCCATCAAAGAGCTGCTCAAGCAAGTAGATATCGAGCAGATTGCGGATGAGCTGCGTGCGGCCATGAAGACAGAGACCTCGCAGCTGAAGCGGATCAAGTACGCCAAGCGGCTGAAGGTGGTCGATGCATTCCGCAAATCGGGAAACAAGCCCGAATGGATGATTCTGGACGTCATTCCGGTAATCCCCCCGGAGCTGCGTCCGCTGGTGCCCTTGGACGGCGGACGGTTTGCAACTTCCGACCTCAACGATTTGTACCGCAGGGTTATCAATCGAAACAACCGGCTGAAGAAACTGATGGAGCTGAGAGCTCCCGAAGTCATCATCCGGAATGAAAAGAGGATGCTTCAGGAGGCGGTCGACGCCATGTTTGACAACGGCAGGCGCGGCCGCGTGCTGCGAGGTGCCAACAACCGCCCGCTGAAATCACTGAGCGATACCCTGAAGGGGAAATCGGGAAGGTTCCGGCAGAACCTGCTCGGAAAACGCGTCGATTATTCGGGCCGGTCGGTCATCGTGGTGGGTCCGGAGCTCAAGCTGCACCAGTGCGGTCTGCCCAAGAAGATGGCGCTGGAACTGTTCAAGCCCTTCATCTACAACCGCCTCGAGAAAGAGGGCCATGCCGCCACGATCAAAGGCGCCAAGGAAATGGTTGAGCGGCAGGAGTCGGTGGTCTGGGATATCCTGGAAGAGGTCATTCGAGACCATCCGGTGCTTCTGAACCGCGCTCCCACATTGCACCGCCTCGGCATCCAGGCGTTTGAACCCGTGCTGGTGGAAGGTAAAGCCATCAAGATTCCGCCGCTCGTCTGTGCGGCGTTCAACGCTGACTTCGACGGCGACCAGATGGCCGTCCATATTCCGTTGTCGCCTGAAGCGCAGATCGAAGCGTCAGTGCTGATGCTGAGCAGTCAGAACGTCCTCTCTCCTGCCAACGGACAGCCTATCGCGATCCCGAGTCAGGACATTGTGCTCGGCTGCTACTATCTTACGAAGGGGAAGAAGGGGACCAAAGGAGAAGGGCGTGCTTTCGGTTCG
Organism: Acidobacteriota bacterium; assembly: GCA_012719355.1. Taxonomy (GTDB): domain Bacteria; phylum Acidobacteriota; class UBA6911; order UBA6911; family UBA6911; genus UBA6911. The sequence continues at coordinate 9,712 of JAAYAM010000336.1, forward strand.
TATGACGAAGCCATGTTCGCACTGGAAAACGGAATGGTCGAGCGGCTCACTCCGATCCGCTACCGCTATTCCGGTGCCCTGATGGACCTGACGACGCAGTATGACGACCAGGCGGTGATGCGCGCCGATGTGCGCGAGGTGGAAAACGAATTCATCAACACCACCATCGGCCGGCTGATCTTCAACTCAATCCTCCCTGAGGGGATGCCCTTTATCAACGGTCTGATGAAGAGAAAAGGACTGCAGCAGCTGGTCAACTACTGCTATCTGCAGTTCGGCCTCGACACAACCGTGAAAATGCTGGACGACCTGAAGGATCTCGGTTTCCTTCACGCCACAAAGGCGGGAATATCCATCGGCATCGACGATCTCGTGGTGCCTGAGAGCAAAACCGAAATGGTCGACGAGGCGCGTGAAAGCGTTATCGAAGTGGAGAAGCAGTACCAGGATGGGGCCATCACTGACGGTGAGCGCTACAACAAGATCATCGATATCTGGTCGGATGTTACCGAGAAAGTCTCCGACGAGATGTTCCGGAAAATGGCGCAGCAGGATGAGAGCGGCGATGAATTCAACCCGATCTACATCATGGCTGATTCCGGTGCGCGCGGAAGCAAACAGCAGATCCGACAGCTCGCGGGAATGCGCGGCCTGATGGCGAAACCTTCGGGCGAGATTATCGAAACCCCGATCACGGCCAATTTCCGGGAAGGCCTGACAGTGCTGCAGTACTTCATCTCGACCCACGGTGCGCGCAAGGGACTGGCCGATACCGCTCTGAAGACGGCGGATTCGGGCTATCTGACGCGACGCCTCGTAGATGTGGCGCAGGACGTGATTGTGTCGACCGTGGACTGCAATACGCTCGACGGAATCTACGTGACTTCGATCATCGAAGGGGGCGAGATCATCGAGCCGTTGCGCGACCGTATCGTCGGCCGTGTTTCGCTCGAAGTCATCAAGGACCCGCTTACGGGCGAGCCTATCCTCGGCGTAAACGAGGAAATCACGGAAGCTCTCGCTGCCGAGATTCAGGCTGCCGGTATTGAGAAGGTCAAGATCAGGTCGGTGCTGACGTGCAAGGCGAAGCGCGGCGTCTGCGTCAAGTGCTACGGGCGCAACCTTGCCACCGGCCAGATGGTTGATCTGGGTGAGGCCGTAGGAGTGATCGCCGCCCAGTCGATCGGAGAACCCGGCACGCAGTTGACAATGCGTACGTTCCACATCGGCGGTACCGCAAGCAGAACGCACGAGCAGTCGACCGAAGAAGCGAGGAACGAGGGTATCGTGAAGTTCCTCAACATTCAGTACGTGACCAGCCGGGACGGAGGCCTTGTGGCGATGAACCGCAACGGCACGCTGATCATCGCGGATGAGGCCGGCCGTGAACGGGAGCGCTATTCGGTCGCATACGGCGCGAACCTGAAAGTGAAGGAAGGTCAGAAGATCAAACCTGGACAGGTACTGCTGGAATGGGATCCGTACTCCTTCTCGATCCTGACCGAATTCGGCGGAACGGTCGAGTACAAAGACGTTCATGACGGAATAACGGTGAAGGAGGAGCGCGACGAGAACACCGGTCTGGTGCGCCAGGTCATCACGGAATCTTCCGATGAAAAATACGAGCCGCAGATCAACGTCAGAGACGCGAACGGTAAGATAGTAAAGAGCTATCTGCTCCCGTCAAAAGCGCATCTGTGGGTCGACGATGGTGAGGAAGTCTTCCCCGGCAGTGTCCTGGCGAAGATCCCGCGCGAGACGCGCAAGACGAAGGACATCACGGGCGGTCTGCCGCGCATCGTCGAGCTGTTCGAAGCGCGCAAGCCTAAAGAGACGGCGGTCATTACCGAGATCGACGGTGTCGTCAGGTATGCCGGCGTGGTCCGCAACCAGCACAAGATCGAAGTGTATCACGACAGCGGGATGATCAAGGAATACCTGCTCCCGCGCGGCGTGCACATCAACGTCCAGGAGGGCGAATACGTCCGAGCCGGTGAGGCGCTGATGGACGGCCCGCGCAATCCGCACGATATTCTGCGGGTGCTGGGTGAGAAGGAGTTGCAGAGCTACCTCGTTAACGAGATCCAGGAGGTATATCGTCTGCAGGGCGTCAACATCAACGATAAGCACATCGAAGTGATCGTCCGCCAGATGATGCGCTGGATCAAGGTTGAGGATGTTGGAGACACGGAGTTCCTGCTCGAGGAGCAGGTGGACAAGTTCCGTTTCTATGAAGAAAACGAGCGGGTTGAGGCTCAGGGCGGGGCGCCGGCAAAAGGAAGACCGCTGCTGCTGGGAATCACCAAGGCGTCGCTTTCGACCGACAGCTTCATCTCGGCCGCATCCTTCCAGGAAACTACCCGCGTACTCACCGAAGCTGCAATCAGCGGTAAGGTCGATTACCTGCGAGGCCTGAAGGAGAATGTCATCATGGGCCGGCTCATTCCTGCCGGTACCGGGATGGACTACTACCACAACGTCAAGCTGACCGAGGAGATGGTTCCGATGGAGGCTCCCGAGACCGATGGTGGAGCCGAACCTACAGATTTGGAGACGGATCTGCTGTCGGGAAATCTTGACCTCGAGGGGATAAAGGCCAAACGGGC
>JAAYAM010000337.1 GCA_012719355.1 Acidobacteriota bacterium
ATTATTCGAACGTCTCTGCTGCAGGATCATCTCTGAAGCCCGAGGCAAAGAAGAAGGTCCCGCCGTCACAACCAGAGGGAAAATAGTGGGGACTGCATGAAAGAAATAGTTGTCATCAGCGGCAAGGGAGGCACGGGCAAGACAAGCATCACGGCTTCGTTTGCCGCCCTTGCCGGATCCGCCGTCATCGCCGACTGCGATGTTGATGCTTCCGATCTGCACCTTGTGTTGTCGCCCCGCATCAGGAAGCGGGAGGAATTCAGGAGCGGCCGGGAAGCTGTTATCCGGACCGACGATTGCATCGGCTGCGGCGCCTGCCGGGACGACTGCCGGTTTCATGCGGTGCGGGTCGTTCACCACGGCTCGTTCAGGAATTTTGCAATCGATTCACTTTCCTGTGAAGGATGCGGCGTATGCGTCCGGGGATGCCCCGTGCAGGCGATCGATTTCCCTGAGCGGGTATGCGGGGAATGGTTCGTTTCGGAATCGCGTTTCGGCCCCATGGTGCATGCGCAGCTGGCAATAGGGGCTGAAAATTCGGGGAAGCTGGTGTCTACGGTCCGGAAGCAGGCGCGCAAGCTGGCCGAGGAATTCAACAGGCCATGGCTGATCGTTGACGGCCCTCCCGGAATTGCCTGCCCCGTCATTGCTTCCATCACCGGCGCCTCACTGGCACTCATCGTGATTGAACCGACCATGTCCGGCGTGCATGACATGGAGCGGGTCCTGGCGCTTACCGGGCATTTCGGGATTCCCGCCATGATTTGCGTAAACAAATGGGAGCTGAATCCGCAGATTACCGGACAGATAGAAAGCAGCGCACAATCATCGGGCGCTTCGCTTGCCGGCAGGATTCACTATGATCGTGCGGTTACAAATGCACAGACGGACGGGCTCACGGTGGTCGAATACGGAGGACAGGCGGCCGAAGATATCCGTCTCATATGGCGGAACGTGGAGGACCGGGCGCTGAGTCTGGGTGCCACAGCCGCCATGCAGGTCTGACGCCCCGGTTCGTCCGCTCAACGACAATATGATCCTTGCCCTTATAATCCTGTTCACGCTTCTCGGTTCGATCTGTTCGGTCGGGCTGGCTGCCGTGATGCTCCTGTTCAAATCGAAACGGATGGCCTCTGTCACGGGGGCCATGATCCCTTATGCGATCGGCACTCTTCTCGGCGCGGCGTTCTTTGGCATGATTCCGCACGCACAGCGGCAACTTTCCAGCGAGCGCGTGCTGCTTGTCGTTCTGTCGGGGCTTGTACTCTTTTTTGTTCTTGAGAAGTTCGCTCTCTGGCGGCATTGTCACGAGCAAACGTGCGAAACCCACACACGCTCGGGAATGATGATTCTTATCGGCGATTCTCTGCACAATTTCGTCGATGGGGTCGCGGTAGCGGTTGCGTTCGGCAGCTCCATTCCCATGGGAATTGCCACGGCAGTGGCGGTGATTGCGCACGAAGTTCCCCAGGAAGTCGGCGATTTCGCGATTCTGCTGGAAAGCGGTTATCCAAAATGGAAAGCGCTTTGGCTTAATGCAGCATCCAGCATGGCTGCCGTAGTCGGCGCTGTTGTCGCCTATCTGCTCCTTCCGCTCGTCCAGTTGCTGGTTCCGTATCTTCTGTCCGTCTCGGCGGCAAGCTTCATTTACATTGCGCTGGCCGATCTGGTCCCGGGCCGGCGGGCGACCGGCGGCATCCTGAGTCTGGCGTGGGAATTGCCGCTCATTGCACTGGGAGTCATAACGATTCGTCTCCTTCACCTGGGATAAGCTCGCGCTGCCAGGTGTCCCATGGCCTGGAAACACAATAAAATATCTTATTTCCTATTAGCAGGTGTGTGCCGTTGGTACGGAACTTGCATCCATACCAAAGAGCCGGTCAAGCCGGCAGATCTGAATGATTGAAAAATGAAAGGAGTAAAGGAAATGCCGGGACGAGATCAGACTGGCCCGATGGGGATGGGAAGGATGACAGGGAGAGGACGGGGTTACTGCGCCGGGTTTGAGGCGCCGGGATTCCGGTTTGGCTTCAGAGGCCGTGCTTTTGCCGGCGGACGGGGTCGCAGATACAACTTCTTCACTACCGGACTGCCTGGATGGCTTCGTGTACGCGATTCCGAAAGCGAGGCGCAGGCGCTCCGGAATCAGGTCCGGAATCTGCGCGAGCAGCTGGATATGTTGGAGAAGCGGCTGGCCGCGACAGAGACAGGTGCCGCATCTGAGGGGGATAAATGAACTGCCTCGTGATCGTCAATGATGCTCCATACGGGAGTGAACGTGGCTACAACGGACTGCGACTGGCAGACTCTCTGGCCAAAGACGAGACAACGAAGGTTTCTGTTTTTCTGATGGGGGACGCAGCTTCGTGTGCCGTGGCCGGTCAGGTCACACCCAACGGATACTACAATATCGAGCGCATGTTGAAATTTCTCGTGTCGAAGGGCCAAAACGTGGGGGTCTGCGGTTCCTGCATGGATGCCCGCGGCATCAAGCCGGAGGCGCTTGTGGAAGGCGCCAGGCGGAGTTCCATGGATGAGCTTACTCAATGGACAAGGGAGGCCGACAAAGTCATTGTCTTCTGACCGGCTTCCGGCCGGCGGGTTGACCTGGTTGCAGAGCAGGTAAGCCGCCGGCCTGCATACCCTCTTTTCTCCAGACAACTACTGCTTACACTGGATCGAAACGTTGCGCCATCCGGATTAGAGTGACGGTACTGGAGGCTGCTGGAGTATGGATATCGGGGCTGTGTTGATGATAATTCTCGCCGTCATTTTCTTCGGCGGAATGGCGGTCCTGAGCTACATCAGCAAACGTCAATCGTCCGGTTCAGACCGTTGTTCCTCGAAAAAACAAGACCGTTTCTGTTAAGCTGTACATTCTCGACATGAAGTACGGCATTCGCGCA
>JAAYAM010000338.1 GCA_012719355.1 Acidobacteriota bacterium
CTCCTGGTCCTTGAATATCTCGCTCTGCTCCCGCTCGAGTGCCTGGAGCCGGCCGTTCAGAGCATCTATCTCGCTCTTCTTTTCAGTTATCGCCTGCAGAGCCTTCTCCGTTTCCCGATCGATGAAGCGATCGCGCACCCACACCGCTATCTGGTCGGGCGTGATCGAAGACACCGCAAACGACGATTCCTGCGGCAGTTCCTCCAGGACCGCAAAATCGGTGGTCGATTTTGGACGTGCTTCCACTCTGAAACGGTAATAGTTGGCCGAGGATTCCACGGGAGCAGTCCCCACCAGCGTCCATCTCGGTCGCACCGGGTGCTCGATCACCACGGTCCTCGCAGCATCATTGTTATTTCTTATTTTGTAAGTCTTCTTTTCAATCAATTTGGAATACATCCGCATCGTTCCGTGGTCGATCACAATCTGCTCAACGCGCCTTCTTTCAGCTTCCCTCGATGTGGAAACTTCGGTTCCAAGATCGACGGCATAGCTCAGGATGCGGCTCTCCCCCGGCTGCATTGCCCCGATCAACCCTTCGCCTGCGAACGAGTCGCTGTCGATCACCGTCACCGGTCCGGCATCAAGCGCAAGTCCCGAGGAATTCTTCAGCCAGAATGCCAGGCGTGGATTCCGCTCGCTCTCCTCTCCCCTGTAGACGGCGACTTTCTCTCCGCCTATCTCAGATTGAATGATCGGCAGGAGAGCTGATTCATTGCGCCTGATGGTGACCGGCTGTTTGATCCTGTATTCGAACTGCTCGGCAACCGCACCCGCCTGCGCGGTCTCCAACTCCTGCCGGCGCATCGCGTCAGAGAGCCTCAGCTCTGCCGGCGATATTGCATCGCTCGGTGGAGCCGGCGCCTCCATCAGCCGCGTTCTCCCGGCAAAGTCGCTGCTCTGTAATCCCTGCTGCATTCCCTTTCGCTTTTCTTCCCGCGACGGTTCCTGCTCTGCACTCTCGATCATGCCCTCGTGCGTCTGGGGATAGGCCTGCACCCCCTGCGCCAGCGGTACCACCGGCCTGCGCGCATACACCGGGCGCGACAGCTCCTGGACAAAGCTTATGGGAGCACCCGCCGTCAAAGTGAGCGTCACGTTCAGCCAGTCCATCGGCGTCGTATTGTCGACTATGGCCCAGCCCTGGAGCAGCGGCTTCTGCTTCGGCTCAAGGATGATTCTGTAGGTGGTCTTCCAGATCGGGGATTCCGACGTGTAGCTGACGTGGATCTGTCGTTCGCCCGTCCCGAGTGTCTTGATCCGCAGCCGCCGCACGTCTCGCTGATGAGTTGAGTTCACTGCATCCAGATATCGGCCCAGATCAGCCGCCAGGCCGGGTTCGGTGAATTTCAGGGCGCCGGCCGATTCGAGTCTCACAATCTGGATCTCACTCGCAGCGGTATACACGCTGAGATGAATCTCCTGCGCTACGGCACCCGGTCCGATGCCGGCATTCTTCATTTCAGCTCCCAAAAGCCTGCCGGCGACGATTCCTGCCGGCGTCTGTACTTCGATACGAGAGCCTCTGATCTGGTTGAGTATTCCGACAA
>JAAYAM010000050.1 GCA_012719355.1 Acidobacteriota bacterium
ACTTCTTCATCGTAGTGCTGAGCCCGGAGTCTGCGCTTCCCTTCCTCGCCGCTATAGGTCTCGGCGATATTCTTGAGAGACGCCGCGACAATCTTTGCAGCCTCGTCGTGAGAGACACGCACCCACTGATCTCGCCCCCGGTTGAAATACTCGCGCTTAGGCAGCCCGTCAGGTTCTCTGGGAAATCCCTCCTTATACCATTTATGAAATCCGGCCCGAACCATGCACTGGTTCACCCTCCGGTCTCCGTAGAACCGCCTGGTAAGCGCCAGCCCTTTCTGGCACACTCTTGGATCCCACCGGGCTGTGACACGATTTCCCGACAGGTCGACTGCTTCTCCATAGCGCATGGTAGGACCGATGCGTGTCACGACTCCCTGGCGCACGTATGCGTTCAAAATGCAGTTGTGCGTGTCATTGGGCGCACACAGAAAAGTGAACGTGGAATCGTACTTCCACAGATCCCGGTAGACGCGCTCCCAGTTTCTGTCCGGATACGAGGCGAGCGGATTCATCTGGGCAGGATTCTGAAGCCCCCACGCCCGCACCGAAGAGGAGACCAGAGCTCCGAAGCCCGAAGCCGAGAGCAACGCAAGAAACTCGCGCCGCGGGATCTCATTTTTCATTTTTCAACTCCTTCCCAGGAACGGATGTATGCGACGACGTCTTCAATCTCTGCAGGGGACAGCGTAGGGCGCGCCATCGAAGGGGTGAGGAATCCTTCCATAAGGGTTCGTCGTCGCCCGCCGCTTATCGTCTCAACCAGATATGTGTCGGTCGCGATGGCCAGCAGCGCTTTGTTGTTGAGCGCCGGCCCTTCCTTCCCCTCGCCTTCGGCGCCGTGGCACGTGGAGCATGCGCTTGCGAACAGGCGCTTCCCCTCGGCGGAATTCCCTGACAGCCAGCGGCGCGTCTTCGGATCGGTCCTGAACTCCACTCCTCCCATCTTCCGCAGATACTCTGCCGCCCGGCTGATCTCGTACTTCTTCAGCCCAGCTTCCTTGGTGCCCCACGAAGGCATCTTGCGGCCGGGGCGCCCCTGGGTGATCGTTTCGAGAATGAATTCATCCGATGCGAGCGCAAGGAAATCAGGATTTGCAATTGCCGGAAAGACCTGCCGACCGGGCGCCTGCTTCCCCTCCCCTTTCTTCCCGTGGCAGCCGGCACACACGGCGCTGAAAACGGTTTGCCCATCAGAAGCAAACTCCCTCTCTTCGAGCTTCTCGACCCGCATTCTTTCTTTCGATACGTATGTCCCGGGGAGTTCTCGCCTTCTGAGCGAGAGCGTGTACATGGTAAGAAGTTCGATCTCCTCGTCGGAAACATCGACGGCAGGCATCAGGGAATCGGCGACGAGCGAGGCGGGAGAACGAAAATGCTCTGAGAACCAATTGGCGAGAGTGTGTTTCCCCTGCACCTGCGCAAAGGATACCTGTCCCGGATCCTTCTCTCCTGCACGAGTGAGGTCCGGCCCTTCATCCCCGCCAAAGCCGCTCACCCGATGGCAGCCGAGGCAGCCGTTTGAAAGGAAGTGCACCTTCGCCTCCGCCAGTTTCGCCGCCCCGATGCGCGTTGACAGGTAAGTGGAAATCAGCCGAAGGTCCTGCTCTCCGATGGGTGCGAACGCAGCCTTCCACGATCCCGATTCCGCCTTCTCCCACTCGAGCAGGTGTTTCGAATACCAGTCCGGGTCATACCCCGAGAGCGCCGCCCGCGACAGATCGGGACCTTCCATCCCGAACCCATCCGGCCGCATGGTTCCTCCGCGCCCGTCGACGCGATGACAGGCAAGGCAGTCGAGCCGTTCAAATGCACCGCGCGCCTGCCGGAATGCCTCGAGGCCCGGCATGCCCAGACTGGCGTGACAGGTGCCGCAGCCGGCCTGACTGAACTGGAGCGGAATCATCGGTTCCGGCCAGAACCGCACCTCGCCGTGAGCGTCAAGCTTTTCGGTCGCAAGGCCCTGTCCGCTGTGACAGATGGTGCAGCCGAACTCCGAGGTGTCGTGAACGACATCGGCATGCTGAATCATCAGGCGGCCTCCCCGGACTCCCTGCTCATTCGGATCCATTCCGACGTGACATGAAACACAACGGTCGCTCGTTCCAAGACCCGGACTTACCACCTGGCGCAGCCTTACGCCGAGGGGCCCTTCGTCAGATTGCGTAGCTCGCTGAATTACACGCCACTCCCTGAATCCCTCCTGGGCCGCAGCCACGATCAGGAGAGCCAGTACACCGAGACTGGATCCGAGAAGTAAGTACTTGTTCTTGTTCATACGAGTTCAGTGTCCCGGCCACTCTGCAGGAGACCAGTAGAAAACCCAGTTCGGTCCGCGGAAGTACGCGCCGATTATGGTCAGTACGACGAATCCGCACAGGAAACATGTGAACAGGCCGACAGCGCCGGCCCGGGTGGATTGAAAGCGCCTGATGAGCCAGACGGAATAAGAAGCGTAAACGAGCGTCAGCACGGTTCCGGGATTCACGAATGTAATAAGAAGCTGGGGAGCATCCGGAAACCATTCCCTGATCCACCCGAACCTGATCGCGACCGCTTCCACGACGATTGCGGCCGAAAGTCCGAACAAGGCCGAATTCCTCGCCAGAGGCCAGCCTCCCGGCCCGCCGAACCATTCACCCGTCCCCGATTCCTCTCGCTCGACAAAGGGAATCAGTCCGAGGCCGATCAGAACGATTGCCGGAATGCCGAATCCTCCCATGAAAGCCGAGAACGAAACCATCTCCTGGAGGCCGAGGTAATACCATGGAGCCTTGGCCGGGTTTTCCGGGACGGCGGGATTTGCAATTTCCTTTAAGGGCGCGTCCCAAACCACAGAGAAGGCGAGGCAGAGAAAGGCCGTGAGCATCAGCAGCCCGAGCTCGGCATAGAACAGGTGCGGCATCGACGGCACAGTATTCTCGGGCCCGTTCCCCACCTGGGAAGTTCGTCCTTTCACAATCGCAGCAATCTGGTAGGTTCGTGCAGGAGCTTCCGAGAATACCGGATACGTGTCGCCGCCGGGCGGACTCAGTTTTTGATCCGCATTCACAGGGCGCGTCAGCCCGCCGTCTTTCCTGATGCGCCAGAAATGGACACCCATCAGCGCCGTCAGCGCCAGCGGAAGAATCATCACGTGCATCAGATAGAACCGGATGAGGGCCACAGGCCCGACGACGTCGGATCCAAGGAGCATGAGGCGCATCCACTCACCCGGATCAAATCTTTCCGTGATCCCAAGCGCATCGGTGACTTCCCTGGGAGATTGGGCGATGTTCGCTCCGATCGTGATCGCCCAGTAGGCTAGCTGGTCCCACGGAAGGAGGTAGCCGGTAAACGACAGGGCCAGCGTGATCACCAGCAGGCCCATCCCGATCAGCCAGTTGAATTCTCTCGGCTTTCTGTATGCCGCGGTGTAGAACGTCCGCGCCATGTGCAGAATCACCGCGACAACCATGATGTTTGCCGCCCACCTGTGAATATTCCGTATGAACCTTCCCGTAGGAACTATGAAATGTATGTCCTTGATCGACTCGTAGGCGACGTCAGGATACGGTTTGTAGTAGAACATCAGAAGTATGCCTGTGACGAGCGTGATAAGGAATGCGGCGCCACAGACGATCCCGAGGCCGAAGGTTGTAGTCCACCGCAGGCTCCATCGGTGGACCCTTACGGAATGCAGGTGCAGAAAGAGATTCCCGAAAATGAATGTAGACCGGGTGCGGTCTGTATTCGGCTTGCCGCTCCGGAAGGCGGAATCCACAATGCGGCGCGGGACAGCACGGAGGTTATCCCACATTTCGAGCAGTCCGGTCTGAGATGAGATTTTTCCGCTCATACCTGCACCTTGGTTCCCGGAGGTACGACAGTACCTTCGTCAATCACGAGTTTTTCACCTGCCGCACTCACCTTGAGCCAGGAAAGAGCGCGCGGCGCCGGTCCCCGGACAACCGTGCCGTCAGGCGCAAAGCTCGATCCGTGACAGGGGCATTCGAATCCTGCAGGCGTCGACCTGACGATGCAGCCGAGATGAGTGCAGATAGTGGAAACAGCCCACGTCCCCTCCTGATCCCGGAATACCGCCACGGAGCGGCCTGAAGGCAGGAATGCCTGGCCGGGCTGCAGACTATCGGGAAGCATGACGGTGAATCGCTTCGAGGGCGAGGAGACGACGGCTGCTTTGGGCAGTCGAGCCATTCCCAGCACCGCCAGCACAAGGGCGGAGCCCGCCGCCCAAAGGGCGGCCAATCCCAGCATGTCCCGCCTCGGTATCGGCTCGGGATCCAGGCGCGAGCGGGCGGGCTTGGATACAGTAGTCATCCGGACCTCCAGTTGACTGAAAACGTTGTGCGCTCCATCGTGATGGCATCCACGGGGCAGCGCATCGAACACAGCGCGCAGCGAATGCAGCGCGCCTCGTCTTTGAGAATCGCAGAATTCCCGTCGCGTTCCGCCGCCGGCCCGAGAATCGAATCGATTGCAGCATCCAGATCCTCGCCGCCTTCCAGCTGATCGAGAGACGTTAGCTTCAGACACTGGGTCGGACAGACGTCGGCGCATCCACCGCACAGGACGCAGCGGCTGCCGTCAAAAACCGGCGTTACGCCGCAATCGAGACACCGGCGTGCTTCACGCATCGCCTGATCGGCTGTGTATCCGGTTTCCACGACGTTGCGCGGATGCGCAAGCCTGTCGCTCGGGGGCAACACAGGCACGGCAACGCGACGCAGCGATTCGTAGCCGGCTTCACGCCGGTAGCGGCTTTGTACGAGATGCGCCGTCAGAGTCTCCTGGTCGAGCCTGCGGCCGGTGACATACTCATATACTGATCGCGCTGCAGTCTTCCCCGATGCGACCGCGTCGATGAGCAGGCGTGTCCCGTGAGCCAGGTCGCCTGCAACAAACACGCCGGGAGCCGTCGTCGCAAGTGTTTGAGAGTCGATCTTCAACCAGCCGGGCCTTGTCATTTCGATATCGCTCCCGCCCTCGGAGAGGAAAGAGACAACCGGAGTCTGACCGACTGCCAGCAGTACGGTATCGCAGTGCAGTGTCTGACGCTCCGTGTCATCGAAGAGCGGCGCGAATCTCTGGTTTTCATCGTACACCCTGAGGCATTTGCGGAAAATCACTCCGGTCGGGAGACCGTCGCGGTCGCGGCTGATCCCGACCGGTCCCCACCCGTTGAGGCGTTCAATCCCCTCTTCATCTCCTTCGATGATCTCGGTAGTAGTGGCGGGCATCTCCTCCAGTCCTTCAAGCGACACAAGGCGCACGCGTGACGTGGCCGGCAGACGCGCGGCGGTGCGGGCGGCGTCATAGGCGATCTGGCGCAGAACGGTCCGGGCAACGTCGTAGGCCACGTTTCCTCCCCCGACGACAACAACATCCTTGCCAAGTTCGATTGGCAGTTCGAGAGCAACAGCCCGAAGCAGATCCACCCCTCCGAAAACACGCGGTCCGTGTTCTCCCGGAATCCCGAGTCCGCGAGACGATTTCGCTCCGACAGCGAGAATGACCGCGGCGAAGTCGCTGCGCAGCTGCGCAAAACTAATTTCCTTTCCGACCGTTACGCCGCATCGGATATCGACGCCGAGCGCACGTATCACGTTCACTTCCGCCTCGATGACGGCGGGGGGCAGCCGATATGCCGGCACCCCCAATGCCAGCATGCCTGCGGGAACCGGCTCAGATTCGAAAACCACTGGATTGAAACCCAGAAGAGCAAGGTCGTGCGCTGCCGAAAGGCCCGCAGGTCCGGCCCCGATTATGGCCACCTGTTCCCCTTTCGCAGGCTGGATTCTCCCCTCCAATGCCGCTCGCAACAGCGCTGCCATCTCCTCCGGTCCGCTGCAAACCGAAGGACTCGCAGCACGAACGGTGCGAAGCACGTCATCATGGCCCCGCCGTTCCGGTCCGGCTATTGAGCAAGCGAATCCTTTCAGCGCCCGTATCGATACGGGCCTGTCGTTGGCAACGAAATGCCCGTCGTCATCGACCCTCGGCACCTGGCCGCGCCTGCATGCGGTCTCACAGGGAGCCCCGCAGATTCTGCCGCAGATAGAAGCAAAGGGATTCGGGCCGCGGGCGATAAGATATGCTTCGTCGAAACGCTGTTCGGCAATCGCGCGGATGTAGCCTCTCGCATCCGTATGGACAGGACAGGCGACCTGACACGAGATCAGTTCCCGATGGTAATTCTCTCCGGGTATTTCCGCCTTCAGCTTCCTCATTCGACTCCTGACAGGTACGACAGCAACGTATCCATCACCCGGTTCGCCCGCTCATACACCGCGTCTTCCACGTGCAGCAGTTCTTCTTCGTTCTGTACAAAGGAACCTGGAGAGAGATCATCCCGGCAGTTGTCTACAAGCGACCGGACGCTTTCGGGCGTCGCCTCCAGATGAAACTGCAGCCCGATAACCTGTCTTCCCAACTGAAACGCCTGATTCTCGCACGCCTCGCTCCTGGCGAGCCGAACTGCGCCGCGAGGCAGAGCGAAGGTCTCACCATGCCAGTGGAAGGCGACGCAGCGTTCGGGCAACGCGAATACGGCGCCTTCGTGACGCATCGCCGTTACGGGAAACCAGCCTATTTCCTTCTGAGCATTCGGTGAGACAGCCGCGTCAAGAGCGCTCGCAATGAGCTGCGCACCAAGGCATATGCCGAGAGTCGGCACTTTCAGTGCGATTGCGTCGCACAGCAGTTGTTTCTCCGCACGAAGCCACGGGTAGGCGGCCTCGTCGTTTACACTCATGGGCCCCCCCATAACGATCAGGAGATCGAGCCCGTCGAGTTGCGGCAGAATGCTTTGTTCAAAAAAGCGGGTGTAGGTTATTGAGGCCTGATGCCTTTTAAGCCAGGCATCTATACTCCCGATCCCCTCAAACGGTACGTGCTGCAATACATGAACTCTCATCACCTGCTGGTTCCAATCACGGCCCGAAGCCGGAATATTTACGTTAAGCCAGCCGAAGCGGCGCTTACTTGATGCAAGTCAAGAAATCGAAATTTCTCTAAGGTTTTTGGCCGTCAGAGACCGCCTATGAACTGAATCATTGCTCAATACGGCCGATATTCAAGAGCAGGCCTTAACTTCAGCCACGCCACGTCACGTCCATCGTGGTATAGTCACCCCGCGCGAACTGAAAATCCTAGAAAGAGAGACGCACATGTCACGGGACTCTGAGTCCGGATCGCACACAAGGCTGTCGTTCGTAGAGAACGTCGGTTTCGGCCTGGGTGACACGGCCTCTAATTTCTTCTTCCAGACGTTCAATATCTTTCTGCTGTACTACTACACCGATGTTTTTGGAATAGACGCCGCGGTGGCCGGAACGATGTTTCTCCTGACTCGTCTCTGGGATGCAGTGAACGACCCGATCATGGGTTTGATCGCAGACCGCACAAAGACGAGGTGGGGCAAATACCGTCCCTATCTCCTCTGGATGGCCGTTCCGTACGGCATTTTCGGATACCTGATGTTCGCCAACCCCGACCTCGGCCGGACCGGCAGGATCATCTATGCATATTTCACCTACTCGATGATGATGATGGCCTACACCGCCATCAACGTCCCCTACTCCGCCCTGATGGGGGTTCTCAGTCCTTCGTCACATGCCAGGACGATAGCGTCCAACTTCCGCTTCGTAGGTGCCTACGGAGGCGGCCTCCTGATATCGATGTACGTCAGGACCCTGGTCGAAAAGCTCGGAGGGGGGAACGAACTGCTCGGGTTCCAGTACACCATGGCACTGTTTGCCGTCGCGTCCGTCATTCTTTTCTGGACCTCGTTCGCCACTACGAAAGAACGTGTTCAGCCACCGGAAGGACAGCGGCAGAACATCAGGGAGGAACTTGGTGAGCTTCTTAAGAACAGGCCTTGGGTAATCCTGTTTTTTGCTGCGATTTTCTCCACGACCTTCATAGCCACGCGCGACTCGGTCACGATTCATTTCTTCAAGTATGTCGTAAGAGCGGGCAATGAAACGGTTTTTCTCGGTATGGACCGGGCCTCGCTTTTCCTGAGCCTGGGCAGGCTCATGATGATGCTCGGCGTGCTGTGTGTCGGATTCATGGTGCGGCGCGTCGACAAGAAACCGCTCTCGGCTGTCCTTACGATAGGGACGGCGGCATGCTGGTTCGCCTTTTATTTCGTCCCGGTGGACATGTACGGCCTGATGATGGTGCTGAATGCCGTCGGTTCGTTCATGCTGGGCCCCACCTCCGCACTCGTGTGGTCGATGTACGGTGACGTGGCCGATTACGGCCAGTTGAAATTCGGACGGCGCTCGACCGGCTTGATCCATTCAGCCTCGCTGTTTGCTCTCAAGACGGGAACCATGGTGGCCGGGTTTCTTGGCGGGTGGCTCCTCGAACTTTTCGACTTTGTCCCGAATCAGCTGCAGTCTGAAAAATCGCTCCGGGGAATACTCCTGATGTTTTCCGTCATCCCGGCGATTTTCGCGATCGGGAAAGGGATATCGCTCTTTCTTTATCCTCTCGACCGGAGGAGAGTTGCGGAAGTGGAGCGGGAGCTTGCCGCCCGGAACCTCCCGGAACCGGCAATCCATCGGTAATGACTATGGGTCGCAATAAGAACTTTCATCCACGAGTGGAAGATCTCCTTTCGAGAATGACGCTGCGGGAGAAGATCGGACAGATGGTTCAGGTGGCCGGTCCCAAAGGCGGCATTCCTGATGCCCTGCGCCGGCAGCTTCGTGAAGGACGGATCGGATCGATGCTCAACGTGACCGAACCTGCAATCAGCTGCGAACTCCAGCGCATCGCAGTCGAGGAGAGCCGGCTGGGAATCCCGCTGATCATAGGACGCGATGTCATCCACGGCTGCCGGACCATATTCCCGATACCGCTCGCACTTGCAGCAACATGGGATCCGCAGGCGGCGGAGACATGCGCGCGCGTGGCCGCACGGGAAGCGTCGGCGGCAGGGTTTCACTGGACATTCGCCCCGATGATGGACATCACACGCGATCCGAGGTGGGGACGAATCGCCGAAGGTTTCGGCGAAGACCCGTACCTTGCCTCTCTTTTCGCTGCCGCGATGGTACGCGGTTTCCAGGGGAGCGATCTTTCTTCCCCGGATACGCTGGCCGCATGCGCCAAGCACTTCGCCGGCTACGGCGCGGCGGAAGGGGGACGCGACTACGACGCAGCAGTGCTTTCAGAAAAC
This sequence comes from Acidobacteriota bacterium, assembly GCA_012719355.1. Classification (GTDB taxonomy): domain Bacteria; phylum Acidobacteriota; class UBA6911; order UBA6911; family UBA6911; genus UBA6911. Next base: position 9,191 of record JAAYAM010000050.1, read on the forward strand.
CTGCTGCGCGATGTGTATCTCCCTCCTTTCAAAGCTGCCGTTGACGCAAACGTAGCGACGGTTATGACCGCTTTCAATGAAATCAACGGAGTTCCGGCAACAGGGAGCATCCATCTTCTGAGGAAGATACTGCGTGAGGAGTGGGGATTTTCCGGTTTCGTGGTGAGCGACTGGAAGAGCATCGAGGAGATGGTGAATCACGGATTCTGCGAAGACGGCCGAGATGCGGCCCGCAAAGCCGTCCAGGCAGGTGTCGACATGGAGATGCAGAGTTCCACTTACAGTGACCATCTCGAGGATCTGGTCGCGACAGAAGAGATCCGGGAAGGACTCATTGATGATGCGGCCGCCCATATCCTCGACATCAAGTTCCGGCTCGGCCTTTTCGGGGAGCGGCCGCTGTATCGTGCCGCCGTGCCGGGCCAACCGGAGCGGGAAGCTTTGCTGCAGGCGAAGAACGCCGCTCTCAGAAGCATCGTGCTTTTGAAGAACAATGGAATTCTGCCGCTGTCGCCCGAAACGCGGAGGATAGCAGTCGTCGGTCCGCTGGCCGATGATCCGTACGAGGTTCTGGGCACCTGGAACCGAGACGGGAGGACTGAAGACACCATCACTCCCCTGGCCGCTATTAGAAGTCTGCTTGGCGAGAAAACAGAAATCCTACACGCCGGTGGGATGAAGTATTCCCGCAGCAGAGATACAACCGGGTTCGCACAAGCCGTACAGTGCGCGAGGGAGGCTGACGTCGTCATCTTCTTTGCGGGTGAAGAAGCCATTCTCTCCGGCGAGGGACACAGCCGTGCCTACCTGAATCTGCCCGGCGCCCAGGAGACGCTGCTTGATGAAGTAGCTGCAACCGGAACGCCGATCGTGCTGGTGGTTCTGGCAGGCAGGCCGCTGATTATCGGGAAAGCGGCCGAAAAGGCTGCGGCGGTTCTTTACGGCTGGCATCCCGGCACCATGGGCGGTCCTGCACTCGCGGATCTGATTTTCGGAGTCGAGTCACCGTCAGGGAAGCTTCCGATCACATTCCCCAAAGCCGAAGGCCAGATACCGGTCTACTATGCTCACAAGAACACCGGCCGCCCGCCCGAAAAGCTGTCTCTCACGATGATCGACGATAGTCCGGTGCGCGCGTATCAGAGTTCATTGGGAGATGCGGCAAGATACCTGGACATCGGGTATCAGCCGCAGTACCCGTTCGGCTATGGCCTCTCTTATACGAAATTTGAATACTCCGATCTGCGTCTTTCGGCCGGGACGGTTCTGCCCGGCGACACAATCCAGGCGTCGGTCAGACTGGCCAATTCCGGAACAATGGAAGCCGAAGAGGTCGTACAACTGTATGTCCGGGATGTGACGGGCAGCCTGACGCGTCCGGTGAAGGAATTGAAAGGATTTCAGCGCATCCGCCTCAAGCCGGGAGAGGAGAGAATTGTCCGCTTCTACATCGAGACCGGTAAGCTGGGATTTCACAACAGCGCGATGCAATACGTCGTCGAACCCGGAAGATTCACTCTCTGGATCGGCGGGGACTCCCAGTCGAGCCTTATGGCGGAGTTCCACCTGCTACCCACTCGAGACATGAACAAGCGCTAGTCGGTGCTGAACCGCCTTACACCGTTCCGATCCACCTTCTGCAGCAGGTCGGCAACGCGCTCGTGCAACACGGGGTGCACGATGTCGGGCGCTATTTCGGCAAGAGGAACCAGAACGAAGGCGCGTTCAGCCATCCGCGGATGCGGAATTACGAGATCCGGAGATTCGAGCACGATATCGTCGTACAGCAGGATATCGATGTCGATCGGGCGGGGAGCGTTCCGGAAACTCGCCTTCCGCCCCATCTGATCCTCGATGAGCTTCATCTGGCGCAGCAGTTCGTGGGGCGGCAGTTCGGTCGTGAGAGCCGCTACCATATTAAGGAAATCAGGCTGATCGAGGTAGCCGACAGGCGCAGTCTCGTAGCAGCTGGAGATCTTCTCTACAGAGCTGAAGCTTCCGAGGCGCTGAATTCCCTGCTCGAGATTCTCGAGCCGTTCGCCCAGGTTAGATCCCAGACCGACGTAGACGACGTGTTGTGCGGCCATAGCCTGACCACGTTACCTGATTGCGCCCGTTTCGGCAGGTTGAGGCATGTCGGCAAGTTTCGTTTTGTTGTAGTCAATCCGAACCCGCTCGACTATTGCATTCACAGGCTCGTCCAGGTACTTCGTAAAGAAGCTCGGATAGATTCCGATCCAGAAAGCCAGGATGATCAGGGGGACGAAGGTCGCCAGTTCTCTCATATTCAGGTCCGGAAGCGCTTTGTTGAGAGGATTCTCGAGTTTCCCGAACATGACGCGCTGATAGAGCCACAGCATGTAGGCGGCGCCCAACACAATCCCAACAACCGCGATCGCTGCATAAATCCACAGCCCGGGCGCGGCGAAGGTGCCCTGCAGAATGAAGAACTCTCCGATAAACCCGTTCAGTCCGGGCATGCCGATCGAACTCAGCGTCATTATGAGGAAGACGGTGGCGTAAATCGGCATGATATGGCTGAGTCCGCCGTATTCGGAAATCAGCCTGGTATGGCGCCGTTCGTAGAGTATTCCAACGATAAGGAACAGTGCGCCGGTGGAGATGCCGTGGTTGATCATCTGCAGGATCCCTCCCTGCAGTGCGACCGGCGTGGCGGCGAAAACGCCGAGCATCACGAAACCGAGGTGACTGACCGAGGAGTACGCCACGAGCGATTTCATGTCTTTCTGCATCAGGGCCACGAGTCCGCCATAGATGATCCCGATCAGCGACAGAATCAGCAGCGGCTTCAGGAAGTGCATTGTAGCCCAGGGAAACATCGGCAGCGAGAAGCGGACGAAGCCGTACGTCCCCATCTTCAGGAGCACGCCGGCCAGAATCACGGAACCCGCGGTTGGAGCCTCGACATGCGCGTCAGGAAGCCAGGTATGGAACGGGAACATCGGGACCTTGATCGCAAAGCCGATGAAGAATGCAAGGAAGACCCACCACTGCAGATCGGTCGGGAAGCCGAGCTTCTGGAATCCGACGATATCGAACGAATAGATCCCGGTGACGCTGTACTGGTAGAAGTAAATTGCCAGAATCCCGACCAGCATCAGGACCGAGCCGGCCAGCGTATACAGGAAGAACTTGATCGCGGCATAGAGCTTTCGCGGTCCGCCCCACACGCCGATGAGGAAATACATCGGGACCAGCATGATCTCCCAGAACACGTAGAACACGAGGAAATCCATGGCCATGAACACGCCGAGCATGCCTGTCTGGAGCAGGAGCATGAAAGCGTAATACTCTTTCACACGCTCTTTGATCGCCGTCCACGACGAGAGTATTGCGATGGATCCGAGCAACGTCGTCAGCAGCACAAGCAGCATGCTGATACCGTCGATCCCGAACTTGTAGTTGGCGCCGATCTGCGTGATCCATGCGCGGTCAAAGACGAATCTGTATCCGTCAGGGCTGATGAAACGAGGGTCATTGAAAGAAGTCAGGAGCGGGATGGAAACCAGGAACCCGAGAAAAGCGGTTATGTTGGCGATCCATCTGATCGTGTTCTCGTTCTCCCGCTTTGTGAACATAATTACTATCAAGCCCACGATCGGGAGATAGCAGACTATGTTCAGAATGTTGTCCATGAAAAAGCCCATTTCCAACTCCTTGAGAAGGCCTTCCAGCCCTTGATTATCCTGCGAGCTTGCCAAAAACGCTCAGCGCGTCGCTGTAAATCAGGATGAATACGATGATCCCGACAACCGCAAGAAGCGCGTACCGCTGCACCAGCCCGGTCTGAAACGCAGTCGCGATCCGGTTCAGGCGCATGTTGATCCACCCGACCAGGTTTACCAGCCCGTCAACTATGTAGGTGTCGAACAGTTTCGAAACAAACGATGTGCCGCGCGTTCCGGCGCCCACGAAATTGACCAGCCCGTCAACCAATTTCGAATCTATGAAGAAGAGCGCTCTTCCGGCATCTTTGGTCCGGTTCACAAACAGCGCATCGTACAGCTGGTCGACATAGTACTTGTTGTAGACCAGTGTGTAGAACCCTTTGATCTTTGCAGTCACCGCGCCGGCCGTCCCGGGCCTCAGGACGTAGAACCGGTAGGCGAGGAAAATGCCGGCCGCGGCAATCGCCACCGAAAGACCGGTGAAGAGAAGTTCCTGGGCAGCAGAGTGGTGAGCCGCGCTGTGCGATGCCTCGGGCAGCATGAGGATCGGCTCGAGGAAATGCTCAAACCTGTTCGCTATGCCAGTCCATGCGGGAAAACCGACGAATCCGCCGACGATCGACAGCACTGCCAGGGCGGCAAGCGGATAGACTACGCGCTTTGGAGACTCGTGGATGTGATGCCTGGTGTGTTCGTCCATCCGTTCTTTTCCCCAGAAGGTAAGGAACAGAAGCCTGAACATGTAAAAAGCCGTCATCCCGGCACCGGCCCACAGAACAAACCATACAACCGGATGTCCATTGCTCCATGCTTTCCAGAGGATCTCGTCTTTGCTGAAGAAACCCGCCAGCGGCGGAATTCCTGCTATTGCGATGGTGCCGATCAGCATGGTCCGGTAGGTCCACGGGAGATACTTGCGCAGACCACCCATTTTCATCATGTCCTGCTCATGGTGCATCGCCATGATGACGGAACCGGAGCCGAGGAACAGAAGCGCCTTGAAGAAGGCATGGGTCATCAGGTGGAACACTCCGCCGACGAAGGCTCCGACACCGAGGGCGGCAAACATGTATCCCAGCTGACTCACGGTCGAATAGGCCAGAACGCGTTTGATATCGGTCTGGGCGAAACCGATTGTGGCGGCAAAGATCGCGGTCAGGGCGCCGATCACCGCAACGATCATCATGGCTTCGGGAGCCCGGCTGTACAGCGCATTGCTGCGGCAGACCATGTAAACGCCCGCGGTTACCATCGTGGCCGCATGGATCAGGGCGGATACCGGAGTCGGACCTTCCATGGCGTCAGGCAACCACACATATAGAGGGATCTGGGCGCTCTTGCCGCAGGCCCCGATGAAGAAGCAGACGGTTGCCCAGAAAAGGAACGTGTGTCCCGTCTCAACCGGCAACTGCGCAGCCTTGGCAAACACCTCTTCGAAGCGCAGCGAGCCGAAGTGAACGAAAATGAGCATCATGCCGAGGAGGAACCCCGCATCCCCGATGCGGTTCACGATAAATGCCTTCTTGCCCGCGTCTCCGGCGCTCTTCTTGTCGAAATAAAATCCGATCAGCAGATACGAGCAGAGACCCACACCTTCCCAGCCGACGAACATCATCACGTAGTTGTTTGCCAGAACCAGGGTGAGCATGGCAAACATGAAGAGGTTCAGGTATGCGAAGAACCTGTAGTAGCCGCTGTCATCCCACATATATCCGGTCGAATAGACGTGGATCAGGAACCCGACCCCCGTCACCACCAGGATCATGACCGATGAAAGCGGATCGAGCTGAAACCCGCACGGGACCTCGAAACGGGCCATTCCCCCGTCCGCCAGAGGGAGAGAACCGCCGTTGAGCCAGGTGAACATGTCGATGGTAAACAGTTCCTTATGCTCAACCGCGAAAAGCTGATAGACCAGAACGACGCTCAATATGAATGCAAGCCCGACGGAAGCGAGAGCTATGGCTGAGACGATTCTCTTGTCGAGTTTTTCGCCCGTCGCTCTCAGTCTGAAGAGGCCGAGCAGACCGATAAGTGCACTTCCGGCTAAGGGTAAAGTCGGTATCAACCAGATGTAATCAAGCATATTTTCCGTCTATGGCCAGGGTATGTGAGATCTGCCGATTCGGCCGAGGAGAAATGATCCATGCAATCGCCACCAGCAGGTCTCTTGAATAAAGCGCCTCAGTGACTGAACAAGAAAGGACGCACTAGTAACATAGAGGACTCGAGATTGTCAATTTTTATGTTCCGTGGTCACACCTGCAGCCGGGCTTACCTGCGCTCCTTTGACCTCATTGCCTGAACGAGCAGATCGCGGTGAATCGCCTCAACCTGATCCCGTGTCTGCCTCAGCGTCCCCGATGTGTCTATCGTAAAATCCGCAAGCTTGAGTTTTTCCTCGACCGGCATCTGGGAATCCATCCGTGCTTTTGCCTCAGCCTCGGTCAGGCCATCGCGCCTCATCAGGCGCGAAACCTGCAGCGCCGGATCGCAGATGACCACGATCAGCTTGTCGTACGACGTGTGGCTCCCCGTCTCAATGATCAGGGCGGCGTCGACAAGGATGATTCCGGCCGGCGAGGACTGTTCCAGTTCTTCGATGCGCCGGCTGATCTCGGCGGCCACGTCTTCATGCGTCAGGCGGTTGAGCAGCAGCCTCTTTTCCTCGTCGAAGAAGACCACCTGCCCGAGTTTCCTGCGGTCGATTTCCCGGTCGGGCCTGAGTATGGTTGCTCCGAAGGCCTTGACAATCTTTTCGTAAGTCGCGGTTCCGGGATTGAGCAGGTCATGGACCACGCGGTCGGCATCGATGACATGAGCCCCGAGTTCCGCAAAAAGAGATGCGGCGCAACTCTTGCCCGACGCTATATTCCCCGTCAGTCCGACGTGCAACATGCGCATCATCATATCACTTACAGCCATTGACTGTCCGGACATTTTTGGGATAGCTTTGAGTCACTTGATTGCACAACAGAAAACCTGAATCTGGAGATACATCATGCGTGTCCTTATAACCGGCGGTGCAGGTTTCATTGCATTTCATCTCGCTAAGGCATTGCAGAAGAGGGGAGATGAGGTCGTTCTGCTCGACAATTTCAATGATTACTATGATCCGGAAATCAAGAGGCGGAATGTGGCAGATCTGCAGTCGTCGGGATACATGCCGCTTCACGTTGTCGACATCCTGGACCGGGACAGCATGGAAAAGGTTTTTGAGGACACCAGGCCCGAAACGGTCGTGCATCTGGCGGCATGGGCAGGCGTACGCCCTTCCATCGAGAAGCCCGAGCTTTACTCGGCCGTGAACGTTACCGGCACCGTGAATATGCTCGAGCTCGCGAAGAAATTCTCCACGGGCTGCTTCATATTCGGGTCTTCCTCGTCAGTGTACGGCGGGAACACCAAGGTTCCCTTCTCTGAAGACGATCCGGTTGACAGGCCGGTTTCGCCGTATGCCGCGACGAAGAGGGCGGGAGAGCTTCTCTGCCACACCTACGCGCACAATTTCTCGATGCATATCACCTGCCTCCGTTTTTTCACGGTCTACGGGCCCAGGCAGCGTCCCGAGATGGCGATACACAAGTTCGCCCGGCTGATGTATGACGGCAAGGAGATTCCCGTGTACGGCAAAGGCGATTCCAGGCGCGATTACACGTATGTCGAAGACATAGTCTCGGGAATAATCGGTGCTGTCGACGCCAATCACCCGTTCGAGATCGTGAATCTGGGAGAATCGCAGACCATAACTCTGCTCGAGATGATCACGTGCCTCGAAGAGGCGCTCGAAAAGAAAGCCCGCCTCCGTTTCCTGCCCGACCAGCCGGGGGACATGGAAGTCACGTACGCGGATATAAGCAGGGCGCGACGGGCCCTCGGCTATGATCCAAAGACGCCCTTCAGGGAAGGTATCAGCCGGTTTGCGGAATGGTTCAAGAGCAATCAAAGCAGGACCGCCGGTTCCTGCTGAGCGGTTACTCCAGATCGGCGATGACTATCGAGTTCGAGAGTTCATTCACGACATAGACGGTACGGCTGTCGGGACTGACCTCGACATCGGTGGGACCTTTCTCGACCGCGAAGGTCTCGATTTCAAGGCTGCTGAGATCAGCCGGTATGATTGACACGTTGCGCGATTCGTTGTTCACCACGAAGACACGCTTGCCGTCGGGGCTTACCGCGACGCCAAAAGGCATCTTCCCTATCGGGATCGTTATCAGTACGCTCATCAGCTGGGTATCGATCACCGACAGATCGCCTGTCCGGCTGTTGGCGACAAAAGCGCGCTTCCCGTCAGGAGTGATCGCTATTCCATCCGGGGCTTCTCCCACCGCAATCTTCTGAACAACCTCACTCTTCTCCGGATCGACGACCCAGACTTCATTGTCCCCTCCCACGACGACAAAAACATGTTCAGTCACCGGGGAGACCGCCAGCGCGAAGGGCGCGGTTCCCATCTGGACGCTGCCAAGCAGGCTTCGGTCGCGCACGTCTATTATGTGCAGCCATCCCTCACGGCTGCGTCCATATGCTGAAACATACGCGCGATATCCCCGCGGCCCGACGGCAACCGAATTAGGCTGCCCCACAACCCTGACATCGGCCGTCACCCTGAACGCCTCGAGATCCACAAAGGTGACCGTACCGGAATCCTTGCAGGCGATGACTGCGGTCCTGCCCATGTCGGTGATCGCCAGCCCCAGGGGAGAGGATCCGACCTTTACGCTTCGCGTGACCACTTTCTTTGCAGGATCGACTGCCAGCAGTTCGTTTGTGCCGTAAGACGTCGCGTACAGGGTGGAACCATCGGGACTGAGAGCGATGAAATTGGGAGACACCCCCACTTTTCTGATTCTTGAAGTCTTGATCTGATTGCCGAAGGCCGGCGGAAGGAAGAGCAGAAATGCGAGTATCAGTAGAATGCCCTTCGGTTTTCTCATGGCAACTCCTAGCCTCATTTCGTGGCCGCGATCAGGCTGAAAACGCCGGAATGAGGTGATGCGGGAACGTTCAAGCCCTGGATCAGGACCTGTTGAAATCCCGCCTTGAAAAACAGGCCGATAACTTCCTCCCGATCATAGTATACGGCACGCGCTTCGATGAAGTTCTTTTGAATGAACTGAAGGTGTATTCGCCTCCAGATTCGGGAGAGAGACCTTCGTCCGGACTTCGGTTCCAGTAAATCCGCAACGATCAAATTTCCTTCAGGCGCCAGAATCCTGAACGCTTCCGCCAGATACTGCTCCGCGGGGTGGCGGTGAAGGTCGAAAACCGACACTGCCAGATCGGCGAATCCATCCGGAATCGGCAGGCTCGGTTCCTGGAAATGCCTGAATTCGACTGCCTGCTGCAGATCAAGGTGAAGAGCGCGCTGCTTCGCCCTTTCGAGCAGTGTCACATTTGTGTCGTACGAGTATATCCGCCCGGGAAATGCCTTGCGCCCCGCCAGCCGCAGAGCAAAAGTCGCGGTATCGGTGAGGAGGTCGACCACCTTCAGTTTTCTCATGCTGACCACGAAATCGACGATCTGATCCATGGCAACGTAATAGTCGAGTCCGGTTCTCCACTGGAAAAACCGCGCAACTCCCTCTTCATAGGTATCGATTCCGGCGGGCAGGCGCGAGACAAATGGACGCGGCTGGGACGGGGAAAAATCGAACTTCTTCTGTGCATCGCGCGGAGGAGTTACGCTCTTCACTCGTATCGACCGATATCAATTCCTGAATTGCACATGCCCTGCAAACTGATACTTCATTCCTTGAGCCGGTAAAGACGGAAATGTTCGGTTTTCAGGGCGAGAGAATATCCGGCTGCCCACTCCGGGTCAACCTCGAGCTTTTTCGATATTGCATCACCGTTTTCCGAGCACAACCATCCGACCTCGCCGGCGGGATTGTTCAAAGCCCGGTGCCAGAGCTTTTCGCCGCCCTCATTATAGATGAATTCCCTCACGTTTAATCCTGAATCGTACACCAGCGGAGCCTGTCTCCCCATATCGATAAGGATTTTGGTTCCATCATAGTTACGTCCGATGTACTGCATCACCTGCGCCCGTTCGGGTTCGATGAATTCATGTTCCAATGTCTCAGCCATCATCGGCCGGTTCTCCCTTGCTAGGGGAGGGATCTGCATCCCCAGAACACAGACGAGCGGCAGCATCCATTCGTAGTGCCTCTTCGACCGCGCAATCAGGAAGAGAATCAGGCCTGTCGCGGGCAACAGAACGGCTCCTGGCCCGGGACGAAGCTTGATGCCGTAAAACCAGGACAACCACGGAAGAATCATCATGATGAGCAGCACTGCGAGAAAAGCCCGTTTCTTTGCCATCCGCGAATTGACGGCGAGGCTGCCGAAGACGGCCACGGCAGGGATCAGCAGCACCGAGTAACGCAGCCGGTAGATCAATCCCCAGTAAAGAGCGGCGATGTTGATCACCGATGGGAGCCACAGAAGAAGAAGCGGCGCGCGATATCGCAATTCCTTTCGCTGCCTGAAGAAGATGATCAAGCCGAAGGCGGCGACGGCCAGCGGGATCAGTGCGGCCATCTGGGAAAGTTCTCCAAGATGGTAGACGAACGAAAGGAGAGGACGCTTGAACGTTACGTATGGATCGGCCCTCCCCTGCGCAACCCGCAGGAAGAAAACGTCTCCAAGCCGGTAATAAATGTATCCGAAGTGAGCAGCTGCCGGGATGATGAAGACGGAGAAGAAAACGGCCGCCGCCCTGACTACTCTGCGCCTCGGCTGATATCCCGTGAGAAAATCATAAAGGAGCAGCAGAAACACCCCGGCCGCTACGAACCAGCCTTCATAGCGGCAGAGGGCGCCGAGTGACACCCACGTTGCGGCAACCCACGGCAGGCTCTGACCGTCCGATTCGCGCCAGGAGATGAGGCTGTCGACTCCCAGCAGCAGGAGCATCATGTACAAAGGTTCCGTCAGGGGACAGCTCTGCAGGTATCCCAGATTCGGGTTCGCCATCAGGATCACGGCGGCAAATGCCCCCGACGCGATAGAACCGGTGACGCGGTAGGAAATTCTGTAGGTGAGCCATACCGACACTGCGAATGACACGACCGAAATAAGGCTTGGCAGCAAGCCCGAACGGTACTGTGATTCAAACAGAACTAACGGGAGGTAAATCAGATGTATCAGGGGGAGCCAGTGCGCCCCCATCTGGGCGTAGCCCGGCTCGAGAGAATCGACGATCCGGCGCGCGACAAGAAGGTGGGCCTTCGCGTCATAGTGGGCGACTGTAAGCTGATGCGCGTAGTAATAGATGAAACAGACCGCTCCTGTGACCAGACCGGCGACGAATATGAGGCGCGAGACTTTCTTATTCCCCATTTTATCCAGTTCGCCCTGCGTCAGGGATAGATTCTGTAGAGCATGCGCGGGAACGCGATCGCTTCACGAAGGTGGCTCAATCCGCAGATCCAGGAGACCACTCTCTCGATGCCCATCCCGAAACCCGCATGCGGAACCGTCCCGTACTTGCGCAGGTCCAAGTACCACTGGAACGGCTCGGTCGACAGGTTGTGATCCTTCAGCCGTTTCAACAGCAGATCGTGATCGTGAATACGCTCTCCTCCCCCGATAATTTCGCCGTATCCCTCGGGAGCGAGCATATCGACGCACAGCGCCAGTTCCTGACGCACAGGATCCGGCTGCATGTAAAACGCTTTCACTGCGGCAGGGTAGCGGTGCACCATCACTGGAGACGTATATTGCTCCGACAGAATCGTCTCATCTCCTCCTCCGAAATCCCCGCCCCACTGGATCTCCGATCCGGCTTTCTGCATCTTCTCAACAGCTTCGTCATAGCTGACGCGCGGGAAAGGACGGGCGATTCCCTCCAGCGGCGCGAGATTACGCTCCAGGGTTTCGAGTTCGGCTTTCCGGCGCATCAAGACTCGCTCAATCACCGAGCAGATGAGCCCTTCCGCGAGATCCATGATATCGTCGAGGGTCGCAAAAGCGACCTCGGGCTCCACCATCCAGAATTCCATCAGATGCCTGCGCGTCTTCGATCTCTCGGCCCGGAATGTCGGCCCGAAACAGTAGACTTTCCCGAAGGCGGCCGCAGTCGCTTCGTTGTATAGCTGTCCGCTCTGGGTAAGGTAGGCGGTTTGATCGAAGTACTCGGTCTGGAATAGGGTGGTCGTTCCCTCGCACGCATTTGGAGTAAATATCGGGGTATCGACGAGAATGAAGCCCAGGTCATCGAAGTAATCCCGGCATGCCTTGATTACTTCGTGGCGGATTCTGAGAATCGCATGCTGCCTCGAACTCCTCAGCCACAGATGCCGGTTCTCCATGAGGAAAGCCGTTCCATGTTCTTTAGGAGTGATGGGATAGTTCTCCGTCACCTGAATTATGTTGAATCCGGTCACATCGAGTTCATAGCCGCCACGGGCACGAGAGTCTTTCCGCACCTTTCCGGTGATCTCGACGCTCGATTCCTGGGTCAGCCGGTCGAGGGCCTCGAACTGCTCCGGCGAAAAGTTCCCCTTGAATGCCACGCACTGGATAATTCCGGTCCCGTCGCGCAGCAGAATGAACTGCAGCTTGCCGCTGCTCCTCTTGTTGTAGACCCACCCGCGGACCGTTACTTCGCTCCCTTCGTGTGCCCCGACATCCTCGACATATACGCCCTTCATGTCTTTCCTCCAGTGCCGGTTCAGTCCCGGTTTTCCCGAAATACCATGAACCGGGAAGCCACGCCCTTTTCCCGGCAGTACTCCAGATACAGAGTATAGTAACTGGCACGAAGAAATCCTGATTCAGGGATTCCGAGCTTTCCCGCCAGCTGCCTTATCTGTTCCTCTGAACCTTCCAGCTCGACGTAGTTCCCTATGGGAGTCTCGTCTACCGCGACATAGGTTCCATCCACCAGATACTCCCGGCGGTACTTCTGATACCGGAACTGGACAGTCATTCCAGTCTTTTCGAGAATCTGAACCGCGACATTGGCGCTGTCCAGCCTGACTTCCAGTTCCTCGCGCGTCTTGAAGATCCCCTCCGGCCGTGGCGGACCCTTGTAGGTAAGGAACGCGTCATCGCCGGCAAATCGCACCCGGAGCAGACTCCGGGAGTTCCTGAGTCTGTGATCCGGAAAATCCAGCAGGAGATTGTCCTCGAAATGCCTCCCCGAGACGGCTTCGGGCGCGAGAGCATCCAGCAGAGAGCAGAAACTCTCCGCATCATCAATTCTGATTTTTACTTCAGTCTCGGTGCTCAATGGTTTTCACAACCTTTTCGGCGCAGTATGTCAGACCTTGTGCCGGCGAACTATCACGCCGCATTCCTTCAACAGAGAAAGCGCCGTCCCATTGAGAGGATAATCCTGGTTATAGACAACCTCGACAATGCCCGAGTTAATAATCATCTTAGTGCAGAGGAGGCACGGAGCAAAAGTCGTGTAGAGCGTCGCGCCCTTCAGCCTGATGCCGTAGTAAGCCGCCTGGGTGATCGCGTTTTCCTCTCCATGGCTGCAGAGGCATTCGTCGAGCGCGGTACCGCTTGCGACCATGGCGTTGCAGCGAGGACATCCCCCTTCATTGCAGTTTCTTGCCCCCCTGGGGGTGCCGTTATAGCCGGTTGAGATTACTCTCCGGTCCTTCACGATAATCGCGGCGACTTTCCTTTTCATGCAGTTGCTGCGGGTTGCCACGACCTTGGCGATGCTCATGAAATACTCGTCCCAGCCTGGGCGATCGAAACGGCTCATCAATGGCGGCAGCACCTGGTCAAGGTGCCGGTGCAGGTCTTCGAGGGTGCCGTTGTTGGTGACGACCAGATCGGCCTTCTTCCTGGTCAGTTCAAGCTGCTGGCTTGCGGGGTTGTCGGATTCGAGTTCGCGCCGTTCCTCTTCGATAAACTGCTCGAGCGTCTGCGCCGCCTGTTCCCTCCCCCGTTTCCTGCTGCGCTCAAAACGAACCTCAGGGTCGGCAACAACCGCCAGCAGAACGAAATCCTTGCGGCGTCTCAGAACGTCGACCTCGGAAGGATTGCGAATCGAATCGACAACGTAATTGCCGCCGAGCTCGAGGTTTTTCAGAATTCGTTCGGCCAGCGCTCCCGGTCCGAACCTCTCCCGGAGTTCATTCCCGACCCGGATGAGCATGTCGCGTGTTATCTCGAGCCCCCTGCTACGTATCTCCTGCCTGATTTCATCCGACAGCGAGAAATATTCAAAGCCACGGCTCTTCAGGTATTCTGCGATCTGGGTTTTCCCGGATCCATTTCCGCCCGTCAGTCCTATTATCATAGGCCCCGCATATTAGCATATTTCAAGACACTGCTGTCGAGATTAGCCGATCAGTACAGGAGGTAGGGAGATCTGCGCCGAAGAAATGATGCGACGTCCTCCTCCCAGCTTTGCCGTATCTGATCAACGGGGGTGTGGCTGCTGATCATGTCCGGAATCCCGCATCCGCCGCACAGGATCTCGATCGGCATTTTCTCATTTTCATATTCGTATGGAGGCTTGCGCCACGCGAACGATTCGGGATAGAGATCGTGAGCGGCGGAAATGACCGCGATTCCTGCGAGGTAGGGTTCGAACGCTTCTCTGTCGGTAACATGAATCTGTACTCCGCCGCACATTTCCCCCGCCCACTTCTGGAAGGTGGGCTGAAACCAGGCGGGTCTGAATTTCACACCTGGAAGCCTGAGTTCATTCAGACGCGCCGCATAGCGCCGGCTGTCGATGAAAGGTGCTCCCACGAGCTCGAAAGGACGGGTGGTTCCCCTGCCTTCCGAAAGATACGTTCCCTCCACCAGAACCATTCCGGGATAGACCGTTGCGGAATCGAGGGTGGGCAGGTTGGGTGAAGGCTGCACCCAGGGAAGTCCCGTCTGATCGTACCAGCCGGCACGATCCCAACCTTCCATTTTCACCACCGAGAGATCGCAGCCGATTTCGAACTCAGAATTGAGGAACAGGGCGAGTTCCCCGACACTCATGCCGTGGCGCATCGGAATCGGATACAGGCCGACGAACGAGCGGTACGCGGGATCAAGGAGATTCCCTTCGACGTGGACGCCGCCGATCGGATTCGGCCGGTCAAGCACAACCATCTTTTTCTCATATTCGGTGCAGGCTTCCATGCAATACGCCATGGTGTGGATGAAGGTATAAACGCGCGTCCCGACATCCTGCAGATCGAACAGGAGCACGTCGATCCCATCCATCATCTCCCGCGTAGGACGGCGGGTTTCACTGTAAAGGCTGTGGACGGGGAGGCCGGTGTCGGGGTCCCGGTAGAACTCCGACTCGATCATGTTGTCCTGTTTTTCACCGCGGGCGCCGTGTTGCGGGCCGAACAGCGAAACCAGCCCGCACCCGGCAGCCTCGAGGAGAACGTCTGCGGTGTGACGCAGATCGGGCAGAACAGATGCGGGATGAACGACGACTCCGACACGGCTCTCCCGCACAAGGTCCATGTTGCCGCCGAGCAGCACTTCAATACCGGGTTTTACTCGCATGACGATCCTTTTGATAGAATTAGTGCATGGAAATCTGTCCGACAAGACACATTGTCTCTCAAAAAGCGTCCGGATTCACATAGTTCCCTCTCTAAAACCGCTTGACTGAAAAAATCTCTTATATTTGAATTACTTCAGCTTTACGCCAGAAGAGGTTACGGCACGTACAGCAGTAGAAGTTCTTCTTAGCTCGCGCGATTATGAATGGCGTGATTCATTTTGAGAGTGAGCCTGAATGGAACATACGCTGGTCCTGAACGCAACCTACGAACCGATCAATGTCGTGTCCTGGAGAAGGGCACTGTCGCTCCTCTGCCAGGGAAAAGTCGAAGTCCTCGCCGAGTACGATCGAGAGATCCGTAGCATCAGCTTCACCATCAGGATGCCGAGCGTCCTGCGGCTGCTGAAGTACGTCAAGATCCGCAGGAAGTTCCAGCATGTGAAATTCTGCAGGGCCAACATCTATGCAAGGGACCATCACACCTGCCAGTATTGCGGCAGGAAGTGTCCCACCGAAGACCTTACGTTCGACCACGTAATCCCGGTTGTCAAAGGCGGGACAAAGACCTGGGAGAACATCGTCACCTGCTGCTTCGAATGCAATCACCGGAAAGGCGGCCGCACACCGGACGAGGCGGGAATGAGGCTGATCCGGCGCCCGAAAGAGCCGGAGTGGGTCCCGAACATGCTGCATATCACGATCGGGGTCAAGTCAGCTCCCGACTCGTGGCGTGATTATTTCTACTGGAACGTGGAACTCGAGAAGACCGGCGGGTAGCGTCACGCTGCCGGCGGACTCTCCAGGAATTCGAGCGGCCGGAGCCCTGGGATAAGGTTCTGTCGGGCAGCCATCTGGTGAAAGGCCTGCAAACCCTCTATGTGGCCCCGCCCCAGATTGTAGTCTATGTTGTTCCGCAGGTAATCATCCAGAAACGGCACAGGGAGATTCAAAGACCGGCCGAAGACGCCGGCAATTTCGAGCCGCCTCTTCAGTCCCCAGTCCCTTGCTTTCTGGAAGGTCGAGACCAGATCCGCAGAGGCCGGGACAGAAGACCGGCAAGCCCAGACGGCGCATACAAACGGTCTCGCCTGCCAACGGACCCATTCCTGGGCCAAATCGATGGTGTCGTAATCTTCCGGATTTACCAGAAGCGCCGGATCTCCGATCACAACCGCAGCGTCACAGCGTTTAAGCATCTCGGGCGGGTTTGGCGGGTGAGGGACATATTCCGGATGAATCTCCAGTTTCTGCTCGAGCAGGATTCTCGCCAGCGTTACTGACGTCCTCGAGCACGTATCCATGGCGACGGAGCGTATTCTGTCGGTTCCTTTGGATCTGATCAGCAGAATGCTGCGCACGGCATCCAGCGAGGAAATCGAAATTCCGGGAATTATGCGCAGATCGGGTATCCGCTGGTATTCGATGCTGGGGATAAGACCGATGTCGGCCTCTCCCTCTGCGAGCTGGTCCGCGCAGTCTGCCGGCGATGACGGAATCACCTCAAAACCATCGCTTAACGGGCCCTGAAGGAAAGCCCACCCGAGGGGGGCCGAATTAAGGTAATGAACCAGGGAAATTCTAATTTTCATGCCGACCTGCCGGAACAAACCCGCCAAATGCAGAAGCTGCGAAATAAAGGGCCACATTATGACACAGTTATCCGGCGATGAAACATGAATCGACGAACCCGGCATTTGGCCGGAGCGGGGGATCGGAATGGACGACGCCGGCGAGGCCGTTATCAGGGACACGATTGAGCTCACGCTGATTCCGGGGATAGGAACCCTGACCCAGAACCGGATCTGGAAGAGCCTTACTGAAATCGGCGAACTCTTCCGGATGGGAGCGAAGACCGCAGAGGCGCTCGGAGTACCCGGCGAAGCGTTCCCGCTGATTCATGCACGGGCGTACAGAGAAATCGCGAGGGAAATCTACGAATGGGGGAATCGTGAGGGATGCAGGTTTCTCCTGAGAGGATACTCAGGCTATCCGGCGCTGCTCGACGAGATCTACGATCCCCCGCTGGTTCTGTATGGCCGCGGTAGCATGGAACCGCTCGAAGGGCCGGCCGTTGCAATTGTGGGGACGAGAAGACCGACGGTCTACGGTCTCCAGATGGCTGAGGGAATTGCGTCGGATCTGGGGAGCAGGGGGATTACGATTGTTTCGGGCCTTGCCCGCGGCATTGATGCCGCCGCACATCGTGGTTGTCTTGCGGCGAATGGAAAGACAATCGCGGTGCTGGGATCCGGCATAGATGTGGTTTATCCGCGCGAACACCGCCAGTTGTACGAAAAGATCGCCGCCCGGGGGCTGGTCCTTTCAGAATTCCCGCCGGGGACTTCTCCATCACCTCAAAACTTTCCGGTGCGAAATCGCATCATAAGTGGTCTGGCACTGGGTGCCCTGATTGTTGAAGCCAGTGAATACAGCGGTTCTCTGATTACGGCGCGGCTGGCCATGGAACAGAACCGGGAAGTTTACGCATTGCCGGGCAACCTCACGTCGCCACAGAGTTTCGGCCCCAACTTCCTGATAAAGCAGGGCGCGAAACTGGTACAGTCATGGAGGGATATAGTCGAAGAGCTGCCTGCGGAAGTCCGGCATGAAATACTGGTGCAGGAAGATGCAAAACCTCCGATAAAGCGCGAATTGCCGCTCATTTCCGAGGAGGAGAACAGGATTCTGCAGACGCTCAGGACTGACGAGGTTGTTCAGTTTGATAAGATACTGTACGGAAGCGGTCTGAGCGTCCCCCAGTTGAGCGCTCTGCTGCTGAATCTCGAAATGAGCGGGTGGATCCGCCAGCTGCCCGGGAACTTGTACGTAAGACTTATTAAATAGGAAAGTTGGAGACTGATGAATCGGCCGGAGCGGAATTTTTTCTTGGAATTTCCTTCCGGCTTGGTATAGTTTGCGCGCTTCTATGGCTAAATCACTTGTTGTTGTCGAATCTCCGGCCAAGGCTAAGACGATTAGCAAATATCTTGGCAAGGACTACATTGTTAAAGCCTCCGTCGGCCACATCAAAGACCTGCCTAAGAGCAAGCTCGGGGTCGACGTGGATGATGATTTCACGCCCCACTACTCTGTCATTCCTTCCAAAGTCAAGGTAGTGAAGGAGTTGAAAGCGGCGGCCAAAGGGATCAAGGATGTGTACCTGGCGGCCGACCCTGATCGCGAGGGGGAGGCAATCTGCCAGCACCTGTTCGAAGAGCTGTCCGGGAAGTCCCGCAACGTCTATCGTGTTCTGTTCCACGAGATTACCCTGAACGCCATTCAGGATGCGTTCAGGAACCCGGGACGGATCAATGAAAACAAGGTCCATGCACAGCTCACACGGCGTATCCTTGACCGTCTCGTCGGTTACAAGATAAGCCCGCTGCTGTGGGACAAAGTGCGCCGTGGACTCTCGGCCGGAAGGGTGCAGACGGTTGCGCTGCGGCTCATCGTCGAAAGAGAACAGGAGATCCGGGCATTCAAGTCGGAGGAGTACTGGACACTCGCAGCCCGTCTGGCTGCAGAAAATCCTCCCGAATTCTCGGCCAAGGCACGATTGCTCGACGGCCAAAAGTGGAATGTGTCCGATGGCGACACCGCCAACCGGATAGTCGAGGAACTCAGGGAGTCGCGCTTCGTCGTCAGAGACGTCCACAGGAGGGAGAAAAAGAAGTATCCGGTTCCGCCGTTCATTACGAGCAAGCTGCAGCAGGAGGCTGCCCGGAAGCTGAATTTCTCGGTCAAAAAGACGATGACTTTGGCCCAGAGGCTCTATGAAGGAATCGAGGTCGGGCAGGAGGGGGCCGTCGGGCTGATCACCTACATGAGGACAGACTCCAGCCGCGTCTCGGAGAACGCCCTGCATGAGGTCCGCAACCTGATACGCCGCGATTATGGTGAACCGTATCTCCCACATCACCCCATCTACTACAAGTCGAGGAAAACAGCCCAGGAGGCGCACGAGGCAATACGGCCTACTTCAGTGGAAAGGACGCCGGAGAGTCTCAAGAATGATCTCGAACCGGAGATGTGGAAGCTCTATTCCCTGATCTGGAACCGCTTTGTCGCTTCCCAGATGAATCCGGCCATTTTCGATCAGACCGACATAAACATCTCGGCGGGACGTGTCGAACTGCGGGCCACCGGATCGATTGTGAAATTCCCCGGGTTCCTTGCCGTCTACCAGGAATCCAAACCGGAAGAACGCGACGAGGGGCAGGAGGAGACAGAATCGATTTTGCCGGAAGTCAGAGAAGGCGAGGTTCTCGTTTTGAAGGATCTTCTGCCGGCGCAGCATTTCACACAGCCACCGCCGCGCTACAACGAGGCCAGCCTGGTGAAAGCTCTCGAAGCCAAGGGGATCGGGAGACCCAGCACCTACGCTACCATCCTCAGCACGATTCAGGACCGCGACTATGTCGACAAGCACGACGGCAGGTTCTACCCTTCGGAAACGGGAGAACTGGTGCTGGAGCTCCTTGTTGCCAGCTTTCAGGAACTGTTCGACTATGAGTACACGGCCCGCCTGGAAGATCATCTCGACCGCATAGAGAGGGGACGGGAAGTCTGGCTGAACGCCATGAGGGACTTCTACGGCCGTCTTGCGAGCAAGCTGCAAGTGGCGGAAAAGGAGATGCGGGATGTCAAGACGGAGGCGATCGAAACCGAAGAGATCTGCGACAAGTGCGGCAACAGGATGGTGATAAAGTGGGGCAAGTTCGGACGATTTCTCGCCTGTTCGGGGTATCCGGAATGCAGGAACACGCGCGAAATCCCCAAGGTATGCTCGCTCGGGCCCGAGACAGACGAACCGAAGCAGGAAGAGATCCAATGCGAGAAATGCGGCAGGCCAATGGTCTTGAAGAGAGGACGCTTCGGGGAATTCATGGCCTGTTCAGGGTACCCGGACTGCCGCAACACGAAAAAGATCGTCAAGTCGGCCGAACAGGTTACCGTCAAACAGGACATTCCTCTTGATGATAAGTGCCCGCTCTGCGACAAGAACCTGGCAATTAAGCATGGCCGTTTCGGCGAGTTCACCGCCTGCAGCGACTATCCTGCCTGTAAGTTCATCAAGCTGAAGTCGACCGGGGTCTCCTGCGGCAGGAACGGATGCGAGGGAGAAATCGTGGAGAGGAAGTCCCGCAGGGGGAAGACCTTCTACGGCTGCTCCAATTATCCCGATTGCGATTTCGTGCTCTGGAACAAGCCGCTCCCCGATCCGTGTCCGATGTGCGGCGCCCCGTTTACCCTGATGAAGACGACAAAACGGACCGGCACGATTCGCATGTGCAACAGTGAAGGGTGCAAGTTCCAGGAGCCAATGGACATCGAGTAACAGCCGGAGCGTTCCTACCTTTTTGCGGCTGCGGACGACTGACGTTGAAGGGCATGGATTCTTTTCTCGGTCGTCCCCATGGGACTTGTTCTCTTCTTTTGCCCTTTCCACGTTCCCGGCACTCACGTGCCGGCCTACTCTCGGTCGTTCCTCCGGGACTCGGCGCCCTGCTTCCCGATACGCACCGGTTACATCGGTTGATGTGAACCAAAAACCACGGCGGACGCGTCCCGCTAGTTTAGGCAAAATTGCCTGGCACGGAAGTGCCGGGACTCAATAGGAACAAATAAAGAATCAAGTCCCGGAGGGACGACCGACGTTGTACCGGATGAATTTTTCGCCGACGTGAATGTTGTGTCATTGGTCAAGGCCAGCCACGAAATTCATCACCCTCGGATCTTGCTTCTGGCTTCAGGCCGAAGGGTTTCTATGGTAGTATGGCTTTCTTTTGCCATACCCGCTATTCCTCCTGAAAGGAGTCTGTTATGAGGGTTTTTGAGAGTGATTCTATTCGAAATATCTGCATTGTTGGTCACGGAGCCGCGGGAAAGACCTCATTGACATCAGCGTTTCTGTTCGATTCCGGGGCCGTCAATCGTCTGGCCCGGGTAGAGGATGGCAACACGGTCACCGACTGGGAAGACGAGGAAATCGAACGTAAGATCAGCATCAGCTGCGCTCTTGCGCATTGCGAGTGGAACAAAAGAAAAATCAACATTCTGGACACGCCCGGCTACAGGCCGTTTCTGGCTGAAACCCAGCTTGCCCTGCGAGCTGCAGACGCAGCCGCAGTGCTGGTCGACGCCGTTGCGGGCGTGGAGGTGCAGACCGAGAAGGTATGGGAATTCTGCGACGAGTATTCCCTTCCTCGCATTATCGTGATCAACAAGATGGATCGCGATAATGCGAGCAGCGAACGCAGCATGGCATCTCTCGAAGAGTCTTTTGGACGTGGTGCCGTCGCCGTCCAGATCCCGATGGGGAGCGAAAAGGACTTTACGGGCGTCATCAGCATCATCAGCAATAAGGCATACAGGTATGCACGCGACGGATCAGGCAAGTTTCAGGAAGAAGATATCCCGGCAGAGTACAAAGACGAGGTTTCGGAGAGACGAGAGAAGCTGATCGAGATGGTCGCGGAAGGAAGCGACGCTCTCATGGAAAAATTCTTCGCTGAAGGGACACTGGAACAGGCTGATCTGGTCGAAGGACTCAAAGCCGCGGTCCTTCAACGAAGCATCTTTCCGGTTTTTTACGCCAGCGCCACTCTCAACATCGGGATTGCGCAGATCCTGGACGGTGTGATTGACCTGCTGCCGTCTCCCGCCGCCGTGGCCAAGGTTACGGGGATGGATCCAAAGACGAAAGAGCCGGTTGAGCGATCCATATCGAGCACGGAACCATACGCAGCTTACGTCTTCAAGACCATAGCCGACCCATTCGCCGGCCGCATCAGCCTCATAAAGCTCTATTCCGGAATCATGCGCTCAGACAGCACTTATAACAATCAGTCCAAGGGGAAGCCGGAAAAACTCGGACCGCTGCAGATCCCGCAGGGCAAGACCATGATTCCGGTGGGAGAAGTCCACGCGGGAGACTTCTTCGCAGTCACCAAACTGAGAGAGACCACAACGGGAGACACACTCTGCGATCCTTCGGCCCCGATCATCTTCCCGAGCGTGGAGATCCCGGAACCGTCCATGACATTCGCGATCGAGCCGAAGAGCCGCGGCGATGAAGACAAAATCAGCAACGCACTGGCGCGCATCGCCGAAGAGGATGCGGCAATCAGGTACAACCGCGACGCACAGACCAAGCAGCTTCTCCTTTCAGGATCGGGACAACTCCATGTGGAGGTAACGGTCGCAAAGCTGCGGAAACGCTATGGCGTTGAAGTTGTCCTGAAGACTCCCAAAATCCCTTATCGGGAAACCATCAGGGGGAAAGCCGATGTTCAGGGACGACACAAGAAGCAGACCGGTGGACACGGGCAGTTCGGCGACTGCTGGATCAGGATGGAACCGCTTCCGCGTGGCGGGCAGTTCGAGTTTGTAGACGAGATCTTTGGCGGAGCGATTCCGCGCAACTTCATTCCGGCAGTGGAAAAAGGTATTCTGGAGGCCGCCGCCCGCGGATACGTTGCCGGCTATCCGGTCGTCGATTTCAAGGTGACGCTTTATGATGGAAGCTACCACCCGGTCGATTCCTCTGAAATGGCCTTCAAGATTGCCGGCAGCCTCGCCTTCAAGAAGGCCATGGAAGAAGCCAACCCGGTCCTTCTCGAGCCGATCATGAATGTTGAAATCTACGCGCCCCAGGAGTATGCGGGAGCGCTTACCGGCGACCTCAGCGGGAGGCGTGGAAGGCTCCAGGGGATGGATATCAAGAGAGACACGCAGATTATCAAGGCCCAGGTCCCAATGGCGGAGATGGTCAGCTATGCGCCCGTCCTTACGTCGGTAACCGGAGGACGCGGGACTTACCACATGGAGTTCTCTCATTATGATGAGGTTCCGGCGCACATAGCCCAGAAAATCGTCGAAGAAGCCAACAAAGAGAGAAAGCAGGAGGAAGAGTAGTTCCCAATGTATCCAAAAATCCTGGATCTGGGCCCGGTCACGGTCCACACCTACGGCTTGCTGCTTGCAGCGGCTTTCATCGCGGGCATCTGGATTACCAGCCGCAACGCCCGTAAACTGGGCATCAGCCCGGATACGATCTGGAACATGGGACTGGTCGTGATCTTCTCTGCGCTGGTCGGCGCGAAGATCCTTCTGCTTTTCTCCAACTACCAGTACTACTCCGACAACCTGCGTGAGATCTTTTCGCTCTCGACGCTTCGCTCAACCGGCGTGTATTACGGAGGCCTGCTTCTGGCGCTGGCGGCAGCCGCCATCTACATGGTGAAGAACCGCCTGCCCGGATGGGTGCTGGCGGATGTTGCCGCTCCCGGAATCGCGCTCGGCCAGGCTATCGGACGGCTGGGTTGTTTCTCGGCGGGGTGCTGCTACGGCAGCCAGACGTCGCTGCCATGGGGAGTAGTATTCACGAACCCATACTCGTATGAAAACGTGGGGGTTCCGCTCAACGTCGCGCTGCATCCGACACAGATTTATGAGTCGGTCGGGGCGCTCTGCCTGTTCGCTTTTCTCATGTGGCGGCTTTCGAGGAAACACGTCACCGGACAGATCATACTGGAATACCTGACGTTGTACGGGCTTCTGAGATTTGCTATCGAGTTCTTCCGTGGCGACGACAGGGGGGTTGTGCTGTACGGCCTCCTGTCGACGTCGCAGTTCATTGCCATCCTGACAGTTCTCGGATCGGCGGTCACATACTATTTCCTGGTCCGCCGACCGGCCCCAGTGCCTCAGAATTGAGCGAGAAACGTGAAATCTGGATTATCACGCCCGACTCCGTGCGGATGCGCCTTGATCAGTTCCTGATCAGCCGCATCCCCGGAGAAAGCCGTTCCCAGATCCAGAACTGGATCCGGAAGGGCTATCTGCTGGTAAACGGGGAGAAGATAAAGACGGGGCACCTGACCCGCCTCAATGATCGAATCGAACTGCGACTCCCTTCCCCGCCTCCCGATACCCCTTTTGCGGAAGATATCCCGCTGGACATTCTCTATGAAGATTCAGATCTCGCCGTCATCAACAAACCCGCGGGTCTCGTCTGCCATACGGGAGCGGGCGTGAGGTCGGGAACGCTCGTCAATGCCCTGTTTCACAGGATGGGCCCCATTGAAGCGGGAGATCCGCAGCGGCCCGGCATTGTCCACCGGCTGGACAAACTCACGAGCGGCGTTATGCTCGTGGCGAAAAACAATCAGGCTCACAGAAAGCTCTCGCAGCAGTTCAAGAACCGGGAAGTGCGGAAGGAGTATCTCGCGCTCGTCCATGGATCGCCGTCTCCTCCTTCGGGAACAATAGATGTGCCGCTGGGGCGGGATCCGCACGACCGGAAGAAGATTTCTCCAAGGGCGCGCCGCACACGCAGCGCGGTGACGCATTATCACGTCAGGCGCAGCTACGGCGCGGTGTCACTGCTCGAAATCGGAATCGAGACCGGAAGAACGCATCAAATACGTGTTCACCTGGCCCACAAGGGGCATCCGGTCGTCGGCGACCCCGTGTACGGATCCGGCCGCAATCTGCCGGCCTCGCTCCTGAAAGCAGCGCCCCGACTGCAGCGCCCTTTTCTGCATTCACACATCCTTGGTTTCCATCACCCGAGTTCCGGAAAGGAGCTTCTGTTCACAGCATCGCTGCCGGAGGAACTCCAGCAGTTTCTCGACGCGGTAGACAGTGCCAGTGGCACCAGTGGGCTGCTTGACTCGGGCCGGAGCCGACTCTTATAATCGAAAGGCTTTTGTGCCAAAGGATACTATGATGCTTCACCGTTCTCTGCGCCTGTTTGCCATGCTTCTGACCTTCGGGGCGATTCTGTCCTTTCTGCCCGGCCAGGAGAAACGGCTTCCTGAGCGGATATCGGATCAGACCTACCGAGTCAGCGTCGACCTTGTCAACGTCCTCTGCTCGGTCTTCGACAAAAAGACCAACTCCTTTGTGACAAACCTGACTCGTGACGATTTCCTGATCTATGAAGACAACCAGCCACAGGAAATCCGGAATTTCTCGCGTGAGACTGATCTTCCCCTGACGATCGCGATGCTGGTCGATACCAGCGGAAGCGTTACGCCCAAACTCAAATTCGAGCAGGAGGCCGCAATCGCTTTCTTCCAGAGTGTGATGAGGGAGAAGGATCGCGCGATGCTCGTCAAGTTCGATTCGGGCGTCAGCATGCTGCAGGATTTCACCAATGATCCCAACAAGCTGGCGGATAAAATCAAGAAACTGAAGACAGGAGGAGGCACGACGCTCTACGATGCCATCTACGTCACCTGCGACGAGAAGCTGATCCGCGAGACCGGACGCAAGGCGATAATTATCCTGTCGGACGGCGATGATATGTCGAGCAGAGCCACTCTCGAGCAGGCTACTGAAATGGCACTGCGGGCCGAAACGACGGTCTTCGCCGTCAGTATCAGCAAAGGCGGGTTCTTCGGCGTCGGGGACAAATCGGAAGGAGACTCGATTCTAAAGGAGATCGCCAACGCCACCGGAGGAAGGATTTTCTTCCCCTTCAAGGTAGAGGAACTCGATGAGGCCTTCCGCCAGATAAGCCAGGAACTCAGGAGCCAGTACAGCCTCGGCTATGTATCGAATAATCCTGGTAAACGGGGAGAATACAGGAAGATAGAGATTAAAGTTCAGGAAAAGGATCTGAAGCTGTCCTACCGGAAGGGATACTACGCGCCCACAAGCTAGGTCGGGGGAGGGATCGCCAGCGCAGCCGGAACCACTGCATCAGGATGCTGCGGCTGCCGGCAACGCTGGACTTTTGCCGGGCTGTTTTCAAACGGTCAGGCCACCCGATGCTCCTGTTGCCTCGACTCCAACATGTTTTTCACAGTCCAGAGCTGTTCGGGCGCAGTAATCTCATTCTCGAGTACGTTTTCGATCATCTTCTCAGGACTGCCGTCAAAGAAGCGGGTAAGAACATCACGGACCTGGTTTCGCGTCGCCTGCTGGCGGGATAAGAGCGGTTTGTAAACATATGCGCGGCCAGATCTTGTATGAACCAGTGCCCCTTTTTCCTCAAGGATTCCCATCAGAGTCAGAATGGTGGTGTAGGCGGTTACCTTCTTCTGGGACATGGCGTCGCAGACTTCCTTCACAGTCGCCTCGCCCTTGTCCCAGACCACCTTCATGATCTGAAGTTCCTGTCGGGTCAGGATAATAGAGTCTAAATCCTTTTTCATTGTACCTCCAACTAAGTGGATTTAGCAGTAGTTGCTATGAATTCATTCTAGCATTGAACTACTTTACCGTTAATACGTTGTTATCCGGCACGGGATCGGACTATGTCTTTAAGGGGATATTTTTCTGCGTTCAGTCCGGCGGGAGCTTCTCGGGAACCGGCGAATCACTCAGGATTCCTTCGATCCGTGAAGCGAACAGGCGGCTTTCCTCATCGTCGGAAATCAGTCGTATCTCCGCGGCCGAACCGGCTCCGAGTCCCAGTTCAACCGCGCGGCGGATCTGTTCCTGTTCGAAACAGGATCCCTTGTTCAGGGGAGCACCTGCGCCCAATAGCCTGAGAACCGCCACCCCGACCGCGTCGAGCGCGACACGGTCCCGTGAGGCGGCAATAAAGCCGGGATCGGCCGTCCGCCCCGATTCGGGCCCACCCTGGACGAACACCTGCATAGCGTCCATGATCAGAAGTTCCGGCGTGTAGCACTGATTGACCTCCGCGATCATGCTGCATTGCTCCTTCGAGGAATGAAGCTCAGCCATGTAGTTCAGCGCCGGATCCTTCGATGCATATTTCGCTACCAGACCGATCGAATTCTTCAGGGACGCGGAGAACTCACCGCCGAAGCGGTGCGTCTTCAGATTGCAAACCTGTACCACGCACCCCTTTTCCAAAATGAAGTCCGGAACCTCCGGGACGTTCTTCCAGTGGGAGTCCTTCAGATCCGGCTTCTTCCAACGGTCGGGAGGGAGTTGTTCGAGCGGAAGGAAATTGATTCCAATGTCACGTGCGATTTGCACTACCCCGAGCCTCTCGGCGATGTCCTGCGTCACCCCCATCCCGCTTCTTTCAACCAGAGTGATCTTTCCGCACCCTGACGATTTCAGCACCTCAACGGCCGCCCGCAGCGCATCGGGATGAGTGGTTGCAGGGAAGGGATCAGGACTGTTGTAATTGCATTTCAGGTAGACTTCCCTCCCCTGCAGTCTGAGCGGTTCCAGCAGGTCGACCGCCTTCCGGATTCCCATACCGCGATTCCCTGTCTTTACAATCGAAACCGGTATGCCGGCCCGCGGCGCGTCTTCCTGGAATCTGAACAGCGCCATGCCTGACATGAGCGAAAGTCTGTTGAATTCCCTTCTGGAAATGAGCATGCCCTGCATTGTATACCGCCGGTTCCAAGAAAGAAAATTAGTCCGAAGCAGCATCAATCGGGTGTTGGAAAGACCTGCGCATGCGACTAAGATTACGTGCGTGAAAAAGACAATTATCATTCATTATCATGAGATTAGCCTGAAGGGGCATAACCGCGGCTGGTTTGAGAACCATCTGCAGCAGAACATCGCTGCCACGATTAAAGGGCTGACGTATGAGTCCATGCGGCGCTTCGGCGGCCGTCTCCTCATTGAGCTGAGGCAGGACTCGCCTGTCGAGGAGATTGTCGGACGCCTTACCCGTGTCTTCGGGGTTGCAAATCTCGCGGTCGCCGTCGACGTCGACGCTTCGATGGAAGCAATTAAGTCGGCTCTGGTCGAACTGATCTCCCAGACCCGTTTTGGTTCGTTCAGAATAGACACAAGGCGCGGCACCAAGGATTTCCCGCTCAATTCGCAGCAGGTGAATCAGCAACTGGGGGCATTCGTTCAACAACTCTCCGGGGCGGAAGTCAGGATGGAGAATGCCGACGCCGTCTTCTTTGTTGAGTTGGTCGGGCCCAGGGCGTTCATATATGTGTCCAAAATCCCCGGAGCCGGAGGACTCCCTTCCGGAACCGGCGGTAGGGTTCTCTGCCTTCTCTCGGGCGGAATCGATTCGCCCGTGGCGGCATTCCGGCTGATGCGCCGCGGCTGCCGTGTGGTGTACGTTCATTTTCACAGCTTCCCCCACACTACCCTCGAGTCGCAGGAGAAGGTGAGGAGCATTCTTCGGATCCTCTCCCGTTTTCAGCTGCAGTCTCAGCTTCACCTTGTCCCTTTTGCCGAAGTTCAGCGGGAGATTGTCGCGTATGCGCCGCCGCCGCTGCGCGTTGTTCTCTACCGCCGTTTCATGGTGCGGATTGCGGAGGAGCTTGCCAGGAAAGAGAAGATCCTTGCGCTGGTGACCGGCGACAGTCTCGGGCAGGTGGCAAGCCAGACGCTGGAGAACATCACCAGCATAACGGCGGCAACGGCCATGCCCGTTTTCAGACCGCTGATCGGTGACGACAAGGAAGAGATCATCCGGACTGCGCGCCAGATAGGAACGTATGATATCAGCATACTTGCCGACCAGGACTGCTGCTCTCTTTTTGTGCCGCGCCATCCCGAGACCATGTCCAGTCTCGAGCAGGTGGAAAAAGCGGAGGAGGGACTGGACATTCAGCGGCTCGTCCAATCAGCGCTGCAGGAAGCGACACGGGAGACGATTTTCCCCGATTTCTCTTCACAAGGGTGAAAAGGCATGAACGCGAACAACAGAATCGAGATAGTGACCGGCGACATAACTGTCCAGGAAGTGGACGCCATCGTGAATGCGGCAAACACAACACTTCTCGGCGGCGGCGGCGTTGACGGGGCGATTCACCGCGCAGCTGGCCCCGAGCTTCTCGAGGAATGCCGGCGGCTGGGAGGATGTCCCACCGGTTCTGCAAAAATGACCAAAGGCTATAGACTGCCGGCAAAATGGGTGATCCACACCGTCGGCCCCGTCTGGCGGGGAGGAACGCATGGTGAGGAGCGGCTCCTGGCCGGCTGCTATCGCACCTGCCTCGACCTGGCCCTGCACTCCGGAATCAGATCGATCGCATTTCCGTCCATCAGCACCGGCGCCTACCGGTTTCCTGTCGAGAGAGCTTCACGCATCGCTGTCGAGGTGATCAGGGCGCATCTGGATCAGAACCCGCTGCCCGAAAGCGTGCTGGTTGTGTGTTTCGATGCAGCCACGTATGAGACTTATGCGCGGCTTCTTCAGGAAACATGACGCACAAAGGGTCGGACTTCCCATTGACAAAGCCGACGGTGTTAATAAAGGATTATCAGATCAGGTGTATCGGGGGGATGGAAGGAAAGGCGGACTCGTATGAATCAGAAAAAAGAGAATTACCGGCTGGCCACTCTGGCGCTGCATGCGGGGCAGGAACCGGATCCTGCGACGACCTCATGTGCAGTGCCGATCTATGCAACGAGCAGCTATGTCTTCAAGAGTACCGAGCATGCGGCTGACCTCTTTGCGCTCAAAGAACTGGGAAACATCTATTCCCGGCTGATGAATCCCACCAACGATGTGCTCGAGAAGAGGCTTGCTGCGCTCGACGGCGGAATCGCAGGGCTTGCATTTGCAAGCGGGCAGGCTGCCATCACGGCGGCAATCCTCACCATCACCCATGCGGGGCAGAACTTCATCTCCTCGACGAGCCTCTATGGAGGGACGTGGACTCTCTTCTCCCAGACATTCAAGAAGCTGGGAATCGAAGTACGGTTCTTCGATCCGGATCATCCGGAACAGATTGCGAAGCTTGCGGATGAGAAGACCAGGCTGGTGTATCTCGAGTCGGTAGGAAACCCGAAGAATGATGTCCCGGACTTCGGGAAGATTTCTGAAACGGCACACGGGCTGGGACTGCCGGTGATTGTCGACAACACAGTCCTGACTCCCGCCCTGCTTCGTCCGATCGAACACGGAGTCGACATCGTTGTTTATTCAACGACGAAGTTCATTGGCGGACATGGCGTGCATATCGGAGGAGCGATCGTCGACAGCGGCCGTTTCCTGTGGGAGAATGAGCCGCAAAAATGGCCCGAGTTCGCCGCTCCGGACGACGCCTACCACGGACTGGTCTTCACTGAGGCGCTGAAGCCGCTGGGGAATCTCGCATACATCGTGCACATCAGGACGCATTGGCTGCGGGACACGGGCGCCTGCATGAGCCCCTTTGCCGCATTTCTTTTCCTGCTGGGCCTTGAAACCCTGCCGGTCCGGATCGAAAGACATACGGCCAACGCGTCGGCGCTCGCGCAGTGGCTCGAGAAGCATCCCGCGGTTCTGTGGGTAAACTACCCCGGACTCGAGAGTCATAAGCACCACCAGATGGCAAGGAAATACCTGCCGAAAGGCGCTGGTGCGATACTCGGTTTCGGAATCCGGGGCGGGCGCGAAGCAGGAATCAAGTTCATAAACAACGTCAGGCTTGCCAGCCACCTTGCGAACATTGGAGATGCCAGGACCCTCGTCATTCACCCGGCGTCCACCACCCACTCTCAGCTGACTGAAAAGGAACAGCAGGAGACTGGTGTCACGCAGGAGTACGTGCGCGTCTCGGTCGGCATCGAGGACATTGAAGACATCAAAGAGGACTTCGATCAGGCGCTGCGCATTTCTCAGAGCTGAGTTGAAGGGCAGAAGCAAGAGCAGTTTGGGTGAATATGGAGACAGAGACATTTCAAAGCAGTGACAGCGGGCGCTCCGCGCGCCCGCTGAAGCATGTCCAGCATGTAACTTTCGACAATCCGCTTGAACTCGAACTCGGCGGACGGCTGCCTGAAATCACGGTGGCCTTCGAAACCTACGGCAGACTCAACGCGGCAAAAGACAACGCAATCCTGATCTGCCACGCGCTGAGCGGAGATTCGCATGTGGCGCGCCACGACGACAATGATGACCCGGGGTGGTGGGAAATCATGGTGGGGCCGGGAAAGCCGATCGATACGGATCGATATTTTGTCGTCTGCCCGAACGCGCTTGGCGGCTGCCGCGGAACAACCGGGCCGAACAGCAGGAATCCCGAAACAGGAAAGCTCTATGGAGACGATTTCCCGACCATCACCACACGGGATATCGTTGAAACCCACAGAAGGTTGATTGATTATCTCGGAATCGACAACCTTCTTGGTGTGATCGGCGGATCCATGGGAGGACAGCAGGTTCTTACGTGGGCAACTTCCTATCCCGAGCGCGTTGCGGGAGCAGTGGCGCTCGCGACCTCAGCCCGCCTGACCACGCAGGCGCTGGCATTCGACATCGTAGGCCGGAACGCTATCCGCCGCGATGCGAATTTCGAGGGAGGACGCTACCTGGAAAAGGGGACCGCTCCGGCTGCGGGACTTGCGCTGGCGCGCATGCTGGGTCACATCACGTATCTGTCGCCGCAGGCCATGAGAGAGAAATTCGGCGCCGACCGCTTTGAACCGCGCGAATTCACAACCCAGTTTGAAAAGCGTTTCAGCGTCGGCTCCTATCTGGCCTACCAGGGAGACAAGTTCGTTGAGCGGTTCGATGCCAACAGTTATCTCAAGCTGTCGCTCGCAATGGACCTGTTTGATCTGGGAGGAACTCCCGAAAAGCTTTCGCAGAATCTCTCAAAGTCGCTCTGCCGCTGGCTGATCATCAGCTTCACCAGCGACTGGCTGTTCCCGCCGGAGCAGTCTCTCGAGATGACGAATGTGCTGATACCGCTAAGAAAGCCGGTAAGTTACTGCAATATAGTGAGTTCGTGCGGGCATGACGCTTTTCTGCTGGAAGACGATCTGCCTATATACGGAGAGCTTGTCCGGGCTTTTCTGGACAATGTCCACAACGGCACGCCCAGAGAGGTGGAAGACGACGCTCTCGATGTCTATGCGCCCACGAGTATCTTCGGCAGCCACCTGCGCAACCAGCGCATCGACCATGACCAGATTGTCAGACTCATCCAGCCGACTGCGAGCGTTCTGGACTTGGGTTGCGGCCGGGGATCGCTCCTGGTAAAACTGCGCGCGAACGGCAACAGAGGTCTGATGGGACTTGAACTCAACCAGGAAGACGTCCTTGTCTGTCTCCAGCGCGGATTGAACGTAGTACAGGCTGACCTGAACTCGGGGCTGGATCCCTTTTCCGACGGGCAGTTCGATTACATAGTCCTCTCCCATACTCTGCAGGCCGTACGCGACGTCGAACGTTTGATTTCGGAGATGCTCCGGGTCGGCAAACGGTCGATCGTAAGCTTCCCCAATTTTGCTTATTACAAGCTGCGGAAGATGCTCTATGAGGACGGACGCTCTCCGATGTCCTCCGGCCTGCTGCGACATCAGTGGTACAACACGCCCAACATCCGATTCTTCACGATCGCGGATTTCGAGGAGTTCTGCAGAGAACGCGGTATCCGGATCCACGAACGGATCGCGCTCGATACCGAAGAAGGGAAACTGATCGACGAAGAAGCCAACCTGTTCGCGGACATGGCTATATTTGTCATAAGCAGATAACCTGGCATCTCCCGGCTCGCCAACCTGCCGCATACGAATCCAATTTCAAGGGAAGAGTGTCAGAATTTTAACGCACTAGTTTGAATTTCTGTGCGCGGCGTCACATAATGTAGCTATGAAAATTAGAGTTCTCCTCTTCCATGACTGATCGACCTCTCCAGAAGCGAATTGGGCTGATCAGGAGTATTGGTTCACCCTCGACAAAGCGGTAACTACGATGATTCACATAAAGATACGTCCGCGTTGTGAAAGCTTGCCAGGACTGGGCTCTCAGGACACCGGAGAGACCACGCGGTCTTTCCAGTTGAGGGAGCACCTTTGTTCCAGATGGTTTGTCTTGATCGTCGTCTCAGGGATAGCGCTCCTGGCGTTTCTTTATGAAGCCAGGACTTCAGCGCTGCAATCCTGGATCCTGTCGAGCTATGCACAGAAGATGTCGTACAGAGTCGAGCCCGGACCCAGCCCCAGGATTCTGTTTCCAAGGCATGGCCCCTTTGATGTTCGTGCGGGATACACGCGCATACCGGAATTCGAAAAACGTTTGCGCAAAGCGGGTTATGAGGTCACCGAGCAGGTACGCTTTTCGCCGGAACTCCAGCGCGTCGCGAGATGGGGTATATTCCCCTACTCGGAACCGGTCTTTTCGAAACTGACCATCACCGGGATGGATGGTCACCCCCTCTTTGAGGCGCCGGTGGGAGGCCATTTCTTCCGCGCCTTCGAAGAGGTTCCGGAACCGGTCGTAAAGGCGCTGCTCGTCATCGAGAATCGTGAACTTGAAGATCCTGCAGATTCAAGAACCAATCCCGTGGTTGACTGGGACAGGTTGTTCAAAGCTGCTCTCCTGTACACGGGCAACAAACTGGGGCTTCCGCTGTCGGTCGAGGGTGGAAGCACACTTGCGACCCAGATGGAGAAGTACCGTCATTCGTATGAAGGGCGCACCAATTCTCTGCTCGCCAAGCTCCGCCAGATGACCGATGCCAGTCTGAAGGTCTACAGAAAGGGCCCCGACACGCGCGAGACCCGCAGGGAGATCATTCTCGACTACCTCAATTCGATCCCGCTGGCTGCGGCTCCCGGATACGGCGAGATTCACGGCATTGGAAACGGACTGAAAGCATGGTTCGGTCTCGAACTGAAAGAAGTGCAGGCGGCTCTCTCGCTCCCCGATGACCATCCCGACAAGGCGCGTGCATTCAAGCACGTACTGGCGCTGCTCTGCTCCGTCAGGGCCCCAAGCCAGTATCTGGTAAACGACCGTGAAGCGCTTCAGAGGAGAACAAATTTCTATACGCGTCTCATGGCCAACCTTCAGGTCATCTCGCCCCGTTTTGCACAGGCAGTCGAGTCGGAGCAGATGGCATTTGCCTCCCGGCGACCGAAGAACACGCTCCCTTCCTTTTCCGAGCGCAAGGCGACAAACGAGCTCAGGTCGCGGCTCATGACACTTCTCGGCGTGTCCGGACTGTATGAGCTCGATCGCATTCACCTGGATGTCAAGAGCACGATCAATCCCGATCTGCAGCAGACGGTAGTCAACCTCTTTCAAAAGCTTCATGATCCGCAATTCATCGATGCGGCGGGACTGCGCGGCGAACGGCTGCTTGCATCCGGAGACCCGTCCAAAGTTGTTTACGGCATGATCCTGTTTGAGAAGACACCGCAGGGGAATCTGCTCCGGGTCGTGACCGATACCTTGAACGCGCCGTTCGATATAAACACCGGAATGAAAATGCAGCTCGGGAGTACGGCCAAGCTGCGTACTCTGGCGAATTACCTGAGCATCGTGGCGTCCCTGTACGACGAGCTCTCGCCTCTTGATGCAGAATCATTGAAAGAGCGCGCCGGATCGGCCCGGGATCCCATAACGCGCTGGGCGGCTGAGACTCTGGTTTCCACCCCCCGCCCGGACCTGGATGCGCTGCTGCAGCTGGCACTTGACCGCAAGTACTCGGCCAGTCCGGGAGAGGCTTTCTTCACAGGGGGCGGCCTCCATACTTTCGGTAATTTCAACAAGAACGATAACGGACGCATCGTCACGGTGCGCCAGGCCACGGAACATTCGATCAACCTTCCCTACATCCGTCTGATGCGCGACCTGGTGCGTTATTACGAAGCCCGGCTCCCTTATGACACCACGGCCGTGCTCTCGGACATAAATCATCCAGTGAGACTGAAGATGCTGCACGAAATTGCCGACGAAGAGTCGAAAATATTCCTGTCCCGGGCATACAGGAGCTTCAAGGATCGTTCTCAGAAAGAAATCATAGCCGAGTTGCTGGGAAACAAGGCTGCGTCAGACCGTCATCTTGCAATCCTTTTCTACGCCTGGCATCGCGGCGCCGATGAATCCGGACTGCACTCGTGGCTGCAGGATCATCTTGGAGACGTCACACCGGCACAGGTAGCCAGGCTCGCAAAGGCCTACGGCAACCCGCGGCTGAATCTGGCCGATTACGGTTACCTGCTCGGGATACACCCGCTGAACGTCTGGTGTGCGGCGGAAATGGCAAAGGACCCTTCGATTGAATGGAGCCGGCTCTGGGAAGCCAGCATCGAAGCACGCCAGGTGTCTTCCTCGTGGCTGTTCAAGACGCGCAACAGGAAGGCCCAGGATCTGCGGCTCAGGATACGGATCGAACAGGACGCATTCCTGCGGATGACCCCGCATTGGAAACGGCTCGGCTTTCCTTTCGACAGGCTTGTGCCGTCACTGGCTACCGCGATCGGAAGTTCCGGCGACCGGCCTGAATCACTGGCACAGCTGGTCGGCATCTTCCTGAATGACGGAATGCTCAGACCTGTGATCAGAATGGCCGAATTACGCTTTGCCGCCGGCACTCCTTACGAAACGGCCATGGCTCCGGCAGACACTCCGGGGAAACGGGTGATGCCGCAGGCAGTGGCCCGCGCAATACTTCCCGTTCTGGCCAAAGTCGTCGAGGGCGGAACGGCCATAAGGCTGGCGGGAGCATACAAGGTGGGCGACAAGAAACTGGTCGTCGGCGGCAAGACCGGATCGGGCGACAACCGTTTCAATGCAGTAGGGCGCGGAGGAGGAGTAATCGCCTCACGTGCAGTCGACAGAACTGCGGCATTCGTTTTCTATATCGGAGACCGCTACTTCGGAGTCATCACCGTCTTTGTTCCCGGTGCGGAATCCGAGGGATACGGCTTCACCAGCTCGCTCCCGGTGGCTATCCTTAAGCTTCTGGCGCCGGAAATCGAGAAGCTCTGGGAGGAGCCCGATAAGAAGGATTCCAGGGGAAACATGATGCTCGTCTCCAGTTCACCCTTGGGGGCGGCCGCAAAACCTGCTCCGGCCAAGCCCATCAAAGCCACCGCCCGCTAGCTGCATCCGCGGGACAAGTGCGCTACTCTTTGATAATGAGTAAGTCGAATCCTCTGAGGCGTGGCCACCGAATGAGCCGCAGCCCCGAACCATCCATGATGGTAATTTTCGGCGGTTCCGGAGACCTCACGCGCCGCAAACTCATCCCTTCCCTCTTTCGTCTTTCCCGCAGCCGCATGATCCCCGCCGGGTTCACAATAATCGCCGTATCCCGCTCGCGCATGACCGACGACAGCTATCGTGAGATGCTCCGTTCCTGGGCCGATAAAGATGGGCAGAACGAGACATGGAACAACTTCGCGCAGGGGATCTTCTACATGTCCGCTGACTATCGCGATCCGGCGACCTATGAAAGGCTGAAGGAGCTCATGTCGAAGAAGGAGGCCGAGAGGCGGACGGGTGCGAACCGGCTCTACTATCTGGCCACTCCGCCGGCGGACTATCCTGATATAGTCAGGCACCTGGGGGAGAACGGCCTGAGCCGGGAGGATTCCGGCGGAGCGGGCTGGATCCGCATAATCATCGAAAAACCGTTCGGTTACGACCTCGCGTCCGCACGCGAACTGAATCATGAGGTGAGCTTTCGGTTCGAAGAACGGCAGGTCTACAGAATCGATCATTATCTTGGGAAGGAGACAGTACAGAACATCCTTGTCTTCCGGTTCGCAAACGGCATATTCGAGCCGATCTGGAACCGGCAGTTCATCGACAGTATTCAGATCACCGCGTCGGAGAACATCGGCGTCGAAGGTCGTGGCACATACTACGAACAGGCCGGAGCCCTCAGAGACATGGTGCAGAATCACATAATGCAGCTCATCGCACTTGTGGCGATGGAGCCCCCGCCGGACTTTCATCCCGATTCAGTCAGAGACGAAAAATCAAAAGTCCTTCGCTCGATTCGCCGGATCGCCCCGGAAGAAGTCTCGAGCCTGGCGGTAAGAGGTCAATACGGGCGTGGCTTCACGAGGGGAAAAGAAGTCGTCGGCTACCTCGAGGAACCAGGCGTTGCACCGGAATCGAGGGTCGAAACATTCGCCGCCATCAGGTTCAACATAGACAACTGGCGTTGGGCCGATGTTCCTTTCTACATACGGACCGGGAAGAACATGGCCAAGGGTGTCACTGAGATTGCGATCATATTCAGGGAGACTCCGCATCTCATATTCCGTCAGGAGCCCGGGGCGGGAATTCGGTCGAACGTCCTGGCGTTTCGGATACAACCCGACGAAGGGATCACTCTCAGGATCGCTGCAAAGTTGCCGGGACAGACAACAGAGATGCGCCCGGTGAACATGGATTTCAGATATGGAAGTACTTTCGGCCCGCACCTTGCGGGCGCGTATGAACGTCTGCTGCTTGACTGCATGCTTGGAGATCCGACACTGTTTAACAGGATTGATTCCGTGGAAGCTTCATGGTCGCTCATCCAGCCAATTCTCGACACATGGAAAGCCGATCAATCGACTCCCATTCCTCAGTATGAATCGGGATCGTGGGGGCCCACGGAATCCGACCAGCTTCTCGCGCGCGACGGGCGCGCATGGCGGCTGCTATGAACGGAACATACGCCGATCTGCTTGAAGTCGACGTTGCGGCAATCGAGCAGGAACTCAGGGCGTTCTGGAAGTCCACCGGAGAATCCGGGCAAGAGGCGGTGATGCGGGCGTGCTCCTGCAATCTGGTTGCAGTCGTCAGCAACCGGAAGGAGGCCGCCGAGTTTCCACCGATCGTCGCCAGAGTGGCGGAATCACACCCGAGCCGCTCCATCATCGCGTATGTCGAACCGGAAGAAGCGACGCATTCCAGCGCCATCAGGGCATGGATCAGCGCCCAGTGTTCTCCAGCTGTGTCGGTCACTCCACAGGTCTGCTGCGAATCGATCACTCTCGCGGCACAACCGGGCGCCGCGAAGGACCTGCCCAACACCATTGTTTCGCTCCTGGTCCCGGATCTCCCCGTCTTTCTCTACTGGCGCTCCTTTACGGCAGCCGGTCGCATCCTGGTGGAACGGATCGCGCGCTTTTCAGACACCCTGATCGTCGATTCCCATCGTTCGCGCCAGGACCCTCAAAACAGGCTCAATCTGCTTCAGTTGCTGATCGCTCAGCCTGAAAAGACGACGGTAAGAGATTTGAACTGGTCCAGGATTACAGCTTGGCGGGATCTCATAGCTCAGTTCTTTGATCCGCCGGATGCGCGGAAGCATCTGGACCTCATATCGACCATCGAGATTACGAGACAGCTCTCCGCGCCAGGAAGCATTCCTACCCGCACACTGCTCCTGACAGGATGGCTTGCTTCGAGCCTCGGGTGGCGTCGCACATCTGCCAGGCGCCGAGGCGATCAATGGTTTTCGAGCTGGAGCACAGCAGGAGGCGAAGTAAAGGTTACGTTTACCGGCACCGAGGCGAGGCCCGGAGAGACTCCGGGAATAAGCAGAATAGCGATCCGCACACGTGGAGGCGAAGCGAAGTTTGTCGTCAGTGCCGAACCTGATTCATTCCGCCTGAATGCCACTACGGCCATCGAGGATTGCCGCATAAGCCACTCGGTCGCGCAGGACCCGCTCGATGAAGCATCGCTCCTGATACGTGAGTTGTCGCATTCGGGCAGGGACGTTGTGTTTGTGCCGGCGCTCAGAGAAGCGCTCGAACTGGAGAAATCATTTCGCGAGGACACCCAAGGATAGACGTTCATGCATCCCGATCTACAGGTTTATCCCGATATCGAGGCGCTGAGGAAAGCGGCGGCGGAGAGGATAGTCACGATCCTTGACGAAGCGCACGCAGGGCAGGAGACGGCCGCATTCGTGCTCACCGGAGGCGATACACCGAAACCCGTCTACGAAACCCTGGCTTCCCTTCCTTACCGGGAGCGGGTCGCATGGGACCGCA
This sequence comes from Acidobacteriota bacterium, assembly GCA_012719355.1. Taxonomy (GTDB): domain Bacteria; phylum Acidobacteriota; class UBA6911; order UBA6911; family UBA6911; genus UBA6911. The sequence goes on from JAAYAM010000050.1 coordinate 48,002, forward strand.
TCCATTTTTTCTGGGGGGACGAGAGATGCGTCTCCCCAGACCATCCCGACAGCAATTTCGGCATGGCATGGGAGAGTATGCTGTCAAAGCTGCCTATTCCCCCGGGCCATATCCACCGGATGCGCGGGGAAATGCCGGATCCGGAAGAAGCCGCCGCCCTTTATGATCAGGAAATAAGGAATGTCTTCGGGTCGGCGGCACTCCCTTCCTTCGATCTCGTTCTTCACGGCATGGGCGATGACGGACATACGGCTTCTCTGTTCCCCGGCGCGACGTGGGACGAAGAGAGGCTCACAATTGCCACGAGCACTCCCGCAAACGCCCGGCGCATCTCAATGACTCCACGCATCCTGAATGCGGCGAAAAACGGCATTTTCCTGGTGGCCGGCTCGCGAAAAGCCGCCGCGCTTTCGCAGGTCATCGACGATCCCGGGGGCGATCTTCCCGCATCACGAATCCGCCCCACACGGGGAACGCTCGTCTGGATGGTCGACGCTCCGGCCGCACGCCTGCTGCGAAGATAACGAGCACACAGTCTAGCGCACGTCGTAACGGAGAAACGAGACACAGGCGCCTGCGAAAAACACGATGATCATCCCGATCATCAGGCTGAAATCGGGCAAGGCTTTGTACAGGGAACTGCTCAGGTTTTCCGGTTCCAGATGATGGAGCGGCATATCGTCGATCCTGACCTGTTCGCCGCCGGTAAGGACACTGATCGTCGTCCCCATTTTCGAATTGATCCATTTCGTGTAAATCGGTTTGTATGTTCTGACGGACGACAGGAAGCGGTCGTACTCATCGACCCCCGTCCGCGCCAGAGTCATTGAGCCGAAAGTCAGGGCGGAAGCCGGAGAAATCCTGGAGAGATTGACGGCCAGATTCTGCTGCTCCTTCTTCTTCAGCTGGTAGTCCTTCTCAAGAGCGGCATTGTTGGCGTCGATTCTCGTGGTAGCCTCATCCTGGATTTCCTTGACATACTTCATGATCATCTCCTGTGCCGCTTTCTGGTCTCTCGGGAAATTGCGAGCGTTCTTTTGAATCCATTCGGGCAACCCTTTGTTCACTTCCGCCGAGACCTGACGCAGAAAGGCGTCCTTCTTCGAAGTGATCTCATGAATCGACGGCACCGGCTTGATCCGGCTTGCAATGATCACTGCAACTTTCGGAACGACCATCACGAAGACGACCCATATGAACAGGAGCACCAGGAAACTGGTGGAGGAACGCGCGGTCCGGGTCGAGACAAACAATCCCAGGCTGAAGAACACGGAAAGATAAAGAAAAAACATGCAGAAGATGAAGAAGAGCCGGCTCCACTCGGCGCGGCCGAGAGACAGGTCCGGGGCAAGCAGGAGAATGATCAGGCTCAGGAGAACCGGAATCAGGAGTGGAAGCAGCAGACTGATGTACCCTCCAATTGCCTTTCCCAGGATGAATTTGTCCCGTGGAACGCTGTTGGACAATGCCAGTTTCAGCGTCCCGCGCTCCTTCTCGCCGACGATCGCGTCGTAGGTGAACAGGATCGCAAACAGGCTGAGCACGATCTTGACGATGAACATGAGATCAAGCGCGCCAAAGACCGCGAACACCGGATTGCTCTCATACTTTGATTCGATCAGGTTGGGATCACTCGCAATATTGACCGGGGCGACACGTCCAACGGCTTCTTCGATTCCTGTCACAATCGTCCCGAGAACCTGTGGCGGCTTGTTGATCTTGATGCCGCTGGCAAGCGACTGGTAGTCACGCCGGCTCTCCATGTTCTTCCGGTTCAGGGCGACGCTCGCGGTGTGCTCCTTCTTCTCGGCTGAATAGTTTGCGACTCCGGTATAGACCGAAAGCAGAATGAGAATCGTACAGAGCAGAAAGGTGAAGACAAACTTCGGGCTGGTGATGTTGTCGAGGATTTCCTTCTTGATTATGTCTCTAATCATTGGCCTTCACCTCCGTCTCTGGATTAACACTGCCGCGCATGTAGTCGAGATACAGATGCTGCAGGTTTTCGTGCTTCAGTTCGTCGCCGGTACGCTCCATGACCTTCCGGCCTTCTTTCATGATGCCCACCCGGTCGGCCACATCCTTTGACCGGAAGATATCGTGCGTTGACATCAGGATTGCTTTTCCCGCTGAGCGAAGTTCCGTCAGAGTCTCGAGAAACTCCGCCCCGGCCTTGGGATCCAATCCCGACGTGGGCTCGTCGAGGAGCAGTGCCGGAGCATCCTTGATGATTGCGATCGCGATTCCCAGTTTCTGTCGCATCCCTTTCGAAAACTCTCTGACCCGCTGCTCAAACGCCTTTTCCGGCAGTCCGACCTTCTGCATCGCCTGGTAGTAATCGTCTTTCCTGAGATTGCGTTTTCCCCCCAGCCTGGCAAAGAAATCAAGATTCTGCCGCGCGGTGAAGTTGCCGTATAGCATGACATTCTCAGAGACATAGGCGACATATTCCTTCGCCTGGAGCGGATTTCTGGCGGCGTCGATATCATTGAGCAGCGCCTGTCCGGAAGTGGGTTCGATGAAGGCGAGAAAGATATTGATGGTGGTCGTCTTCCCGGCTCCGTTCGCTCCCAGTAGACAATAGATTTCTCCCGGGTTCACACGCAGGTTCAAATCATCAAGCGCAAGAACGTTGTCTTCATAGCGCTTGCTCAGATTCCTCGCTTCGATCATGTTGGGTCCTTTCGGTACGTTAACAGCGGATTAACAGGTTCAGCGGCGCGTCAACTTCACTCCGAAAACCACGATTCCCAATACGATGACGAGCACCCCCCCGATCAGCGCCGAGGTACCCCAGATATTGGCAGGAGCTTTCACGCTGATACGATAGATCTTGTCCTCGGAGGGGACTCTGCGGTTGTATGCGTAGCTTTCAGTCTTCAGCTTCACCTCATAGTCACCCACCGGCACACCCGGCGGAGGCACTATGCGAAGCTTCAGATTCGATTCGCGATTGATTTCGAGCAGCGGGACAATATCCGGAATCACGTCCACGCGCCAGTTGAGTGGAGGATCAGCAGAGATCCTGATGTTATCGAGTCGTCGTGTGCCCGTATTGCGGACCGTGAAGCCGGCCTCCACCGAGTCCCCGACCAGAATCTCGGAATACAGGCTGGCGGCGGAGACTTCGATCTCCCCGATGCCTCTGGACATGATGACCAGGCGCAGCCTTCCGGCGCGGCTCTTTTCGATTTCAGCAAGACTGTAAATCCTGTCCTTCTCGAACAGCTGCGCCTGTTCAGCATCCAGTACGAGAGCCCAGAATTCGAGCGGTTTGTCGACCGGAACCTGCTCATCCGCCCGCGCAGGCAAATAGAGGCGCAGATTGAGGTTCTGCTGAGTAACTCCGGAAGGAAAGTTGACCTGCGAAAGACGCGCCTGGCTGCCTGGATCCAGAAAACTGTAGCTGATCTGATGGGGAAGATTCACGACCTTCAACTGGAAGCGCCGCACATCCACCGACGAACGCTCGAGTTTCAGGTCGAAGGTGGCTTCCGCGCCCAGATCGGCTTCCTGAGAAGCCTGCATGGAACTCATCGTAACGGTGTTCTCGGTTTCAGCCTGCTGCAGCTGCACCACAATCTCCTGGTTCTGTCCCTTATAGCTGGACGCAACCACCACGCTGTTTACATCGCGCAACAGCTGGAATTCCATCGTTGTCGACGCGCCATACTTCAGCTCGGGAATGTGGACTTCGTACGGAAGAGCAATCGTCGTTCCGCGTGAGGCTGTTTCGTTCCCCGTCGGGGCTTCTCCGGTCGCCCGCAACGAGACGAAAATGTCCAGAACGTCGCGCGTGCGCAGAGAGTCGGGAATCGGGTCGGCGCCCTCGAAATTGCTCAACAGCTTGAATTGCGAATCGTCGAAAGTGGGAGTAAGGTTTGTAACCGTCAGGCGCACGAATTTGCGTCCGTCGCTGCTCTGGTATTTCATTGCCTCCCTGACGCTCAACCGCGGCTGCAGACTGAGCAGTGACAGCACCGCTTCCTGATAATTCAGCTGCGCCGTGTCAACGGCTGTCTGTTCACGTTCGATTTCGCTCTGGGGCACCAGCCCCTGCTTCGCCAGCTCCTGAATTCGCCTGAGCTGCGCGCGCCTTGAACTCAGATCGATCTGGCGCCGCCTGACCTCGAGGAATCGACGCTGATCGTCAGAAATCACCGTCTGGGCAACAGCCGGTACACACACACTCAAAATGAAAAAGAAGACCGCAAGCTTTCTGGACATACTTCTGCGCTCCGGAAAAAAGTGATCACTGCCGCTCACTTTCGCGGCAAATAAGCCGGTTTTCTCTTCTAATTCGGAGAATACTTCGGTGACGTCTTCGCTACTGCACGTTTCTTGCCAAACATCCTATTTCGTATCTTAGAGGCAAAAAGACGGGTTCTCAGGCAGTCTATCTCGGTTTCAAGCCCTATCCGCGCCTGACCGGCTGGTGTATCCCGCCTCAGACGAGGCGGGATACACCAGCTCGGCATCGATATTGTGCTCCTGTGACCTGGGACACATGACTGAGGGACTTTTTGTCATATTTGTAAAGAAAAGAGGACAGGCAGACGTATTGAGAGACGGAAACAGATTACAGTTCGTTTCGACTGTTCACAGAAAAGACTAAAGTCAATAAAAGGAAATGCCGAAAGGAAGAATTAGGGTTAAAAGGCTCTGAATGAGGTGGTGTAGAAATCGCCCTCGAGGAAGGACTATGAACTCGCAAAGGCATTCAGGCAGGCTCGATCCCTGTGCAGGGACAGTACGACCGGCGCAGGCGGGGTTCGGACTTGTGGACATTGTGATAGCAATCATGCTCATGAGCATACTGGCCGGAATGGCTGTAATAGGCATAAGTTCCGTTCTGCCGGCAATGAAAACCGACAAGGCGATGCAGGAAGTTGTGGCACAACTCAGGCAGGCAAGGAACATGGCTCTCGCGCAACGCCGGAATATCGAGCTTGCGTTCTCGGGAACAAACCAGGTCGAGATTATCCGCATCGAAGAACCTGACAACACTCCAAACGTAATAAGCACACTTACCCTGGGAAACAAGTGTGAGTTTATAAATCCGGACCAAATTCCTATGGATACTCCTGACGGCTTCGGCAATACCGCGGCAATCGATTTTGGAGACGCGGAGAAACTGATTTTTTCTTCCGAGGGAATCCTGGTTGATGAGTCCGGAGATCCCGTCAACGGGACCGTGTTTGTCGGACTGCCGGACGAGCCTGAACTTGCGCGTGCGGTGACGGTGCTGGGATCGACGGGACGCATTCGCGGCTATCGATGGACAGGAAGCATGTGGACGGCCAAATAGCCCAAATAGCGAGGAGGCTTATGCTGACGACCCCAAGACCACATACCGGCCAATCAGGCTTTACGCTCGTTGAAACAATGATCGCACTGATCATCCTCGCAGGCGGACTGCTGGCCCTCGCAGGTGCGTTCGCACAGGGAATGGTCATGGTCTCGGGCACACACTATCATCAGTTCGCCAAAGAAAAAGCATCGGAAGCGATGGAGAGCGTATTCACGGCGCGGGACGCCGGCAAGATTCCAAGCTGGGACTGGATTCAGAACAAGAGCTCTCATCCCAACGGCATTTTCAAGGACGGAGCGCAGCCTCTGTGCGGAGCCGGAGACGACGGCCTTCTGAATACGGATGACGACGAAGACGACGAACTGGAGACTCTGCCCGGACGCGACGGTATCCCGGGGACCGACGACGATGAAGTCCTTACGATCGAGCGGTTCTCGCGAGAAATCGAGATAACCCAGATCCACGCGGGCCTGCGCAGGATCCGGGTCATCATTAGATACCGGCTGGGGAATCTGACCCGCGAGTACGAGTTGGTTTCACACATTTCCCCATTCGCGTGATGCGCGCAACAGGAGGCCATATGAAACGAGAAGACGGAGTCAGTTCCGTTGAGCTGCTGATAGCTTCGGCGATCACGATAGTGATACTGGCCGGCACCATGGGCGCATTCAACAAGAGCATGAGTCTGAGCAGCCAGAGCAATCAGCTGGCCGAGCTCGATCAGAACCTGCGTGCCGGGATAAACTTCCTTGTGCGTGACTTCATCAGCGCAGGCTGGGGAATCTCAACCGGCGGTATCCCAATCCCTTCGGGAACTGGAGCATCCGCCGTCCGCCGCCCCGGGCCGCCGGGTACCAATTACACCTTTACTACGCCAGTGCTTTCGGCCGTCAACCCGGGGGCAGGGATGGGACCGCTATGGAACGGGCGCCCGACCGACATGGTCAACATCATCTATGGGGACGAACGGCTGGAACTCGACAGGTACGAACTCACAGAAGTCACTTCAGATGCAGGTGGCGCCACAATCACAGTTGACAATCGCACCTCGATTTCCGCTACTGAGCAGCCGGTCCGGGAAGGAGATCTTATCGTCCTGAAGAATGCCAACGGGAGCACGTTGCTGTATGTCACCTCTGTTGAAGGACAGACGATATCCTTCGCGGCCAACGATCCCTTGCGTCTCAACCAGCCCGATGCACCGCAGGGTTCGATTGAACAGCTCAGGCCCGATGATGAATCACCATTCCCCCCGACCACGGCCACACGGGTATGGATGGTCACTTATTATCTCGATTACACATTCGATCCGACAATGCCCCGGTTAATCCGGAGAATAAACAACCGGAATGGAGAACCGATCGCTCTGGTATTGGAGGATCTGCAGCTGACCTACGATCTCGTCGACGGTCTCACGAATCCGACCAAAGTCGATACTCCGGTATCCCCCAATTCACCTAACGAGATACGGAAAGCAAACATCCTGGTATCGGGACGATCCAATTCGCCTCTGCCCGATACCGGGGACTATATGCGAAGAACCCTCACGACCCAGGTGAGCCTTCGCAGCTTGTCGTTCATCGACCGCTACCGCTAGATGACTGGAGGAACAGGCATGAGAATGAAAAGCGAATCAGGGATTGCACTGATCAGCGCACTGCTGGTTCTGATTCTTCTTGGCGTACTGCTCGAGGGATTCATCGTCTCGGTAAACTCCGACCAGGAACTGCTCTCCATTGACCGAGATCAGAACCGGGCCTTCTATGGCGCCATGGCGGGCCTCGAACAGCTGACCGCCGATCTGGGGACTCTCTACGACAGGAACTATGCCCCGACAGTGACTCAGATCAACGCTCTTACCACAAATCCACCGGAATTGCCGTACATCTCGTTCGTTTCACCGGGCGGCGGGTCGGGCTACCAGATACACTATGATGCGGACGCGTCCGGAAAACCGAAGTCCGAGCAGCGCGCCATCCCGAGCGGACCTTACGAAGGGTTGGTGGGACTGATGACCCCCTTTGAAATGACCGTTACCGCCCGCACTCCGACAGGCAGCGAAGTACGGATGCGCAGGAGCCTGCAGACGGTTCTCGTGCCCGTATTTCAGTTCGGGATCTTTTCAGACACCGACCTCAGTTTCTTCGCCGGGCCGGAGTTCGATTTCGGAGGACGCGTCCATACAAACGGCAATCTGTTCCTGGCCGAAGGCGACGGGAAGACTCTCTGGATGAGAGACCGGGTAACCGCGGTGGGAGAAGTAGTCCGGACGCATCTCAACAACAACTGGCCGACCAACAAAACGTATAATGGAAACGTAAGCATATCGGACTCAACCGGGAACTTCAAAAATCTGAAACGGGATCAGGGAAGTCTGGTCGGGAATCTGGGTTCATCTCAGAATCCGCACTGGGAGAATATCTCAAAAAGCACATACAACGGAAATATACGCAACTGGCGCACCGGGGCACGCAGAATGGATCTCCCTCTTGTGACCATGGGAGCGACCCCCATAGATCTGATACGCAGGCCGGCATCCGGGTCCAATGAAGACACCGCGAATCCTGAAGTGTACGATCAGAGATACTATGCCATGGCAAGCCTCCGGATCCTGCTCTCCGATACGAAAGCGGACATCCTGGATTTGCCCGGCGTTACGTCGACTGACCCTATACACCTCGCCAATCCATGGAGTCTGACATGGGAAGAGATTGGGGAAGCCGCTGATACCAGCAGTTTCAAAAGCCAGGAGGGGACCAACCTGATTGACGGCTACATCAAGATCGAAATGCAGGACAAAAGCAGGAATTGGCACGACGTCACCGAAGAGATCCTGGGCTTCGGCATCTCGGGCAAAGATCTGACGAATAAATGCACAAGCTTCTTCCCCAATTCGATCATCCGTGTTCAGCGTCTGAAGGATGGGATTTCTTCGGGCAGGTGTGACGAGGACAGTGACGAGCATGATTTCTGGCCCAATGTGCTGTACGACACCAGAGAAGGCATTCTGAGGGACAACATTTCTAAAACCGATTACAAGCCGTACCTTGGTGGAATCATGCACTACGTGGAGCTGGATATCGAGAACCTCTGCCGGTGGTTCCGCGGTGAGCTTGGGACAAGCGGTCCCAATGCAATTGACGAAACCGGGTACGTCGTTTATTTCTCGGATCGACGGACGAACCGGAACGATTCGGACGAAGAGACAGGGGAATACGGTTTCGAGGATTTCGTTAACCCGGGAGATATTTCAAACGGGTTACCCAACGGGATTCTTGATCAGGGAGAAGACGTCAATGGCTCAGGCGCCCAGGAGGATTACGGTAAGACGCCGCGCCTGCCGGCCGGAGCCGAGACGCCTCTCAATGGAAGTGCCAAGCCCTGGTTCAATCGCGTTTCGTCTCAGAATGTAACTCGAGAGATCGCCCGACTAAACCGGCCGATCTTCTTCAGGCGCGCACTAAAGCTGGTGAATGGCGCAACCATTGACCTGGGAGTGGACACCGACAACATCCCTCTGGGACTGGCGATTGCATCTGAGAATCCGGTTTACGTACAAGGGAACTACAATGCACAGGACGGCTTTGACCACGGAACGCATGTGGCCGCGTCTATCCTCGCAGACGCGGTGACGTTCCTCTCAAAAAACTGGGATGATCGGAATTCGTTCAACTGCCCCCATAGTCTGGATTCTACCTGCGACGGCGGCAAGCCGGGCCGTGCCGCAACCACCACATGGTACAGGATGGCCATCATCGCAGGCAAAAGCCTCCCCTTCCAGAATATAGATATGGCTGACAGCGGCAAGAAGGATTTCGGCACGGACGGTGGAGTTCACAATTTCCTCCGGTACCTGGAAAATTGGGGCGGCGCAAAACTGAATTACAGGGGATCGATTGTGAGCCTGTTCTACAGCCGTCAGGCGACCGGCACATACAAGTGCTGCACCAACGTTTATTCTCCACCGGAACGCGGCTACGCCTTTGATGTGGAGTTCCTTGACCCCAGATTACTGCCGCCTCGAACCCCGAGATTCCGCGACGTAAACATCACCGGCTTCATCCAGGTGAAGTCGCCGAAACAGTAATCAATCGCATAACGCGGCATTCCGACGCAGGGACGACCGAACTCTTCGGCCGTCCCTACGGGGTCCTGAACGTTGTGCCGTTGGGGGACACCGTAACATTGGCGGGATTCTTCCACGGAATATTCCCGGCACCTGGGAACAACTATCACCATCTGCGTCCCGCTAGGGACGCATTGAAAATAGCCCGGCACGGAAGTGCCGGGATTCAGTAGGAAGAAGAAAAATCAAGTCCGGTCAGGGACGACCGAACTCAAAATGAATCACTGCTCGGCACTATTCTGCCGCGGCATTCGCCGAACCCGATGCCCACAAAACCGTCGCGCTCGGCACGTCCTCGCATCACGACTTCATCGCCATCCTCAAGGAAACACCTTGTGTCCCCCTGCGGCAGCTTTACCGGCTCACTTCCCCGCCACGTCAATTCCAAAAGGCACCCTCCTGTCCCCTTCCCCTCTCCCGACACGGTTCCGCTCGCGATAAGGTCTCCGGGACGAAGATTGCACCCGTTGCTGCAGTGATGCGTCAACAGCTGGGAAAAGGTCCAGTACAGGTCCCTCAGATTGCTCCGGCTCAACAGCACCGGCGACTTCCCTTCCGGACATAGGAACACTTCAAGCCCCAGATCAATGGCTCCCGATTCCATATCCTCCTTATCAGCAAGGTAAGGCAGCGGCGCGGGGTCTCCCAAAGGGCGCTGCATCGCCGGGACGCGGAAAGGGGCGAGGGCTTCCATGGTCACGATCCAGGGCGATATGGTTGTAGCGAAGCTCTTCGCAAGAAATGGCCCGAGCGGCTGGTACTCCCATTTCTGAAGGTCCCTCGCGGACCAATCGTTTACAAGACAGAATCCGAACAGATGAGCATCCGCCTCCCGGATACCGACCGACTGGCCCAGCGCATTGCCGGTACCGACGAAGGCACCCACTTCGAGTTCATAATCAAGCATGCGGCTCGGTTTGAATTCCGGCGCACTCTGTCCCTCCGACTGCCCCCATGGGCGACGCACCGGCGTGCCGCTCACAACCACCGAAGATGCGCGCCCATGGTACCCGACCGGAACATACTTGTAGTTCGGCAGCAGAGGCGTGTCGGGACGGAACATCTTCCCCACGTTACGCGCATGATAAATCGACGCATAGAAATCGGTATAATCGCCGATCCGTGCCGGCATCACCATCCTGGTTTCGCTCATCGGCATAAGTGAGGCTTCGATTTCAGCGGCCTTCTGACGAGATGCGTCTCCGGCGCGCAGCAGAAGGCTGATACGCCTGCGAAGCGCCGACCAGTGTTCCGGCCCGAGAGCCATCAGATCGTTCAACGATTCGCTCCCGACACCCTCGAGCAGCCTTTCGTCCAAACCTGCAAGCAGCCCTTTTTCCCTGGATTGTTTCAGATCAAGTATCCGGTCACCAATTGCGACCCCGATAGCCGGACGGCTTTTGCAGTTAAGGCGTATGAAAACTCCCAGTGGAAGATTCTGGATCGGGAAGTCAGTCCGGGGATCGTGCGCGGATTTCACCCGGCATTCAAGAGACGGATCATGAGTTTCGTTCACCGAATACTTCATAACAGCCCGAGTGCGCGTAATTCAGCCACCGGCTCCTCGAAAGAACATGATCCAAAAGAGACAAAAAAGAGCCGCGTCCGGCGGAGTCGATCCCCGGTTATACGCTTCCCTCTCCAGGTGATTTCTCCGCTCTCAAAAGAGAAGGCGTCGTGCTTCTCTTCCTCGATTATCGCTTTGAGAGTCGCCGCATCAGCGCCCTCGAGAGCGAAGGCTGCGGCTGCAGCCACATTCAGGAAACCGTGCATCGTTCCGGAATGGAGTGCGTGATGCAGACCGGCCGTGGCCTTGAAAGACAGCGATTTCTTCGCACATTCGAGAATAAACCGCGCCAACCGGTCGGCGGCAGGCGTCATACCTTCTCTTACTCCACCAGTCCTTATCTTGGCGCGCCCTCCGCCTTTAGCCAGGCCGGAGAGGAACGCCTCGAGCCTCTCATCTACCGCAAGTTCCCAGTAAGTCGGCATTCCGCCGCAAAGTTGCTGCACCCGGCTCAGTTCTTCAAGTTCCGGCACGTTCAGCTCGAGTGTATCTATCGTGAAAAAGGGATCGTTCCGGTTGTTAAAATCTCTGATGCTTCTCAGATCCGATTCCGGGTCATCCCCCACCAGTGCGCTTATACGCCAGGGGAGTGTTTCTCTTACCTTGCGCCGCGATTTGTTCAGCGCCGCCTCCATCTCGGCGAGCCTCGACGCGGGAACGATGAAACGGCCCAGAAGCCGGCACCATTCTCCCGCGCGGTATTCCGCGTAATTGCCGACCGCCTTATCCATAGTCAAGCCCGCGGGAGGAAACAGGCCGGCGTAATCTATAATCGAGTCCGTCAGGATCACTCGGCGCTTCCTTCCTTCCAGGATAGATAATACTTTTTGTCCTCGATCTCGAGCGCCTGTCTGCTGACCCTTAGAGGACGGAATGTGTCGAGCATGACTGCCAGCTCATTGGTGGACTCCTTGCCAATGGAATCCTCCATGCGGCCCGGCTGCGGTCCATGCGGCATTCCGCACGGGTGAAACGTAATCGAACCGTACTCGATTCCTTTACGGCTCATGAATTCAGCATTAGCGTAATAGATGACCTCGTCCGACATGACATTGGAGTGGTTATAAGGAGCGGGTATAGCCGCAGGATCGAAATCGTACGGGCGCGGGCAGAAGGAGCAGATCACGTAACCTTCCCCTTCGAATGTCTGGTGAACCGGGGGAGGAAGATGGAAGCGGCCGACCCGTGGTTCGAAATCCTCGATGTTGAGTGCCCATGGATAGTAGTAGCCATCCCACCCTACGACATCGAACGGATGATGATCCAGGATGATTTCCGTGAGCTGGTTACGGGATTTTATGACAACCGGGAATTCGTCCTGCTCCTCGTACACAGTCAAATCCTCAGGCCTTCTGATGTCTCGCTCGCAGAACGGGCTGACTTCGAGCAACTGCCCATGGTCGTTCCTGTACCGCAAAGGAGTCCTCACCGGCCCTGCGCTTTCAATGATCAAAAAGTCGACTGAGCCCGGATCGAAGCGATAGCGGTGGAGAATCCCTCGGGGGATTACTACGTAGTCGCCCTTCCGGAACGGAAGTTCTCCCATCTGCGACTCCAGCACCCCGCTCCCTTCGGAGACAAATACCAGTTCATCCCCCTGTGCATTGCGATAGAAGAACTCGTCGGCACGCTCCGGACGGACAAACGAAACCGCCACGTCCGCGTTGAAGAGCAATGGTGTACGGTTGACTACCGGGCTCGCACCGTGCAGTTCCCGGGTGCGGAAGTGTCGCAGCCTCAGGGTAGAATCAGCGTCCGCCGCCCATGTCAGTTCCATACGCTGCCTGACGTGCAAAACAGACGTGGGTCTCCTGAGGTGATAAAGCAGAGAAGACAGCCCGGAGAAGCCCTCGCTCCCGACAAGTTCTTCATAAAAAAGAGAGCCTGCCGTGTTTCGAAAAACGCTATGTCGTTTCGGGGGGATTCGCCCTGCTTTGTGATAAATAGGCATGTCTACCTCGATTCGGAAAAGCGCTACAGGTTACCCCGCCGCGCCTGTTCGCGCTCGATCGCCTCGAAAAGAGCCCTGAAGTTTCCTTTCCCGAACCCTCTGCTCCCCGCACGCTGGATGATTTCGTAAAAGAGCGTTGGGCGGTCTTCCACCGGTTCCGTAAAGATCTGCAGCAGATATCCTTCCTGATCGCGGTCGACCAGGATCCCGAGCCGCCTGATCTCCTTCAGATCCTCTTTGATTGCCCCGACCCTTTGCGGCAGAATTTCGTAATAGCTGTCCGGCACCTTGAGGAATGAGACGCCATTTGTTCTCAAAACTTCGACAGTCCCGATGATATCTTCGGTCAGAAGCGCAATGTGCTGAACGCCAGGTCCCTGGTAGAAGTCGAGATACTCCTGGATCTGGCTCTTCTTTCGTCCAGGGGCGGGCTCATTGATCGGCATCTTCAGCGCAGCCGCTTCATTCGACATCACGATGCTCATCAGGGCGCTGTATTCGGTGGAAATGTCCCTATCATCAAAAGTCAGATAACGGTGGAACCCGAGGACCCGGCTGTACCATTCCGCCCAGTAATTCATCTTTCCCAGTTCCACGTTGCCGACGATGTGGTCGACGGATACGATGCAGGCGCCTGTGCTTTCCCGGACCGCCACTTCATATCCCGGGAGAAAGGGGCCGTTATACGACTCCCGGGAGATCAACGAGTGGATGGTATCGCCGTAGCTCCGGATCGCCGCATGCCGGATCGTTCCCATGGCATCAGACAACGTCCGCGGACGCACCGCCTCCTGCGCACCTTGGGATACCGCATAAGCAAACGCCCGGTCGACATCCTCGACCTCGAAAGCTATATCGCGCGCGCCGTCTCCATGCCTTCGGATGTGCTCGCTCATGTCTCCCGAGGAAGACAGCGGCGTCGAGACAACAAACGTCGCATTCCCCTGCTTCAAAACATATGAGGAAAGATCGCGACGTCCGGTCTCGAGCCCGGCATATGCTTCGACGCGAAAACCGAATGCCTTATGGTAGAAGAAGGCAGCCTGTTTTGCGTTTCCGACGAGAAACTCGACATGGTGCAGTCTTTTGAGTTTGAGAGGATTTTCGGTCATCTTCATCTGCGCTTCCTGCTCTGTCCCACTACCGGAAGCAGGACCGAATTGCCGGCGAACGGATGCGCCGGGCGAGGGGGGATTCTATGCTTCATGATAGGTGAATTCCTGGCGGTTGCCAACTCCGATTCAGATACAAAATTTGCACGATCTCGCGCGGATGTGTACTATTTGAGTAATCCCCCCCTTGGTGGTCCCAATAAAAGCTTGGACTTCCCGGCCGACACCTGGCCGGGACATGCCGCAAGTTGTGTCATGTCTGGAAAGGAGCAAACAATGCACCGCAACGTGGGGAATAGGGAGAGGAATATACGTCTTGCCGGCGGCCTTGTCGCGCTTGGGCTCGGCCTGTTCGCACCGCTCGGCAAGCCGGGAAAAATCGCAGCAATCAGCATCGGCGCAGCCGAATTGTTCACAGGGATAACGAAGTACAGTCCCGTCAATCAGATGTTAGGCATCAAGAGGCACAGACGGGGCCCGATCCGGCAGATCGGCCACGGTATAGGAAAGATCCGGGCGATCGTATGAACCGCCAGCCTCGCGAATCGGACATTGTCAAGACTCAGACGCCGCCCCGTGTCCTAAACCGCATCGAGAAGAAGAAGAGGAAGATCGAGGAGAGCATCCGGCATTTCGCGCTGCAGCCTGAGCATCTCCTTTCCCGCCGCATCGAGGAACTGGACCGCAAATGGGACATCGAACGCGTGCTCGAAGTGAATGCATCAATCCTCGGTCTCTCAGGCCTCCTGCTGTCGCTCAAAGTTGACAAGAGATTCCTGCTGCTGACCGGCGGCGCACTGGGATTCCTGCTGCAACATTCTCTCACGGGGTGGTGCCCGCCCGTCTTTGTCCTTCGCCGGCTCGGGTTTCGCACAAGACAAGAGCTCGACCGCGAGAAGTTTGCTTTGAAGGCCCTCCGGGGAGATTTCCAGTCTATCTCGCCGAACCGGTCGAAGAAGACGCCTTCACCGCAGTGAAATGCCAGCCATCAGGGGTGGGCCGCGCCGCCGTCTCACCCCGTCTTGCCGTTCTCTCTTCCTGAAAAAACCGCACGGAAAACTCCGGGTTATCGGTATACTGGGCGCTCCCGGCAGGAAGAGGTATGCGGCATAGGAATATTCGAAGTTTTCTCGAGACACTCAGGCGCGAATCAGAACTTCACGTCATTGAAGTGCCTGTCGACCCGGATCTGGAACTCGCTGAAATCCAGAGAAGGGTTGTGGCACATGAGGGACCGGCACTTCTGTTCACGAATGTCACTGGATCGAAATTCCCGGTCGCAACCAATCTTTTCGGTACGCGAAGACGCATTGAACTCGCCTTCGGAGAGGATCCCGAACGCTTCTTCAGAAGAGTGGCCGAGGCGGTTGAAATCCTGGCTGCGCCATCCGTTTCAAAGCTATGGGAATTCCGGGATATCGCAAAGACGGCTCTGAGACTGGGAACCCGAAGACTCCGGTCCGGACCGGTAATCGAATGCGTTATGAATCCTCCGCGGCTCAAGGACCTCCCGCAGATAAGAAGCTGGCCGATGGACGGAGGAGCATTTCTGACCCTGCCCCTGGTTTATACCGAGCATCCCCTGACAGGCAAACCAAATCTCGGCATGTACCGGAATCAGATCTTCGATGACCGTGTCGCCGGCATGCACTTTCAGATTCATAGAGGCCTCGGATTCCATTACCACGAGGCGGAAAAGATGCTGAAACCGCTGCCGGCGAATATCTTTCTGGGAGGCCCGCCCGCACTGATCATGTCGGCGATCGCACCCCTGCCCGAAAACGTCCCGGAAGCGGTTCTGGCGTCACTGCTGCAGGGGCAGAAACTGGAAATCATAAGAGATGAGCGAATCAGTCGGCTTCCGGTTGTTGCAGAAGCCGAGTTCGCTCTCATCGGACAGATTCCCTGTGAAATTCGGCGCACCGAGGGTCCTTTCGGGGATCACTACGGCTATTACTCACTCGCGCATCCCTACCCCGTCTTTGAGGCGGCCCGTGTATATCATCGGAAGGACGCCATATTCCCGGCGACAGTGGTCGGGCGTCCAAGGCAGGAAGACCATTACATCGGAGAATACCTCCAGGACTTGTTCTCTCCGTTGTACCCGCTGGTGATGAACGGTGTCGAGAGAGTATGGGCCTACGATGACGCGGGGGTCCACACTCTGGCGAGCGCCGTCGTAAAAGAACGCTACCGCAAAGAAGCTTTCATGGCCGCCATGAGGATCCTGGGAGAAGGACAGCTCTCATTGACCAAGTTCCTGCTCGTTACCGATGCCCGTCTGCCTCTCAGGGATTTCCGGCCCCTGTTGACCCACATACTTGAGAGGGCGGATTTTTCTTCCGACCTCTTTGTTTTCTCACCGGTGTCACAGGATACCCTGGACTATACGAGCAACACGATTAACGAAGGAAGCAAGGCAGTCCTGATGGGCCTCGGAGACAGGCGTTTCACACTGCAGGCGGAGCTTAGAGCCGAGCTTAAGGATCCAATCTTCCGAACCCAGAAACTGTTCTCGCCGGGAGTCCTCGTCGTGGAAGGGCCCGCCTGGCGCGAAAATGACGGTGTCATCGCTCGATTACTCGAAGAAGAGGCTGTGCAGCCCTTCAGAATGGTGTTTCTGGTCGACAGCGCGCATGAATCCACGGAGAGCGATGAATCGTTCCTGTGGACGGTCTTTACCCGATTCGAACCTGCGGCGGACATTCATGCCAGGGAAACACGGCTCGAGCGCTTTCACGTTCAACTGTCATCTCCCGTTGCGTTCGACTGCAGGATGAAGCCATGGTATCCTCCGGCACTCGAACCGCTGCCGGAGACAATCGCACGCGTCGACAGGCTATGGCCGGCGATATTCGGGGATGGCGGCCGCTGAGGGGGCGTGGCAGTTCGACCTAAACTTTCAAATGGTACCGGCCGATCATTAGGAATGCCACTTCAGTCCGCTTTTTGACTGAAAAACAAAAAGATAAGAAGACAGAGCACAATGAAAAACAAGAAGAAACAAGCCCCGGAGACGGAACGTAGGAAGTGGCCTCGTTTGAAACCTTCGTCAATTCCTTCTCTGAAGAGCGTCGCTCTCGGACAGGGAACAGAAATCGATGCCATCGACATTTCGCAGGGAGGAATGCTCGTCGAGACTGAGGTGCGGCTGCGTCCGCAGATGAGAATCCATCTGAAACTGGTAACGAGCGACGGGATAATCAGGCTGGAAGGATCCGTCCTGCGCTCGTCGATCGCCTCTCTGAAAGGGATTCCACGCTATAAGTCGGCAATAGCATTCGAACAGCCGTTTAATCAGCTGAATCAGCTGTCCGGCCCGGTACAACCTCAGTCGGAGCCACCGGAGGAGACTCCTTCATTCGATGAGTCCGTAGACGAGGGCGACAATCCTTTCACCCGGCTGGCTTATGGCGAATTCGACGAGAACTCGGCGATTCTCACTGTAATTGCACGGGATATCAGCGACTCGTCGATCCGGGAGAACGTCAAGCTTAACGACTGGTGATCAGCGATACGGAGATCCGAAAAGAGCTGTATAATCGAGGCTGCTATTCAGCTACCCGGCCGGTATGAACGTACTATTCGTCACAGATGATCTGAGAGAAGCGGATCTCATCAAGAGCGAACTGGAGAAGTATATCCCCTCTTTCCGTCTCGACATTTCTCCGGGGATTCCGACGGCGGCAAGCAAGCTCGCCGGTCCAGACCTCGTCGATATCGTCCTGCTCGATACATCCGTATCACATCCCGACAAGATCACGATCGCTGCTTCAATCAGAAAAGCAAACAGGTCGACGGGCGTTGTCGCGCTGATGCGTGAGTCGGACCCGACGCCGCATCAGGACCTGATCAAAGCGGGCATAGATGCAGTCGTCTTAAAACGGGCAGGATTTGTAGCTTCTCTCCCCGAAGCTTTTCAGCAGGCGAAGAGACATCACAATGGTGGGAACGGGGCTAGAATGCGCCCATTGACGCTGCTGTATGCAGGCGATTTCGAACAAGCCCGCCGTTTCCTTTCAGGCGTGCCGCAACTGCGTCTCGAGGAGGCCACGTTCGGCACGGACGGTCTGCTGCAGTTGCAGGAGCCCGGAAAGCCGGCTCCCGATCTCATTGTATTTGACGTCTCTACGACAGGGACAAATACGCTCAAGGCGATCAAGGATGCAAGGATGAGAGCATCCGAAATACCTATCATCCTCCTGGCCGATCCGGGAAACGATGAACTCGGTGTACACGCCATGCGAGCGGGGGCTTCCGATTGCATCACCAAGACCGGCAACTACTTCATCCGGCTGCTCCTTTCCATTCAGAAAGAACTCGGACGCAGGGAGCTGATCAGGGAAAAGACCGCGCTGAAATCACGTGAGGAGCGCCTGCGGCACATTGTCGAAAGCATGCCTGTGGGCGTCGCCGTCGTTTCACCGGACGGCACAGTCATGGCCGTCAATGATGCGGGCCTCAAGCTCATTCAAAGGACGCGCCTCGATCAAATAGTCGGAAAAGCCTTAACTGATTTCTTTCCGGATGAGGAGCGGACACGGATTAGCGCTTTTCTTGCAGACGTCTGCGGCGGCACTGAGTCCGCCTTCCGGCTTGCATCCGCCGCTTCGGAAGCAGGCACTCCCGCGCTGGATTTCCGTGGAGTCCCGTTGCACAGAGACAACAAAGGGACGATAGCGGCACTTGTTGTCCTCGACGTTGCGCCGAAAGAACCGGAGACTCCCGGGCTCCTGCGGGAATACGAAGAGAAAATCGCGGCTCTTCAGACGGCGTTCGAAAAGCAGGAGGCGAAGCTGAAGGAAGCCGAATCGCTTCGCACCGCAGCCGAGGCTCAGCAGACTCAGCTGAAAAATGCTGTCGAGGAAATCACGTCGAGATACGAGGCCGCACTCGAGGAGCACGGAAAATGGGAAGAGGCGCAGCGGCAACTGGAGGAACAGCGCGCCACAAGTGAAGAACTCGCAGAATCACTCAGAGCCGAACAGGCCAGTTGGAGTCTGCGGGCGGAGGAACTCCAACAGAAATGCAGAGCAGCCGAAGAAGAAGCAGCGGCCCTGAAGACGGCTCTGCAGAATGCGCAGTATAGCTCCTCACAGGCTGTCGATGCGTTGAATGCCGAACTGGCAGGACACCAGCTCATCCAGAAAGAGCTCGAAGAAAAGTGCCGCATTGCAGAGGATCAGTTACGCTCGCTCAATGAAGAGATCGCGCGACGCGATGCCATTCAAAATGAGCTTGAACAGAAATCGAAAGCAGCCGAAGAAGAAGCAGCGGCCCTGAAGACGGCTCTGCAGAATGCGCAGTAC
>JAAYAM010000339.1 GCA_012719355.1 Acidobacteriota bacterium
CAAACATAGCTGTACAGATCATCGTCGGTAAGGCACTTCCGTCCCGGAAATTCCACGACTCTGTTTTCGTTTGTCATTGAAGTGTTCCCTGTGACTTTCCTGGTGAAACCAGGTTTTGAACCCGGTCTACAATCCTTTTGAGTGCCTTCTCCACTCCTGCCTTCGACAGGTTTATTCCTTCGCATTGAGCGATCTGCCCGTATGAGAGCCCGTCGAAGAAGTGCATTTCGAAAACCAGCCGATCGCGGTTTGACAGCGAAATGGACTTTATCGTGTTTCGTGTAACGGACATGAGCTCCCGTCCCAGGATCTCACGTTCGAAGCCTGGGTGCTCCAGCAGCCCCTGTGAAGCCATGATGCGGGTTGTCAATGATTCGCTATCGATAAAGGATGCGGGCCTGCGTTTGAGCGCGCTGCTGTGCTTCACTGTATCGAGCACGGTCGAACGGCAGATTACCGCCAGATAAGCCAGCAACTCCTTTTCGGTCGCGGCGGAAAACCTTCTCATTGCGGCACAATCATTTTCCACCAGCCGCAAAATCACATTTTGAAAAAGATCTTCCTGACTGATCTGAGGGGAAGTGATCTGGCAAGCTGTAAACTGGCGCAAGGTATTGGAAATGTACTGTTTCAGCTTTTCGGAGTACCGCCGGAGGAATTCCGACCAGAGATCGTGGTCCTCCCTGTCTTCTGCACAAAGATGAAACAGCTCGACAGGATCAAGCGATGCAGAGTCCTGGTTGGGTCCTGGCGGCTTCCGAAATAACATTGTTCGCACATTATACATTTATAGTTATTGCAGAAAAGCCATTTGATTTCGCCGGTCGTCCCGGTAGCGGCGTGTTACGCGCGCCTTCACCCGGCAATAGCCGCTTTCACCATGCGCAGCAGGCGCTCAGCCGCGTACGGCTTCTGCAGGACGGCAACCCTGGAATCAGGGAGTCCCCGGTACATAACAGCTCTATCGGCATAACCCGACACGAAAAGAGCTTTGATTCCGGGGCGTGCGGTTTGCAGTTTCGAAACCAGTCTGACCCCGCCCATTCGCGGCATGACAACATCTGTAAGGACCAGCTCGATTTCCCCCCTGTGTTCGACGGCCCTGTTGTATGCCTCGATCCCGTCAGCGGCCTCCAGGACCGTGTACCCGCTTTCACGCAGAATTCGGCAGGTAAGTTCGCGAACAAGCGGTTCATCCTCGACGACGAGCACCGTACCGGATCCTTGCAGCGCGGTATCTGACCGGTCCGTGGATGCCCGTCTTTTTGCACGCGGGAGATATATCTCAAACGTTGATCCTTCGCCCGGCCTGCTGTCGGCACGGATGAAGCCGCCATTCTGCTTTGCGATTCCCCTGACTACCGGGATGCCGAGGCCGGTCTCCTGCGACTGCTTTGCAGTGGATGCGGAATCAAAAAGTCCGGCGCGGATTTCTTCGTCGTTCGTCTCTGTGCGGTTGTCTGTGACGGTCATCTTGACGTACGACCCGGGTTTTTCCCTGGAGGATCTGACGATGTCATGCTCATCCAGTTCGACGAGTGTGGTCTCGATCGTCAGTTTGCCTCCGTCCGGCATCGCGGCCCTTGCATTCACCGCGAGGTTCATGATGATCTGCTGAATCTGCGTGGCGTCGGCGTAAATGAATGCCGGGCTTCCTTGAGTTGCTGTGTAGAGCTCGATGTCTTCGCCTATCACCCTTCGCAGGACCGAACTGATGTCGTCGATTGCCACGTTCAAATCCAGCACCTCGGGACTCGGAATCTGTTTTCGGCTGAACGCGAGCAGCTGCGACGTTAAAGAGGTGGCCTGTTCTCCCGCCTGCCGGATGCGCTCGATGTCGGAGCGCATCGGATCATCGGGAGCAAGATCCTCTATCAGAAGTTCGGCATACCCCCTGATGGTAGTGAGAAGATTGTTGAAATCGTGCGCTACACCGGCAGCCAGAGCGCCAACCGCCTC
>JAAYAM010000340.1 GCA_012719355.1 Acidobacteriota bacterium
CAGGCAGTATCAGACTTGCGTAAATACCTTCTTGATCCTCGCGTTTTCTGTGCCAACATAACGTGGCGTTGTGAAGGTTTGAACGAATGTGGAGAATGGCTGCGATGGCTGACAATCTCGAGGTCGTGGTTGAACGCGATGCAATCTATGCGAACGATCCGCGCCCGTTGCGCTGGAACGTATTCCGTACCGACGTCAGCGGTGGAAATGCTCCCGCTGTGCTGCTCTATTACGGCGGCAGATGGCGTGTGGGAGACCGCAGCAAAATGACGGCGGCTTGCACCGCCTTCGCCAGATTGGGCTTCGTTGCAATCGCCCCGGAGTACAGGCTCCTCGGAGAGGCGCCCTGGCCCGCACCGCTCACCGACGCCCGAACCGCGATCCGAGCCGCACGAGCAAAGGCAAAGTCACTTGGGATCTCTCCCGCCCACATCTTTCTAACCGGCTATTCGGCGGGCGCGCACCTGGCGCTCATCGCCTCGGCCGGTGTTTTCGGGCCGGGAGGCGCGGATGAGCAATATCGGGATCAGTCCGAAGCCGTTGCGGCAGTGGCAGCGTTTTTTCCGCCCGCTCGCATCGAAGCGCAGCTGGGAGCCCAAATGGGGGTCTTCGATTCTGAAATGCTGGCAGCAATCAGCCCCATTACCCACGCCGGCCGTTATCCACCCACGATCCTGTTTTGCGGCGATGATGACACAATCACGCCGCCGGAGCTTTCTGTCGAGATCTACCGCGCGATCCGGGAAAAGGGCGGGATCGCGGATCTCCGGCTCTATTCGAACTTGATCCACGAGTTCGTCTCGTTACCTGGAATGATGGAAACGACAATCGGTGATGCCGCGGCATTCTTTCGCCGGACCTCACTGCAGAAACCGGTTTTTGATGCGGCTCTCCGCGACCTGCGTGCATGGTGGGAAAGATTGGGACACGGCCGGCATCACCGATCTTGAGTTGCCTCGGTCTCAGCATCCTTCTACGGATGTTTACCATCACTTGTCACATTTACGTACCAGCTGAGCTGACGAATCATTCCCAGCATTCGAAGGCGGACCTACAAACACTTTGCTGCTGCGTTGCAGATCGGCTTACGGTAGAATATCGCCCTCAGTTCAAAGACATTACTGCAGGGCAAGTCCGTTTGACTAAACGCAGGATGGCATCTGTTAAGGAGAATCCATGATGGCTGAATTCAATGTTCGCAATCACGGCAGCAAATCAGTGTTTGTACTGGCCATTCTGACTTCACTGGTCTTCATGACCGCCTGCTCCAGGACGCCGGCGACGCCGCCTGAACTGGCAGAGCTTGTAGATCGCGCAGCTATCGAAGACCTTTTCAATGATTACTATTCCCAGTTCGGTCCGAGCGGTCAGCACAATTTCATGTCCTACTTTACGGCCGATGGCAGACTCGAGGTCAACGGGTTGGTTGCTACTGGCTATGACGAGATTAAAGCCATGTACGCCCAGGCCGGCGCAAGCGGCGAGGGAACCGCGCCCAAAGGTGCAAGCACCGTTCCGCCGGGAATATCTGAGATGATGTACACCAACTTGAAGATTGATCTGCAGGGCGATAAGGCCGTAGCAACGCTGCTCTGGCACAGCATTGCCTCCGATCTGCTGACGTCACCGCCCAAAGTCACCGAGTATGGGACTGAACGAACTGAGCTGGTCAAACAGAATGGGCGCTGGCTCATCAGCAAGCGCGTCATCCTTAGCGAGGGCGGCATGCCAGAGAGTCTGTTGAAATCCTATCCAAAGCCTTGACCGGTATGGCAACGATACGGTTTCCAGAGGCTTCCGCCCGACACAAGCATCAGCGAAGCCGGATCTAAAAAGGAGTGGGTTAGGTGAAGCCAGAGGATTTCAGGCAGACGATTTCCCGAGCCATAGATGGAGCAATAGAGGACTTTGCGTTTTACTCTGCGGTTGCGGAGAAAGTTGCGGATGCGACGTTAAAGGGCATATTTGCCGCCCTCGCAGACGAGGAACTGAATCAACAGGATTTCCTGCAGCACATCCTGTTCGAGGGATCCAGAGGCCTGCATTTACAGGAGTCTCATGACTATCGGGTGGCAGAGAATCCTGAGTTGCCGGCGCTTTCGACGAACCTCAGACCGGTCGATGGGATCCTGCTCGCCATTCGGAAAAAGCTCGATACCATCCAGATGTACACGCAATTATCCGAGGCTACATTGGATCCGGAAGACAGGCATGCATTTCTCGAACTGGCAGAAATGGAGAAGGGCAGGAAGGACCGTCTTGAGGATATCTACGCGAGAATGGCATTCCCCGAAGCCTGGTGATCCTGTCTCTTGCCACAGATTTCGCGGCCACGGATTTCACAGATTCCACAGAGCAAGAACGCTACACTGAATACCCTGTGACTGGAGGAAAACCGGGGGCTCTCCGTTCTCGATCAAATAACCAATAGCCAATGCTTTGGGGTCCGATACTGGACGAGACGGATAGCCTTCCCCCGGCGCGCCCCGTGTGGGTGAACACGGGGGCGCCAAGGCAAAGGCGGACTATGCGGCTCCGAGTTTCCCGTTCTTCTGCAGGATATCGGCCACGCGTTTCAGACCCAGCGATTCCAGAGAGGCCCGTTTCGGATACCCTGTCTCCGGATCCCATCCCTCGAGCTTATAGTAATGGCCCTTCCACGTCTCGACCCCTTTATCATCGAAGTACAGGTCTACACAGTTCTGCCATTTCCAACTCGTGCCGTCATAAACCGGCAGATTGTTGGTGAAGCCTGAGGCCGAGGCGCCGGGTCTATACATGTATCCGGCGAATTTCTCGTTCTGTCTGTTTCGTCCCTGCATGGCCACGATGGCTCTTCTGAGGGTCCAGGCTTTGCGGCCGATTTCTATGCCATCCGCAAAGCTCAGGTTTTTCCCGGTAACCGCGTTGTGTATCCGAGGCTCCGCGTCGGGAGTGCCCTTGCCGTTTCGGTTCTGGTAACTTGCATAACCCCAGTCGCAGAAAAGGCACGATTCCTTGTAGAACGTCTGATAGTGCATACGCCATGCAACGAGTTTGGCTTTGTGCTCCGAGTAGATGCCGGTCTTGTAGGCCTGCTCGCCTTTCCAGCTGTAATCCAGCATGAAAGGATCATCGTTGTAGGGAACCATGGCTTTTACGATCTGTTGAGCCCAGGCTCCGGCGTCCCCTCTTCCGGCCCCCATCAACGGCATCTGGAGATCGTGGTTGCAGACGTCTCTCGAGTCAATCAGATCGCCGTATGCCCAGGATACCTCGGGCATAGCCCAATGATCGGTGTAGCCCCATGACGGGCAGCGCAGGATGGTGTTCAGATCATCAATTCTGCCGATTTTCTCGGCAAAACGAACCACGCCCTCCGCCAGGAGATCGCCGATGCCTTCCCGGTTGGCTATGGTTTTGGCGAATATCTCGCCGAACTCATAGGTTTCATACTTGTCCATCGGAAGAGGCGCCGTGTCCACCTTCTTCCCGGGACCGATAATTCCGGCATCATACAGGCGCTTGATATACCACCCGGCGCCAGGGGCCTCAGGCGTTGCGGGTTTCAGCTCTTCTGTGGGAGCATCGAACCACATAACTCCGCCGAAGCAGGTGTCAAAGGAATTCAGCCCGTATTTCTGCGGAAGATCCGTGGCGTTTGCCGCGTCGGCAGGCTTTGTCCTGGGCGATGGGGGATGCAGGGTATACCATGTTGTTTCCATGCATCCGTCGGAATCACGGCCGGGAGTGGTTGCATCCGCCCTGGTACGACAGGCCCTGGTGCATCCTATACATGAATTCTTGGCGGGCTGGGGGGGCATACCGGGTTTGCCCTTTGGGGCACCAAAGCCCGGCACCGGTTCGGTCAACCAATCTCTCGTTTCCATCAGAGCCCTGGGATTGGCCACCTTGAAGCTGCCCGTTCCCACAACGGCTATCGCCTTGAGATTCTTGGATCCGAAGACTCCCCCGAATCCACCCAGGCCCGCAGCCGCTCCGCCGCCATGTTGCAGCGATGCAATTCTGCTCAGTTTCTCTCCAGCCTGACTTGTAGTAACAATCGCGGGCTTGCGAAGAGTGTACTCTTTTCCAAGAGCCCGCCAATCCGACGTATTCTGACCAAGCTGGCGCTTTACAATCTCTTTCTGCGTTTCCCAGGTATCAAGTCCCCACAGCTTCGTGGCGTCCTCGATTGTGACTTTGTCGTCGATGATATTAATGTAGACAGGTTTGTCGGCTTTCCCCTGCACGACAACGCCGTCCCATCCGGCAAACTTGAGCATGGGTGCA
>JAAYAM010000051.1 GCA_012719355.1 Acidobacteriota bacterium
AGATACAGATTGTTGTTCCACACCGGGACTTCGTGGCCTCCGGTATCGAGATACCAGACGTGGTCGATCCCGGCCTTAACCAGTCCCTGATGCAGGTTCCAGCTTCCCGTGATCAGATTGTCCTTGTCGCCGCACCCGATCCATAACAGGCTCAACTTGTCTTTGGCTTGCTGTATCTTGGGAACCAGAACATCGGGCTGCTGGAGATTGGGTGCTGAGGAGAAACCGCCGACCCAGGCAAATTTGTCGATGTTGTTAATACCGAAATTCAGGCCCTGGCCGCCTCCCATGGACAGGCCGGCAATTGCACGATAATCCCGGTCCGCTCTGACCGAGTAGTGCGACTCGATGTAAGGCATCAAATCCTGCAGCAAGTCCTTCTCAAAGAAGGCGTAGTAATTGAAATCCGACATGATATTGCGCGAAGGGGGATCGGCGGTGGCGCGGCCGTTGGGCATCACAACGATCATAGGCACCGCTTTCTTTTCGGCAATCAGATTGTCGAGGACTCTGTCGGCAGCACAGAGAGCCGTCCAATGAGTCTCATTGCCGCCGATGCCGTGCATGAGGTAGAGGACCGGATATTTCTGTTCAGGGTTATAGTTGGGAGGAGTGTAGACGACAGCTTTGCGATCTACACCGATGCTCTTGGAGTTATACGTGATTGTATCCAGCTTGCCTTTCGGGATGTCCGGCCGGACCTGGATAAAGTCGGCAGGCGCGTGATTAGGAAGCACCAACGTCGCGCCCTGCTGGGCAAGCGCGATTTGCACCAGGGCCACCCAGAGCAGGCTGCAAGCTCCGAATTGCCAACGCAGCTTATGTGAACGGTTCAATGGGCAATCCTCCGTCTTGATGGTTTCTTGAGAGTTGTGAGTTGCTCACATCCTGCATCTGCGGATCCTTTCCTCGGTCCCAATGTGGTCGGGGTGCTCGGTACTCTATGGAAATCGTCATCGCATTGTCAAGATATCAGTCACAGATTTTGTCACACGTGCTTTATTATCGTTATCATCTGTGGGCCAATTGCTTTTGACCGAGGTTTACAATGAATTCCAGAGCTTTCGTGGGAATTGGAGAAGTCCTCTGCGACGTCTATGAAGACGGGACGGAAACCGTGGGCGGGGCCCCTCTGAACTTCGCCGTCCATATACATCGCCTAGCCACTCTGTTCGGCATAGGCGTCGGGACTGTCGTGAGTTGCATCAATGCTGATCGGCGCGGTTACAGGATCCTGGACGCTCTTCATCGGCGCAGAATGTCGACGCGCTATATCGGCAAAGACTCCAGCCGTCCGACCGGTCTGATTTCGGTTTTCATGCGAAACAGAGAACCCGGATATCAGATACCGGCCGGGTCGGCCTGGGACTATATAAGGAACCGGCCCCTGCTCAAGGACCTGGCAGGCCAGTGCCGGGCCGTGTGCTTCGGAAGCCTGGCGCAGCGTTCTCCTGTTTCCCGAGACACTATACGAGCCTTTCTCACGAATGCCCAACAGGCGATACGCCTCTACGATGTCAATTTGAGGCAGAACACCTTGACGCATGAGCTCGAATATACCCCGGAGATCATCGACTACAGCTGCCGCATGGCGACCATCATCAAGGCAAATCAAGCTGAATTGTTTGAAATCCTGAGTCTCTTGGGGATTGTCGGTCGCAGTGATCAGACTCTCAGTGGCATACGCCGTGGTATGGAGTTGCTTCTCGAACGCTATACTGCTGAGACAGTCGTGGTCACCCTCGGTGCGGAAGGGACTGTTGTTCTGAACCGCGAGGGAGAGTTTGATCGAAGCACGCCGCCGGAAACGACACCGATACCGCATCCGGTTGGAGCCGGGGACGCGTGCTCGGCAGGAATTCTGTTCGGAATCAGCCTCGGCTGGGATATTCACACGACCATGGAACTGGCAAACCGGATGGGAGCGGATGTGGCATCGCAACCGTCTGCGATTGCGCCACTGTCGGACCGCACGCTCAGGTTTGTTCACGCGCAGCTGCATTCCTGATATTGCCATGTCTAAGGCTTTCTGAAGTTCCAGCGCCCCTTGTCACTCCCGGGATCGAACCTGGCCAGTGCCGGTGTACTGCGGCCGACGGCTGTCAATACCAGCGGATCTTGTTTGCCTGACATCGATTTGGGCATGATGCGGTATGTGCCGTCAATGAGCTGGTCGATGCGCCACAGCTGTTCGGGATCGCCGGTAAATGCGGGAACCGTGACCACGTCATTGTCCGCGGTCGCAGCCAGGGCACGATCGATTCCCTCGATCACGATTTTGAAATAAGGTGATCCAGGATATCCACCGGCGTTCGCAACCGGCGTAATCGTCCACTTCTGATGAGGACGGGACATGAAGTCGCCGATCCGCAAATCTATGTTGCCGGAAGGCCAGTTTGCCTGCACCTCTGAAAGTTCCTGCGCAGGAACCGGGGTGACGGGTCCTTTCGGTGGACCGAAACCGCGCATTCCACCAGGCATCCGGACGAAGTCAACTGCCAGTTCGAGCGCTAATCCGCCACGCTCGGATTGGATTTGAAATGTGCCGCCATAGAAGTTGTCGCCCGCCACCGGCCATCCATCCTTCCAGAGCAGCGGACGGATATCCAGCACGCTGCGGCCGCCGCGATCCAGATCGGCTTCATAATGGCAGGAAAACTTCTGCACACCGTCGCCAAGGTCGAGCAGGCCGAAGTGTCCTGGCCCGACAAACCGGCCGCTGGCGGCCACGACCAGCTTACCGCCGCCCCTGAGCAGTTCGATGCCCATGTTGTCAACGTAAGGACCGGTCACATTCCTGGACCGGCCTACGCGAATATTGTAGGTGGAATTGGCGCCGTCGCAGCAGGTGCCGTGAGTGCCCAGCAGGTAATACCAGCCGTCGCGGTACATCATCGCGGTGGCTTCCATAGCAGTCGCGACATCAACCGGCTGGTTGCCTGCGACGCGTTTTCCCGTTCTGGGATCCAGCTCGACCATGCGGATGTAACCGAAGTACGTTCCATAGCTGAGCCATAACCGGCCGGTCACGGGATCGAGCAAGAACGCCGGATCGATGGCGTCGCAGTCTTCGACGCCGTCGCTCGATGCGACGACATTCTCATCGTAGAATCCGAATTCGGGAGATTTGGGGTCGAGCGCTTTCGTCCACATCGTCTTGACCTCGCTCGCATGCCCGCCGGACATCCCGCCGCCACCCACGGCATAAGCCACCAGGTAACGGTCTCCGATTTTGATGACGTCGGGAGCCACTCCTCCACCGGGCCGGACGGCCCCGCTGCGCCATGTCCAGCCGTCTTCGGACATCAGTCCGCCACCGCCGGTGCCGAAAGTAAAATACTTGCCGTCACTGAACATTATCGTCGAGGGATCGTGAATATACGGTTCTCCGTTCAGCGCCGGGGCCTGCGCAGATAAAGAAGGAATGATTGTCGCCAGAAAGATTACCGCCGCCAGGATTCTGGATTTCATAGAAGCTCCAAAGATTATTCGATAAAGTCAGAAGTCACTCTGAACCGCCGAATCATCACCATTGCTTCCACTGCTGCCAAGATTCACGGTGATGTCTCTGACCGGATCGCCATTCTCATCGATAAACCTGACGCAGAAATCGCTGAGTCCGGGGCCGTTTATGACGGCTCCCCTAATGATATTGCGGCCCTTATTGAGCGTGAGCCGTTTCGAGACCACATCATCCATTACCATGCGACGGTCGTCGAAAAGATCGACGGCCTCCTTGCCGTTGACCCACCAGATGGATGCGGAATTCGAACCGGCAGCCAGACGGACGTTCTTCATCTCGCGTGGGCAATCGATTACCGTGACGGCCCAGAAAATGACCCCATACGTCGGCTTGTTCAGGCCATAAGCGAAGCGAAAGAGTTTGACATTGAAACCGGTGGAATCCAGAGCATGCCACATCAGTTCCTGGTTTCCGACAGTCACTTTGTCTCCATCGTTGGGAACCACGCTGAACTGGCCGGGAAAGTACTCGGTATTGAAGGCGTTTCGGACGTAGGTCCCTGTAAACATCGTGTTGGTGCGATTAGGTTTGTTGATCGGTTCAAGGAGGAGCCAGCGTTGGATGAATCCATCCGTGTCCGGCGCCTTTGGAGCTGCTCCGGCCGGAACAAAATACGGCGCAACGCTTCTGTGAGCCTCTGACGTATTGACAGCAGCGGCCGGATATATCTGAATCGCAACAATCGCCAGCACGCACATCCCCTGCGTCACAATTCTGCGGATCGTGTTCATAGTAAACCTCTGCGTGATATCCAGTTTGTACAGTCTCAGTCGAGCCGGAGAAAACGTCGCCTGCAAACTATCCAGCCTGTTCGCGCGTTGTCCAAGGATTCCGTCACACCTCCATGACATGCTGTGCGGCATGACCGCCTGACGAAAAAGCCCCGAAGAAACAGTTCCTTCGGGGCTCGGAGTCTGAACTATAGTCTATTTGCAGACTGGCTCGTCCGGCCAGCCCATTGATTTGGCGCCTGCGCCAATGACGGATTGAATCAGGTCCACTTTGCCCTCTCTCATACGGAACATGTGGAAATCGGGCAAACTGCCCGCGAAATGCACATAGGCGACAACAGTTCCTGCCTCCACGTCCACCAGGAAACGCCGTGGGCCGTGGTTTGTAATGACCAGCCCCTTTGGAGAGCAGTCATGCGCCGTCATCTTCACGCCCCCCATCATTCCTCCTCCCCTGGTTGTCTGGAAACCGTTCTCCCAGCGATCACAAACCTGGGCGAACGGGGTGCGCACCCGGGGCTTTTCGACGAACATATCGAAGTAATCATCCGCAGCGGCAATCATGGCAAGCCGACTGCTTCGCTGTTCTTCGGGGATGATGCTTTCCCAATCCTGGTCTTTTGTCTCCAGCACGGTTGCGGCATTGAACGCGAACTCAGTTTCCCGGGCGACGAACGTCTCAATCTCGGTAATCTTTTGATTTTCGACTTTGAGCCGGGCTCCGTAGAGAATAGGACGAATGGTCCCTTCGGCGGGCGGTTTCGCCGAAAGGCTCGCGAAAGGTGATTTTGCGGCCGGCGCATTGGTTTGGGGGGCCGTGTATTTCTCTTCGATCACGACCTGGGAATGCGTGCCGCACTTGTAGGTGTCTATCAGGTCGCGCTTGAGCAGGATTTTTCCTGCGGTTTTCCACAGACCTTCTCCGACGGGCATTTCGACGCCATTTTCCGTAAACTTGACGTTGGCAGCGAGCGGAAGGTTCGCTGGATTGCGCGCTTCGAGGGCGCTGAAATACTGTCCAATTATCGCCTTAAGGCCATCCCGCGTGCAGGCTGACTGTGCTTGGGCGGAGACGAAACTCCCGCAGGCCATAATCATCGCCAAAGCCAGAACACATGTTCTAATTCGTTTCATTGCGCAATTCTCCCAAAAAGTTGCATAAAGGCTCACAGTTGAGCCTACACAGATCAATCTGTCCAATCCCATTGCCGTGATTCATGAGACCGTCGATCGCAGCCTTTGCCGCCGACTAATCGATCTTCTTCTTTTCAAATTTCCAATCTGTGTCTTTGCAGAGCCCGCAGGAAGGTCCAACAAACATCTTTCCCGCGGTTTCATCTCCCTTCAGTCTCCATTGAAGCCAGGCCACGGCAACTCTCCCGAACTCACCTCCGTTTGTCTGGCTATAAGTTCCGCCATGACCGACATCAAGGTTGGCCATGGCGACGGGGACTTTATCTATCCTGGCGAAGTCGTCCATACCGTTCGCATATGCAATATCTTTTTCTCCGCCATTGATATAGATAACGGGTGCGTGCAATTTCTGCAGGATATCCTTCCCGACAGCCATCGCGCCTCCCATAGGCGGCTTTTGCTTCGCTCCTCCCGGCATTGGTGTCTTCGACATGGCTCCCGGGGTCACAACGCCGCTGTCCATTACAAGGGTTGTGGTTACCCGAGGATCGGGTGATACTTCCAGCGCTTGCAGTCCGCCGCAACTGTGACCGAATACGGCAAACTTCGACGGATTCAGTTTCTGGTAGTACTTGCTGTCC
>JAAYAM010000341.1 GCA_012719355.1 Acidobacteriota bacterium
CCTGGCTGTATCAGATTGCAAGAAACGTGTATCTCAAACACGTAACCAAGGCCCGCAGGAGATGGATGACCTCTCTTGATGAAATCGAAAATGTTGCCTCGCCCGAATTGTTGGATGCGGCCATTATCAAATAGGAGCAGAAATCGCACCTGACGGCTGCACTCAATAAGTTGAATGATCCCTTCAAAGAAATAGTCTGTTTGCACGTTTTCAATGGGCTGAGTTTCAAAGAAGTGGGAGAACTCTTCAGTCGCAGCGAGGGTTGGGCGAGAACCACCTTCTATCGCGCAAAACTTCAATTGCGGGCTTTCTTGTCAGATGACTCCAGTGAGGTGCCATAATGAACTGCCGTATCATCAAGGATCTGCTTCCGCTGTACGTCGAACAGTTAACCAGCGATCCCAGCAATGATCTGATCCAGGAGCACATCAAAACGTGCCAGGATTGCAGCTGGACTCTGGCAGGGCTGAAAAACGACGTCATAATCGCCAGCCCTTCCCAGGCGGACAGTCCGGCAGACGCTGTACCACTTCAACTGGTGAAGAGAATAAAGACAAGGATCCTTGAAAAGATAATCGTATTGGCGTCCGTTGCCTTTGTCGGCGGGATGCTGATTGGAATCCTCAGCTCAAGCCCGCTCAGGTTTATGGTTCTCATGGCATCAACTTCCTTAATGGTCTTCGCTGTCGCCATTCTTCTGAGCATTGCGGTGTGTCGCAGAACCTCTCCGCGAAAGAGATTTCAGATGGTCGGTAACTGGACTATCGTGTTTTCACTGATCGTGAGTGGTCTGCTTTTCGTGCTGTTTCGGGGTCTTTTCAATGAATTTGCCAAAATGGCGGCAATCCTGGTTCCGGTGATCATTTACAACATAGTCTTCAGCGTAACCCTGAGAGTGTACGCAAGGACGAAGTTGCCGAAGGATGCCGAGGAGGAACCGACGAACAGAAGGCTTTACCTCGTGGCTTTCTGCACAGTGCTCGGGTTGACTGCCCTGGTAGCGGTACCTGTGAAGAAATGACGTTCCTTGAAGCCGGAAAGATGGCAATGCTCATCGACAATGCCGAGGGGAAGCGGCATGCGGGCGCCCCTGCATCATGGGTCTCGTGGACCAGGGGAGTAGTGCTCCATAGAGGCGGAGACCACACAGCAAGCAAGTACCTTATCAAAGAACTGGGCGGCAAGAGATATCTCTTTTTCGAATGGAAGTCGGCAGAGACCATCTATTTCCATCTGCCGCCGGAATACTATGTTCTTGAGAAGGAGGATTAACCCTATGCTTCTTCGCATGCACTGAGGGGAACATGAATTCTCCGCTTCTTCGGATCCGGGTGCTGCTTGTAAAGAATGAGCGTATGTCCGATCATCCCAATCCTCATGGAATCGGTCTTGGCTGCAAGCTCTGCGGCAAGCCCTTCCTTATGTTCTTTGTCTTCGAAGCTGATGAATCTGACTTTGATCAGTTCATGGCGCAGAAGCCCGTCATTGACAGACTGGATCACTCCCGACACAAGCCCTTCTTTCCCAATCTGGACGATTGGTTTGCGGTTGTGCGCTATGCCTCTGAGATATGATTTCTGAAATCCCTTCAATGCACTCATAGGTTTCCTTCGCCGGGTTGTTTTCCCTGCGTGACTCGTCCTCTAATCGACTCCGATTGCTGTCTCCTTGCCGCAAGGACAAGCCGCGCAGCAAGGGTAACCCTTGGAACCGTCCATGCAGGCCCCGTTCCGGGAAGATACTTGAAATCGGCCTGCCATAGTACACAAATTCGCCTCTCGAAGTCGATCTCTGCATGGCGATATGATTAAGAAAAGGGTCCGGTACTCGCCCTGATCAATTACACGGAGCGCAAAAAATATGAAGCCCAAGAACACAATCTGCCTCTGGTTCGACAGAGATGCACATGACGCGGCCCGCTTCTATGCCGCTACCTTTCCGGACAGTGAAGTAACCGCTGTTTACGAGGCTCCCGCTGATTACCCGAGCGGCAAGAAAGGCGATGTACTGATGGTGGAGTTCACCGTACTGGGCATTCCCTGTGTCGGTCTCAACGGGGGTCCGGCATTCAGGCACAGCGAAGCTTTCTCCTTCCAGATCGCGACGGACAATCAGGAAGAGACTGACCGTTACTGGAGCGCGATCGTCAGCAACGGTGGCATGGAAAGCGAGTGCGGTTGGTGCAAGGACCGCTGGGGCATCTCCTGGCAAATCATCCCCCGCACGCTGACTGATGCGCTTGCAACTGGTGGAGACGAGGCCAGGCGCGCATTCGAGGCGATGATGACGATGAAGATGAAGAAGATCGACGTCGCCGCCATCGATGCAGCGCGGCGAGGATGAGATGACATGAACCCGCCCGGACTGTGCCCCTGAATGGAGCGATTGTGGACGTTCTATTGTTTCCCTGCAGGAGAAAAGGCACAGAAAGTGAAAGCAGCGGGACAAGAACGGGACTCCGAAAATCGGAGAGGCTGTAGGTGGTGCGCCTGGCAGGACTCGAACCTGCGGCCCACGGTTTAGGAAACCGTTGCTCTATCCACCTGAGCTACAGGCGCATAAGGTGAAGAATATTGGCCTCTTTGGCCCGAATTGTCAAGCCGGCTCTCTCGTTGGAACAGTGCATCGAGGCGAAGCAATGCTTCAGAAGCGGAAGCCCGTGCTGAAGTGCACGCGGAAGGAATCACGCATGTTGTAGGCGACGTCGACTTTGATCCCGAATCCCGCGATCAGAAAGTATCCTCCTGCCCCCACACCCTGCCTGAATCTCGCATCCCACAGCGAGCGGCCGTGATCATAAACGGCTCCGGTATCCACGAAGAAATCGATGCCCGTGTGGTAGGCAGTTCGCAGCGGAGAGAGCGGTATCCTCAGTTCGAGTGATGCCGTCGCAATACTATCTCCGATGAAAGAACCCGGTTTCCAGCCGCGCAGCGTATTAGCGCCACCCAGGAATGGACGCTCGAAAGCCGGCAGAGGCGCATCAGCCGTGCTGTAGAAGACTTGTGCCGCCAAAACAGTCTGGCCGAAGAGTCCTTTGTAACCCCTGAGATCCAGTGTGTAGACATTGATGCCGGCCCTTCCACGCAGGAAGGAAAGCCTTTTCCATCCTATCCCGGTATAAACGGCGTCACGCGGCAGATTGATGTCCTGGCGGGTATCGAGAACGAAGTTCGCGCCAAAGACCGCGAAATCGTCCTGCTCAGACCCGAAATCGACATCGGTCCATCCTGTTTCCGCGCCGATTTCAAAACGATCGAACCTTCTGGTCACCGCGGCCCGTATTTCTTTCCGGAAGTCGCCGGTGTCGTAAAACGGGTTCTCCTTTTGTGAAACGCCGACGCGCGTGGTCAGGGTCTGCGCCACAGGATTATTCAGGCCGAATTCGCCCTCGAGCGCCGCCTGCCTGATCCCTCCCCACGTTGCCGGGACTGAAAGCCGTTCCCCCCAACCCAACAGGTCTTTCGCTGTAGTCCTGATCCCGTAGCTGAAGCCATATTCATCGCTGCCGGAGAGGATCGGGAGAAACATGAATTTGTGCGCGACCGGCTGCTTCTCTCTTACGGTAATCAACAGCACTACATCTTCGCCGGAGCCGATCGAACGGTAGCGCCTGGTCACCTCCACCCGTTCAAACCGC
The DNA here is from genome assembly GCA_012719355.1 of Acidobacteriota bacterium. GTDB lineage: Bacteria > Acidobacteriota > UBA6911 > UBA6911 > UBA6911 > UBA6911. The sequence goes on from JAAYAM010000341.1 coordinate 3,641, forward strand.
CTCGTCTCGAGAAGCCTCTGTCTTATGTCTTCCATGGCATCAGAAGACGCGGAGGCGCCAACCACAATGCCGCCCATGCTCATCATCGTCTCGTCCGGTATGGTGAAATTGCCCATGAAACGGACTTCAACGATTCTTTCCTCCGCGTGCAGGAGTGCAGGGAAGAGAATGAAACAGATCAACATCAGTGCCGGATATCGATGGCCTCTCATTTGGCAGGCTCGACCTGGTCTGTATCAAACCTGAGCTTCACCTTGACGTCTGATCTTGCGTAGGCGAAGAATTTGCGCGAATACTGAATCGACAGATCCATCGTTGCCGTCGAGACGCTGCCGTAAGCCGATATTTCCCGCGGGAGCCAGACGCCTTCAACCGGTTTGTCCATCACCATCGACGCTTTAATATCGTTGATCCTGACGAGCCACCTGGCAGGAATGAAATCCAGCCCGACATTGTCGAATGTGATCCGGAGGATCTGGTGTTCTTCAGGGTCGATGAGCATGGTGACAAGGAAGGTTTTTTCAAACAACGTATCGAGATCGTCGTCGCGTTTGTCCCTCTTTCTCCCGCGGTCTTCGTCTCCGCTCATAACGGGATAGTACTCGACCACGACTGCCTTTCTGCCCTCAAACTCCTGTTCGCCGGCAAAAAGATACCTGCCTGGCTCAAACTTAAATCCGAAAAAAGCTTCGCGGTCGAGGCTGTTCCCGTGGGTTCGTTTCTTCTCCCTCTCGAACCATTCTTCTTCCGCGGCAGCCTGTTCCTCTTTTGAGACTTTGACCCCATTGATCTTCACCGGGCTCCGGACGAGGTATCCATCGCGCACAAACCAGACGTATTCCCGCCGAAAGCTCTCGATGGCCGCAATCCTTGGACCTTTGATATCGAGTTCTTCTTTCTCACTGAAGACGTAATCACGGAGCCGCTCAGCATCGATTCGACGGTTCTGCATCACCCTCGACATGAACTGATCGATATCGGTTGCGGCTGCGGCAAGGATGCCAATCAACGCAATTGCGAGGGTGGAACCAATACGGCCTGATCTTGTCATAGCGCGTCCTTTGACTCGGCCGGCACATTTTTTCAGACGGCGCGTACCGCATTATAGTTCACATTTTGCCGGCTGGAATTTACGGCAGGAGATCTGAAACGGGAGGAAGGCTTAGCAACGCACAGACTGCACGAAGAGCGTGCAATCTGTGCAATTCGAGCTTCAGTACTTCAGCAGGCTGTGGACGTTGTACTTCTGCAGCTTGTCTCTTCCTTTCAGGAAGGTAAGCTCGACCACAAAATCTAGACCCACGACGGTTGCGCCCATCTTCTCGACCAATCCCGCGACCGCTCCGGCTGTTCCGCCGGTCGCAATCAGGTCATCCACGATCAGGATCCTCTGGCCGGGTACAATTGCGTCCTGGTGAATCTCGAGGGAATCGGTGCCGTATTCGAGTTCATACTCCACCTGCAGTTTTGCCGCCGGCAGTTTTCCCGGCTTTCGCACCGGAACAAAACCGGCCTTGAGGGCATAGGCGACAGGGGGCGCAAAAATGAATCCGCGCGCCTCGATTCCCAGTACCAAATCTATCCCCATGCCTCGGAACGGATAGGTGAGTGCTTCGACCGTCTGCTCAAAACAGTCGCTCTTCTTGAGCAGTGTCGTCACGTCATAAAAAAGAATCCCCTTCTTGGGCCAGTCAGAAATTTCACGGATTGCAGCCTTGAGGTCTTCAACACACTGAGCTTCCATTTCACCATCCTTCTATCAAGAAAGAACCATATGTGCCTTCTACCGGAATATCAACGATGTCGACGCGCTCAACGCGAGCATACGAAGGGCCTTTTTCCACCTGCCTGATGAATTCCGCTATCTTCTTTTCGCTCCCTTCCACGATGATTTCCACGGTCGAATCGGGGCAGTTCCGGACATTTCCTGTAAGGCCGAGCCGGAGTCCTGTGTTCTGAACAAAAAAGCGGAATCCCACACCCTGTACCCTCCCGTGAACCACTATCCTTTTCGCTCGGGCAGCCATACCCTAAATTAGCACAGAACTCGAAATCCGGGCTTCAGAATTCAGGGAATGGGAGAACTTGGTATTCTCCTCGAGCGCAAACGCGACCAGCGACGCCCAGAGGGGAGACGGAATGGTGTGACGGCTTCGCTCACCGTCCGGATGTCCTCTACCGAGTAGAAAGCCAGGGGATTGTGTTCCCTGATCATCCCCACTACCCGGACGATGTCGCATCTCTCCAGAATGGTGAATATCAGCTTTACCGGTCCGGTGGCCCCTTCTGCATTTATCACGGTAACCCCGTAACCTGACGCCCGGAGGAGCGTCACAAGGTCGTCCGATTCCAGCCGGGTAATGATCCGGATGATCACCTTGCCGATCGAAAGGCGGTTCTCGATGATGATGCCGACGAAATTTCCCGTCGCGTAACCCCCGGCATAGGCGATGTAGCAGATCGGATTATCGAGATGCTGGAAAACCTGGCGGATGACCATGAGCCAGATGAGAACCGCAAAAAAACCGGTAAGTGCTGCATACCACCTGAGATTCTTGTTGATGAAGATAATCCGCACCGTGTCCAGACTTACATCAAGGATGCGGGCGACGAAAATGAGGATTGGCAGAACGACCCAGGTGTAGGTGACAGAATCGAAAAATGCCGGCATAACCCCCCAGAAAAGCTTCAGCGCTCAAGAATGAAGAAATATGGTACCACAACGATAGGCGGCGAGCCGGTGAATGCACGCATCTGCGGGTCGGTCATATAGGCTTGGTAAAAACCATATCGAAGGTATCCCAGATACTCCGTTCTTTTTCGTAGAGCGCCTCCCCACTGCGGCACTCCTTGTCAAGAATCATGGTGTTTCTGTCCGTGCCGTACGGTTTCCATGGTCCTGTCGAGGCGCACGACGGGTTGCCCGTCCTCGCGAACGACGCCCAGGCATCCTGCATCGCGCCGGACAGGGCGGCCGCATCAGGGCCGGCGCCGCAGAAGCTCTCATCGTAGTTGCCGAAGACGAACCCTATTTCCAACGCATGACACGAGCCGAGAACGCCGTGAAGAATCGGCGACTTCCACGTAAACATGTAGTTGTACGCCGGCTGTCCGTTCTTCGTCTGTGCATCAACCAGGTTCAGTACCGGAATGCGAAACATGAGATCAGTCTGGATGGAGGTCAGTATCTCGGCGGCCGTGGCGCTCTCTCCTCGCTCCTGCCGCCCCTTGCGATATGCTTCGATCACCCCGGCTACATGCTGACTCGGCACCCATCCCTGGACTTTTCTGACGAGGCCGGCTTCGTCCGTTCTCTGGAAATTCGGCGTCATCATGTTGAACAGCTTGAATTCCTCGAGATTCGTTCCCGCGAGAGTCCTGATTCCGGCTGCCGATCCTTTCCTGATCGCTTCAAGCGGTATCTCGGGCAGGACCGATCCGTCGACGACCGGCTGAAAGGGGGTAATTCTTCCGTCTTTCAGAAGCATCATGTATCCCAGGTTCTCCTGGGCGGCCAGAAGCTGACCCACATCCGCGGAGCGCAGACCTTCAATATCGCCGGGCTCGAGATTCAGTATCTCTATGAATTTCTTCGAAGCAGTGACGCTCTCTTCCAGACTACCCACCGTGTTGGCCGCACCGCTCTCCAGTATCGCCTTCTCGAACTTGCCGCTTGCCGCAGGCATGCCCATAAGGCAGCCGATGCTCATTGCCCCGGCGGATTCGCCGAAGACGGTCACATTTTCCGGGTCTCCGCCAAAGTTCCGGATGTTTCGGCGCACCCACTCGATGGCTGCAATCTGGTCGAGGAGCCCTTCGCATCCGCTGGCAGGTATCTTCCCCCCAGTGAGCTCATTCAGATTCATGAATCCCAGACAACCGAGCCGGTAGTTGATGGTGACAAGCACGACGTCACTGTTCTTCACCAGCGTGTTCCCTCGGAACATCTTCTGCGATCCTGAGCCGATTATGAACGCGCCGCCGTGAATCCAGACCATCACCGGGCGGCGGGCATCGTCGATTCCGGGAGTCCAGATGTTCAGATAAAGGCAGTCCTCGCTGTGAGGCTCGTCGACGGCAAGATACGCAAGGGATTCCCCCAGCAAAGTGCGATTCTGAGGCGCGATCGGACCGAATTCCTTTGCCGGACGGATTCCCTCCCAGGGCTTGACCGGCTGAGGAGGAAGCCAGCGCAGGTTTCCCACCGGCGGCGCGGCATACGGTACGCCTTTGAATACAAACTGCGAGTCTTCGAAAAGGCCCTCGACGTCGCCTGATGAAGTAGGAACGATGATTTCTTTACCCGTCATGATCTCCTCCGCGGGAAGAGCCGGTATTTGCCGGCGCCCGGAAATGTCAGAACTTGTCGCGCAGGGCTAAGGATAGCACCAGGGATCGCGCCATTGCCATACCTCTGCTGCTGAACAGTTTTGCGTTGGCAATATCCTCTCTCTATAATGCAGAGATGCGAAAAGACTGGTATAGGCTTTCAGTTCCCGATGTCCTGAAGGAGCTCAACACTGACGCTGCCGGAGGCCTCTCCGGTGCCGAAACCCGGCGGCGTGCCGCTCAATATGGATATAACGAACTGGTCGGGGAAGAAGGCCGGACGCGCCTGGAGATCCTCACTGAACAGCTGAGTGGCGTTCTGACCATACTTCTCCTGATCGCGGCCCTGATCTCAGCCCTGCTCGGCGACTGGATGGAGGCGGTCGTAATTCTTGTCATCGTCATCCTCAACGCCCTCTTCGGATACGTCCAGGAATTCAGGGCAGAGCAGTCAATGGCCGCGCTCAAGCGCATGGCGGTGCCGTCGGTACGGGTCCGCAGGGAAGGGAGAGTTCAGGAGATCTCCGCTCGTGACCTCGTTCCCGGCGATATCGTCGTGCTCGAGACCGGGAACGTCGTCCCCGCCGATGGAAGAGTCATTGAAAGCGTCAACCTTCGGGTGGACGAATCTGCCCTGACCGGAGAGTCCGAACCGGTTGAGAAGGACGGCGGAGTGCGGTTTGAAAGTGAGAAGGCCATCGGGGACCGCCGCAACATGGTGTACAGCGGAACCATAGTCACCTACGGCCGCGGCGAATTCGCCGTAACCGCTACGGGAATGCACACCGAACTGGGCCACATTGCCCGCATGATCAAATCGGTTTCCCAGGAATCGACACCGCTGCAGCGGCGCCTGAACAGGCTTGGCAGAATATTGGCTCAGGCGGCGCTCGGCCTGGTCGCCATCGTTTTCGCCATGGGCTGGATCATAGGGGGAAGCAGTGTGGAAGAACTGCTCCTCACGGCCGTGAGTCTTGCGGTTGCGGCTGTTCCTGAAGCCCTCACCGCTGTCGTCACGATCGCGCTTTCTCTCGGAGCACAGCGCATGCTGAAACGCAGAGCTCTCATCCGCAAGCTTCCTGCGGTCGAGACGCTCGGCTCCGTGACGGTCATCTGTTCCGACAAGACCGGCACCCTCACGATGAACAGGATGACCGTGGTCGCCATCGATATCGCAAACCACTCGATCGAGCTGGATCAGTGCGAAGACGAGGAAGGCTTTTCACTTCAGGTGCACGGCGAAATCCCGACTGAAGGCGTACAGCCGACACTTGACCTGCTCCTGATCGCCGGCGCCTGCTGCAATGATGCGATGCTCACGCGGGACAGGGAACGTGGCGGCCGCTTTCATGCTACTGGAGATCCCACCGAGGGGGCGCTGGTTCTGACCGCAGCCTGTACCGGGATCATGAAGGACAGCCTGGATGACGCTTTCCCCCGCGTCGCAGAAGTCCCGTTCGACTCCGTTCGCAAGCGGATGACTACGATGCACAGAAGGCCGGAATCGGTCGAGCAGTTGCCTTCGAGTCTGCAGCCCTTCTGGAAAGAGAAGGGGGATGCCGGTGCCCGGCCGTTCATCGCATTCACCAAGGGCGCGATTGACGGTCTGCTTTCGATCTCGACTCACGTCTGGGTCGACGGACGAAGTGTCGAACTCGATGACTCCTGGAAACAGCGCATCATGGCCTCTCATGACAGAATGGCAGAGAAGGGAATGCGTGTTCTTGGAGTAGGGATGCGGGCGTGGGACCTCCCTCCGGAGGAGACGACAGACAAGGCCCTGGAACGGGATCTTACGCTGGTAGGGCTGTTCGGAATGATCGATCCGCCACGTCCGGAAGCTGCTGCGGCGGTAGAGAAATGCCACAGTGCCGGAATCCGGACGGCGATGATTACCGGCGATCATCCCCTGACCGCCCGGCATATAGCGCGGCAGATCGGAATAAGCGATAACGATCATTTTATGACCGGACAGGAACTGGAACGATTGCCTGTCGACGAACTCATCGATGTGACCCGTGAAGTCTCGGTCTTCGCACGCGTTTCGCCCGAGCATAAGCTGAAACTGATCGATGCATATCAGCAGCAGCTGCAAGTCGTCTCGATGACAGGCGACGGCGTCAACGACGCCCCGGCCTTGAAGAAGGCCGATATCGGGGTCGCGATGGGGATCACCGGCACAGATGTAGCGAAAGGCGCCGCCGACATGGTTCTTCTCGACGATAACTTCGCGACGATCGTTGCCGCAGTCGAGGAGGGAAGAGTAATCTACGACAACATCCGGCGGTTCATACGCTATCTGCTGACGTGCAATGCCAGCGAGATCGCAGTCATGCTGCTCGGGCCGCTTTTCGGAATGCCCCTCCCTCTGCTGCCGCTGCAGATACTCTGGATGAACCTCGTGACAGACGGGCCGCCTGCGCTGGCGCTCGGGGTCGAGCCTGCCGAAAAGGATGTCATGCGGAGGCCTCCGCGTCCTCAGGCTGCCGGAGTATTCGGCCGCGAGATGGTTTTATTCATAGCGTCGGTCGGGACATTCATGAGCATTATCGCGCTTGCCGCTGCATGGGAGTTGTGGCATACCGGCGATCCTGCCTGGCAGACGACCGTGTTTACCGTCCTTGTCCTGACTCAGCTCGCCGTGGCGCTTGAAGCGCGATCGGAACGTGAATCGCTGTTCCGTCTGAGCCTGTGGTCCAACCCGTGGATGAGCGGCGCCGTGATTCTCATCATCGGGCTGCAGCTCGCCGTAATCTATACGCCTGCCGGCAACAGAATATTCGACACCGTGCCGATGCCCGGACCGGATCTTGCAATGGCGGCGGGAATCTCTCTGTTGGTGCTGTTGTTCATAGAAGTATGGAAGTATGTTCTCCGCAGGAGGAAAAGGAATGAAGATCCTGGCGCTCTCGTTCAGCCCGCGTGAAGAAGGCAACACGGAGCTGCTTCTTGAAAGGGTGCTTGCCGGCGCTGGAATCCGCGGCGCCGAGACCGAGCTTGTGAGGGTGGCGGACAAGAACATAAAGCCGTGCGACGCGTGCGGAGCCTGCTTCAGGACCGGGGAGTGTCTAATCAGGGACGACATGCAGGAGCTGGGTCAGAAGATGCTGCAGGCTGACGGGATCATTTTCGGCAGCCCGGTCTACTTCTACAACATAACCGCACAGGGGAAGATCGTGATCGACAGGAGTATCGCGCTCTCCCACCAGGGGAAGGGGCTTGCAAACAAAGTCGGCGGAGTCGTGGTCGTAGGCGGCAGTCTGGGGCTGGTCGATGCAGTTAAGGACCTCTACTTCTACATCGTGATCCACCAGATGATCCCTGCAAATTTCGTGGCGGCGTACGGCTCAAATAAAGGAGATGTCAAAAGGCTGCAGAAGTGCCTGAAGGCGGCCGAGGAACTCGGGATCCAGGCGGTAAAGATCGCCGAGAAGAAGTTCTGCTACCCCGAAGACATCAGGGCGCAGCATATCGGCTTCGGCACCCATACATGGTAAGAGCCGCATGCAGGACTCAGCTCAGGAAAAGAGACTTTGTTGAAAACCCTGGATCGCACGTCAGATTCAGGCCAAGTTTCCTGAGTCCGGCTTCGTCTCCAGGGGTTGGGATGTGGGTGATATGAACGTCACAACCTCTTATTTCCTTCAGCTTCTCCATCGCGGATTGCGCCACCGGATTGGTTGTGGCGCTTATGCTGAGAGCGATCAGGGTCTCTTCCAGATCCAGGCTCAGCCTCTTCCCTCTGAGGACATCCCGTTTGAAATGATTCAGCGACTCGATGATGCTCTTGGGAAGGAGATCGAGCGATGAAGGTATGCCGGCCAGATGCTTTGCGGTATTGATGATCAGGCAGGCGGCGGCGTGCATTGTGGGTGAGTTGTTTCCGGTGATGACGGTCCCGTCAGGAAGTTCGAGCGCCGCGCCGCAATAGATCCCTTCGTTGCCCTTGCCATGCCGTTGCGCCTGTTCAGCGGCTGCTCGCGAAGGGATGACGACAGGGCGGTCCTCGGCCCTTGCTCCGATATCCTTCATGAGCAGTTCTGCGCGTTCAACGGTTCCTTTGTCTGCCAGTCCTACCGCGTATTCGCAGGAATACCTGAAATAACGGCGGATGATCTCTTGGATGGATGCGGAGCGGACGGATTCGTCATCGACGATGCCGAATCCGGCACGGTTGACTCCCATGTCTGTGGGCGACTTGTATACGCACGGCTCGCCCGTGATCTTTTCGATGATCCTGCGCAGGAGAGGGAAGGCTTCGACATCGCGGTTATAGTTGACGGCCTTCTCGTTGTAGGCTTCCAGGTGGTGCGAGTCGATCATGTTGAAATCTCGCAGGTCGGCCGTCGCGGCTTCATAGGCGACGTTCACCGGGTGCTTGAGCGGGAGATTCCAGATGGGAAATGTCTCGAATTTGGCGTATCCGGTCTTTACGCCCCTATTGCGCTCGTGGTAGAGCTGTGAAAGCGCCGTTGCAAGTTTGCCGCTTCCGGGGCCGGGACCGGTGACTACGACGATCGGTTTGCTCGTCTCGATAAATGAATTGGCGCCATAGCCTTCTTCGCTCACAATCGTCTCGACGTCTGTCGGATAGCCCTTCGTGTACTTGTGGGTGTAGACCCGTATGCCGCGATTATTCAATCTGTTCTTGAATTGTATGGCTGCAGGCTGCTCCTCGAACCGCGTAATCACCACCGCACAGACATCGAGCCCCCACTCCCGAAGATCGTCAATGAGTTTGAGGGCATCGGCGTCA
>JAAYAM010000342.1 GCA_012719355.1 Acidobacteriota bacterium
AGATCAGGGCTATGCTTTTGGCAAGTTCCATCAGGCCGTTTTTCGAAAACATCCTTTTGATGCCATTCTTCGGATTGAGCTTTTCGAAACGAAACCCGAGGGGGTGAGCCGACAACACAAAACCTCCCTGCATGGCACTCCCGGCTATGGAAAAGACCATGGCCGCAAGGATGACAGGAAGCACTACCGTCGCGGTGTGCAATGCGACGGTGTTGAGCATTCCCGAGAGCCAGGGGATGGTCAGCTCAGAGGGAACGCTGACGACAAGGCCGCTCTTCAGTACCAGCTGCAGCTTCTTCAGCATCGTCTGGCCGAAATACAGCAGCAGCAGAGTGCTGCCGAACAGGACGGCAGCAAGCGGAACTTCCTTGCTGCGCGGGACCTGACCTTTTTCCCGCGCCTTATCAAGTTTCCGTTTGGTTGGTCGTTCTGACCTGTTATCAGTGCTGCCCGCCATGGGTCTCCCCGGCTATATCATCGCGTGCAGGAGCGAGAACAGGGTCCTGTAAAGCGAGGAATAGATCGTTTCAAGGTAACGAGGCAGAAAGTAGAAAGAGAAGCTCAGGCAACCGAATCCTACCAGGAGCTTCAGCGGCATTCCCACTATCAGAAGGTGGATCTGCGGCGCAGCTCTGCCGAGAACACCGATTACCACATCGGTGATTATGGTAACCGCGAGTATCGGGCCCGCTATCCTTACTCCTATGACAAGTATGTCCGCCGAAAGACGTACCAGATGTTCTATGAATGGCCCTGATATCTGGATCCCGCCCACAGGAAGGCTCCTGAAGCTCTCATCAATCGCCATCAGAAACCAGTGATGGCCGTTCATCAGCAGAAAAAAGAGGATACCGATGTAGTTCTGAAAAAAGGAAAATACCGAAGTCTCAACCTGCGTCTGGGGATCTATGACATTGATAACGGAAAACCCGAGCTGAAACGAGATAATCTGACCCGCAAACTGCAGTCCCGCGAAGACGCACGCGGCGGCAAACCCGAGGAACGCCCCTATGAGGACTTCGCTGAAAACCAGGCCGGCTATATTACCGAGAGTCAAACCTGCGGGAAGTGCGCTCAGCGGCAAGAGCGGAGTCATGGTAAGTGAAAGGATCAGAGCGAAGGCCGTTCGGACGGAGAACGGGATAGAGTGGCTGCTGAACAAAGGCGCGAGAAGCATGATCCCCGACACGCGCATAAGCACGACCAGAAACCGCATCACTTCTTCAATAGGAATAGAAATCGGCTCCATATCCGGGTCGGGGATCTTCTCTGGCTATCAGTGAGCGAAGCGCTCCAGGTGCCCGTACAACTGAGCCGTGAATGAAAGCATGGTGCTCAGTATCCACGGGAGCACCACCAGGAAGGTTACGAACACCGCTATGACTCTGGGAACGAACGAAAGGGTCATGTCCTGTATCGACGTCACCACCTGTGCAATGCTGATCAGAATTCCTACCACGAGCGAGACTACAAGCATGGGCCCGCTCACCATCAGAGTCACCTGAAGCGCGTCTTTGGCCAGCTTGAGAATCAGATCCTGACTCATAGTTGCTCTCCGAATCTTCTGAATTCCGCGTTCCGACGTTAATGCCGGGTCAGTAGAAACTCCTGACAAGAGACCCGATCACCAAATTCCATCCGTCAACCATCACGAACAGCAGAATCTTGAAAGGGGTGGAAACCACCACCGGCGGCAGCTGCATCATGCCCATGGCAAGCAGAATGGATGCGACCACCATGTCAATGACAAGAAACGGGATGAAGAGTGCGAAACCGATCTGAAATGCGGTCTTCAGCTCCGATATCATGAAACTCGGGATAACGATGCGCATCGGGATGTCCCGTGCATCCCGCGGCCTCGGCAGCTTTGCCATGTTCATGAAAAGCGCCAGGTCCTTCTCGCGCGTGTAGCGCAGCATGAACTGCCGCAGCGGCCCGCTGGCCTGCTCGAGCGCCTGCATTTCCGTGATCTTTCCTTCCAGCATCGGCTGCAGCGCTTCCTGG
>JAAYAM010000052.1 GCA_012719355.1 Acidobacteriota bacterium
GCGCGGCACCGGCGGAAAGCGAGGATTGCCTTTTTCTGAATGTCTGGACGGCAGGTCTGGGCGCCGACAGAAAGCGGCCGGTAATGGTCTGGCTGCACGGCGGCGGCTATGCCATGGGAACCGCTTCTTCTCTCCTGTACGACGGCACAAATCTCGCCCGGCGCGGCGATGTCGTGGTGGTGGGCGTAAACCATCGTCTTAACGTCTTCGGCTACACCCACTTCGGCGATATCGGAGGCCCGGAATACGCTCATTCGGGCAACGCAGGGCAACTCGACATTGTCGCGGCGCTCCAATGGGTGAAGGAAAATATCGACCGCTTTGGCGGAGATCCCGATCGCGTCATGATTTTCGGGGAATCCGGCGGCGGGGGGAAAGTCTCGATGCTGCTTGCCTCTCCTCCGGCAAAGGGCCTGTTCCATCGTGCGGTAATTCAGAGCGGTCCGGGAGTAATGATGGGAGAGCGGGCGCCTGCAACCAAGGCCGCCGAAATGCTGCTTGCCGAACTGAAGCTGGACGCCCGGCGTCTGCCGGAAATTCACAAGCTGCCGACCGACGTGATTCTCTCCGCCTATTTTGCCGTCACGGCTGCCTGGGCTCGGCAGAAGAACCAGGGACGCGCCTTCATGCCGGTTCTCGATCCCGTCGATCTCCCCGGGCATCCCTATCATCCGACAGCGACGCGCGTATCCGAAGACGTGCCTGTCATGGTGGGGTGGAACAAGACCGAATCCACGGTCTTCTCGTTCGGTGACGAGCAGGCATTTGCGCTCGACGAAGCTGCAATGAGCAAGAGGATCGAATCCCTCGTCGGTGCCGATGCCGGCCGGCTCATCCAGGCCTACCGGACTGAGTTTCCCGAGATGTCCCCTTCGGAAGTCTACTTTTACATCTCAAGCTATTCCATGATGGGTGCCGACTCGATCAGAATCGCCGAACGCAAAGCGGCCATTGGAAAAGCTCCGGCGTATCTGTATCGGCTGGATTGGGAGACACCCGTGGAAGGAGGCCGACTCATTTCTCCGCATGGTTTGGAAATGCCCCTCGTTTTCGACAATGTCGATCGCGGGGGCGAAGGATTGACCGGCGGCGTCGATGCTGCCAAGAAGCTGGCCGCCGTCATGAGCGAAGCTTGGGTTGCATTAGCTGCCGGCGGAGACCCGAATAGCGATAAGAGCGGCCTGCCGCAATGGCCCCCGTATGACTCTGAGAAACGCGCCACGATGGTGTTCGACACCGAGAGCAGGGTCGTCAACGATCCGCAGAAAGAACAGCGGCTGATTTTCGAAAAAACGGGCGATCGCACCTGACGGGGGCAGCAAATGTGCATTGACGGGTTCGGCAGAGACAAAGAGATCCCGCGAGAGGCGATAGCGACGCTCGCGCACATACGCAACGTCCTCGAGCAATCCGCTCTCGCGGTCTACCTGTTCGGATCCGCTGCTGCGGGGTGCCTGCGTCCCGATAGTGACGTGGACATGCTGGTCCTGGTGAACAACCCTTTGCCGGACGAGCTCCGCACCCGCCTTGTCACCGGGCTGTTGCAGATATCCGGACGTGCCGGCAACAGGAATTCCTTGCGACCGGTGGAGCTGACGGTGGTGCTCCAGTGCGATGTCGTACCCTGGCGATATCCGGCGAAGAAGGAACTTGTATATGGTGAGTGGCTGAGGGATGAGCTTGAGACAGGGCGAATCCCGATGCCCGCTTACGATCCTGACCTGGCCATCCTTCTGCGCCAGGTGAGAGAAAGCAGCGTTTCCCTTTTCGGCGCCTACGCTTCAGAGATGTTCGACCCCGTGCCCGACAGCGATTTGCGACGAGCGATCCGGGACTCCTTGCCCGGACTGATCGACAGCATCAAAGGTGACGAGCGCAATGTACTCCTGACCCTTGCCCGAATGTGGCTGACGGCAGCCACGGGGGAGATAGCATCCAAGGATAGAGCGGCGGAATGGGCTGCGGCCCGCCTGCCACACGAACAGGCCGCCCTGCTCGATCAAGCCAGGCAGGCGTATCTCGGCCGACGTCACGATGTCTGCGAGGGCCGGCAACCAGGGCTCAGCGCACTAATTGCCGATCTGCGGAAGGCGATTGAATCGTGCGGAAAGGTTTGACACTGCGCTTTCCGGAGCCTTGCGGAAGGATATCTATAGTAGAATGGGGAAAATTCGAGCAATACATGAAACCATAATCGGAGAGAGCTATGGCCGACATGCCCAAAATTGAAAATGTTCAGCGGGAACCGACTGTTTACGAACTGAAACCCTGGAAGTCAATCCATAACACCATTACAAAGCCGATGGTAACGGGGCTGGGACCCGGGGAAATTCCTGAATCCGCACTGTCGATGGGATTCGCCCACATCACCGCACCTGACATACTGGGCAGCCCCACCCATATTCATCCATTCGACCAGTGGGTCTATCTCATCGGAGCCGAGGATTTTTCCGACTTCGATGCCGATATCGAGTTCACACTCGGAGATAAGGTTCTGAAGATCAACTATCCGTGCTACATCTTCATTCCGAAAGGGACCAAGCATTGCCCGCTGGATATCAGGCGAGTCGGCAAGCCTTTCATCTTCATCGACGCCAGCATCACCCAGGAGGCATCCGTCCGCCCGGAACAAATCGCCAGTGTTCAGCGCCCCAAGTATCAGGCGCTCAATAACGACTAGTAGTCCCGCATCAGGCCCCGGTACTTACGTGCCGGGGCCTGATTTCACCATCCCCTGATCCTGTTTCCCCAACGTCAACTTTCCACCGGACCGCCCGGCCGTTGTCTTGCCTCGCCATCACGTTACGAAAACTCTATTTGACAGTCCTACGTCGCTGTCATTATACGAAGCATGAAAACCGAGCTATATGACATCAAAACCGTTTGTGCGGAAGCGGGGGTGACGCCACGGACGGTGCATTTCTACATCCAGCAGGGGCTGATCCCGCCGGCCGGCAGCCAGGGCCCGGGACATCTGGCGAGACTCAAATTGATCAAGCTGCTCCAGGGCGAGCATCTCCCGTTGTCCGACATCCGCCGCCGCCTCGAGGCGCTGGACGACGCGCAAGTCGAACAGCTGGTGCGCGAACACCAGAACAAGAGACCCTCGGGATCGACGGCCGTGGAATATATCCGGAACGTTCTTTCCGGAACACGCCCTGGCACACCGGTTCAGGGACGAACACTTTCACTTAGTGTCGAAGAACCCAGGATCGCGCCTTCGCGGGCTTCAGCCAATCAGCTCTCTGAACGCTCTCAATGGGAGAGGATAACTTTGGCGCCGGATATTGAATTGCACATCCGCAAGCCTCTTTCGAGAATTCAGAACCGCAAAGTGGAAAAACTGCTACACCAGGCGAAGGAAATTCTAAGGGAGGAATCATGATGAATATCGATGTTCAGTCCGACCGCGCACTTATTCGCGCGCAGGGGAGCAGCAGCGAAAGGATGCCGGTCAACATTGCTTTTGTCCTGGACCGCTCAGGTTCGATGGCAGGTGAGCGCAAGATGGAACTGGTAAAAGATGCCGCCGCAAGGGCTATTGGCATGCTGCGTCGCGACGACAGGTTCGCCGTCGTTGTTTACGACGACGATGTCGATATTATCATGGAATCGACACCGGGCCTCGAGAGAAGCAAAAAGTACCGTCCTCAAAAAACTGAGAACAATAGGACCACGGGGAAGCACCGATCTAGGAGCGGGATGGCTGTCCGGCTGTGAACAGGCCGCAATGCACATGAACGGAGCGGCGACGACAAATGCCTTCTCCTCACCGACGGCCTTGCCAACTGCGGCATCGTGGATCCGGCGGAACTTGCCGGGCACGCAACCGCACTGAAGGAACGGGGTGTCCTCACTTCACCGTTTGGGGTCGGTGATGATTTCGATGAGAGGCTCCTCCAGGCCATGGCAGATGCAGGAGGCGGGCATTCCTACTACATCGAGCAGGCGGTCCAGATCCCTGACTATCTGACAAGTGAACTGGGCGAGACGCTCGAGGTAGTCGCACGCGGAGCCGCGCTGCAATTTGTCTTGCCCGAAGGTGTGAAAGCGGAACCGCTGAGCAAATTCCTCTTCAGGCAGTCAAACGGTTCTCTTTCGATAAACCTTGGCAGTCTTGTTTCCGAACAGGAGGTCTCGGTTGTGGTAAGGTTCCAGTTCCCTGAAGGCCAGGCAGGAGAGAGCCTTTCGGCCGGCGTCTGCCTCACGGACGACGATGGTTTGCTCAATTCCGGGCCGATCGAGATGACGTGGAGATTTGCGGGTGACAAGGACAATGAAGCCCAGCCGCGCAATACCGGCGCGGAAGGTACGATCTTGCAGGCATAGCCATGGCAAGAACAGCTGAGTGCATTCAGCAATATGCCGGAAGTGACGCTGATCTGAAAAGGATCGTTTCGGAGCTTCGCTCAGAATCGGCATCGTTCGAGGCTCCACTGAGCCCGGCCGAGATAAAGGCGCAAACTACTCGCAGAACATTCAGCGCCATCGCGATGCCACGGGGAAGTCGAGGCGCCGCAGCTAATTCCACAGACTCCGTGCCCCGGACCGGCACGGCCACCGACACGAGTAGGGGGAGTCTTGGGTGTGACCACATATCCGCGAATGAGTATTTCAGCGGATTCTCCTGACCTGCGAGTTGTTGTTTAATGAGGTCAGCATCACGAAACGCTTTGATGAAAGCGTTGATGCGAGCCTTGAAAAGGTCCTGAAGAAGAACGTCGGCTGAAAGGACCAGGAAAGTGGGGATGGTCTCCCGTGCCCGGTTTTGTAGGGGGGGGCCGGGTTTCTGGGAACGTCCCCACGGGAATTTCAAAGAAGCGCGAGCAACAACTCCTCAAATCGGCGGCCCCAAAGCCGCTCCCGTCTAAGACCTGCAGTTTGAATTCACCACTTAAGCCTGCTGCGAACAAAGGGCTTCGGTCTTTCAGACCGGAGCCCTTGCAGTCTCTCGGGGGGAACCGGGCACTGAAGAGCAGTCAATGTGCGGCGTCGAGCAAGACAACCATCCCATCGACGAGTGCGGGGGTCTGCGCGCGAGCAAACCCTCACCAGTTACATTAGCCTGTGCGATTCCAGCTTTCGCTGTATTTATCGGGGGGGTGGTAAAAAGATACCACATGGGTAGTTTTACGCAAGGGGCAATGTCGGTTTTTCCGCAGTTTATTTGCTCCTGTCCGATTCCTTCGAAAAGATCATCTTCCTTGCAAGCGTAACAACAAACATCTTATACTGCAGAGGCGCATCGACATTCCTAATCGGATCCGGCTACTGCTATGAGACTGTTAAGAATCGACCTGATTATCCTGTTGACTGCCATCGTTTCATCAGAAGCTTTGGTTGCCCAAGACAGTCAAGGTACTGCAGCCTCTGAAAACATATCGGTTCTGGATGTCTCATTCGAAAAGGACGGTGGTTTCATCGATGATATTCAGGCCGATGAAATCCGTATCGACGGCAAAGCAGAAAGCAGGGTGACCGCCATTGAACCTATCGGAGAACTCCCACTGCGCGTGGTGTTTCTTGTGGATATAAGCGCCAGTCAGGTTGGAGTATCCACGGATGGACGCCGAAGAGGAATTCGCCAGGAGGCGCAGAGATTCTATCAGGAGGCAATTAAGTTACTACCCTTACGTGTTTCCGATTCCGCCTGTCTGGTCGCCTTTAATCATAGGATCACGGTGCTCCAGGATTTCACCTCAAACAAAGATCTCTTGATGAAGAGTGTTAGTAATTTGCCGCCTCCAATAGGCCCTACCAGATTGCTGGACGCTCTTCATCTTTCGAACAGAGCCTTAGCCGTTCAAGGAGACTCACGGAGAGTCGTCATTGTCTTGACAGACGGGAATGACACGTCTAGTTCGCAGGCTATTGAAGGAGTTTACAAAGAAGCGATTGACCATAACGTCCGCGTCTATTTTATTGTCAGCCAGAGAGACTCACAGAGATTTTCTCTTTTCGGGAGAGACATAAAGAAGCATGAAAAGTTTGTAAAGAGAACCGGAGGAAGGGCTTTATCATTTCGCGATGAGAAGAGTATGGATAAGCTGATAACGCGAATCTATGATGAGTTGGAACACTTGAAGCGAATCTCCATCACTTCCCAGGAACCGCTGACACCGGATCTAGAAATCTCGGTCTCACGCAAAGGTGTGCGAGTAAATCATCCTTCTCCGATCAAATAATTGCCACATCCACTTCAGTACCGTTTTCCCGCAACCAACTCCTGTTCCTGTCACCCGGATGCCCCATTGAGGAACATATAGGGTGATATGATTACTACCAACGCCATGCAGAAGATCGAGTATAGCGATGCAGATCTGGTGATTGAAACCCTGGACGGAAACCGGGATGCCTTTCGACGGATTGTGGAACGGTATCAAACCCTGATCTGCTCCCTTGCCTACAGCGCCACCGGCAATCTCAGCCGGAGCGAAGATATGGCCCAGGAAACATTTCTCGCTGCCTGGAGGCAAATCCGGT
Organism: Acidobacteriota bacterium; assembly: GCA_012719355.1. GTDB lineage: Bacteria > Acidobacteriota > UBA6911 > UBA6911 > UBA6911 > UBA6911. Next base: position 6,484 of record JAAYAM010000052.1, read on the forward strand.
CCCTGCGCGAACCGGCCAAACTCCGCGCCTGGCTGTGCGGCATTGTCCGCCGCCGTATCCAAAAAGACTTCGAACGTGATGGGCGCGAGCCCTTACACAATGCCGCGCCTTTGGAGAACGCACAGAATTGCCCGGCAGTTGAAGCCCTTCCATCCGAGCAGGCAATCAGCCGTGAGCAGGAAGCGATCCTGTGGCGGTCACTGGAAAAGATCCCGGAGCTGTACCGTGAACCGCTCATCCTGTATTACCGGGAAAACCAGTCCGTCGAGGAGGTGGCTTTGGCGCTGGATCTGACCGAGCACGCCGTAAAAAAGCGGCTGTCGCGCGGGCGCAGACTGTTGCAGGATGAGGTGCAGGCATTCGTGGAAAGCACCCTGCGCGGGACGGCGCCCGACAAGGAGTTTTCGGGCGCGGTGCTTGCGATGCTGCCGTGGGCAGCGGGCCCGGCCGTGGGGGTGGGGGCGGGCGCAAAAGAGACGGCGGCGGCAAAATCGGGCTTCTTCAGCTCCTGGCTGTTGCCGTTGGTTCCCTTTCTGGGAATCGCCGCCGGCGTCGGAGCGCAATGGCTGATCATCCGTTCAACGACGGTGGATCGTAAGGATCGGCTAAGACAGCTCATCATCATCCTCATCTTCTGGATCGTGTATCTGGGATTGGCCGTATTCGGGGAATCCGCCACCTACGCGCTGGGCAGCCATTTTGAATGGAGCAGCCGGGCCAGGTTTGTATCGGTCATCAGTTTCTGGTGGCTGTTTGTTCTAATCGGCATAACATTTCTCAGCGTAAGCCTCCAGCGGGCTGCCATCAAGCGCAGTATGCGCATTGCCGCCGGCGAACTTCCGCCGCCAGTCACGACACCAATGAAACACGGCAGGCTGGCCCTGGTTGTTGCGGGCGTTTACCTGATGTTCTCTTGGGTACTCCGTCTGACATGGAATGCCCACGATCCATTGGCGACCGGCATTGCCGCTGCGTCGATGCTCGTCCTGGCTCTCTGGTCCTTCTTTCGATTGCGCGGCCGTGCCGCTACCGAAATCATGCCGGCACTCGGCCGGGACCTGGTTGTGCTGGGACTGATGATTCTGGCCGTCCTGAATTTGCGAGCTGACGTGTGGGTGGCAGCCTCCTACGGCGTCACCGTGGCGGAGGCACATAATCTCCAGCCGATTTGGATTATCCCAGTCCTCACTATTGCCGGAATCGCGTGGACCGCCCTAGTCACAGCTCTCACTAAACCATCCCCGGAGGTTTAGTCTTCAGGACGCAAGACTTGCGCTGTTACCTATGCACAGGATACAGCCGCTTTTCAGTCCAGACGAACCTCCGGGTGCTTGCTCTCCTTCAGATACCGCCTGCAAAACCTGAACTAACTCGATTTCCTGGCCACGATGTTTCTCATGGCCATCCGGCCGGTGCATAGAGCTTCCGAATTGTTTCCTCCGCCGTTGTACATCCAGCCCCAGAAAGAGCCGAGTTCGCCGGCACTGTACAGCCCGGGAATCGGCCGGTCATCCGGGTCTACCACCTCGCACTTCGCGTTCCGCTTCGGTCCACCTTGTGTGTTGTACGTGGCCGGATATACCTCGACGCTGTAGAAGGGAGGCTTCTCGATCGGGATCAGGCTTCGGCCCGGTCGTCCGAAATCCTCGTCATTCTTGCTTTTACACTGCTCGTTCCATCTGGCTACCGAGGCCTCCAGATCGGCGGGTTTCATATCAAGCTTATTTGCCAGATCGGCCAGAGTCTCGCCTTTGATAATCCAGCCCTTCTCGATTTCCTTGCTGTTATCCCGGCTCCCCTGGTATCCGCTGAACCAGCCAAACCAGCCAAACTTAAACTGCATCGCGCCGACAAGGCTTCCTCTGGTGCGGGCGCTCTCGTCGAAGATTCCGAAGCACGGAATGCGGGTGAAGGCACCGAGCACACCGTCGAAATGGAGAAGGTGTTCTTTGTGACCGAATCCGTGGCGGTTTTCTCTCAGCTCGTTCATGAAGCGCCTGCCGGTCTTATCAACCAGGATGTAAGCGTTGGCCGGGAAATTGACCGGTATCATGACAGGTTCGTATTCAGGGACCATCAAACATCCAACTCCGGCCAGCGAATTATTCATGTGCCACAGCGCCGCGCCCGCTTTTTGAGCCATCTTTATCCCATCACCGGTATTACCTGGAGTCCCACGCCCATATGTCGGCCAGCCCGGAAGGAACTGCTTCTGCATCTCAAAATTGAATTCAAATCCGCCGCACGCAAGAAGAACTCCTTTATTCGCTTTGATCGAAATTTCCTTTCCTGCCCTGACTGCCCTGACCCCGATTACTTCGCGTGTATCCGACAGAACCAGTTCCTTCGCAGGCGTTTCGTACAGGACTTCGATTTCTCTCTTTTCCACCTGGTCACGTATCGGGATCCAGAGCCTGCCTTCGCCCGCTCCTCCATTGCTCCAGGTACGCACACATTTTGCGCCGGGAAGCTCAGGATGCTCCGGCTGGAAAATCCCCAAAGGCCGGGGCGTCACTCCCAGCGTTTCCAGCCATGCGTTGAGCTGCATCATCTCTTCAGCAAGCGCTCGAAGGCTTTGACTGTCTGTGAGGCCGGCACAAAGCGCTTCCATGTACTGGAGCGCTTCCGGAAGATTCGTCGGCGTCCACCACATGTTTCCGGAAACCCTGCTGTTCCCTCCCTCGTGTTCGCGAGGCATCTTTTCCAGGACAATGACCTTCGCTCCCGCATCCTTTGCCGCAATAGCTGCAGCCAGGCCGGCAAAGCCGGTCCCGACGATGACTGCATCCACTTCTCTGTCCCAACGCATCGTGCGGCCGGATGTTCTTTGCGCACCCAGAACATTGGCCGCTGCGATGCCGGGGGCCGCGACTGCCGCTCCTTTCAGGAATTTCCGTCGTGTAACCATGAATCCTCCCTTACAAGATCGTTAACAAACTATCCACGTGAAATGTCACAGACTCCAGTCCTTTACCGGGTGCTCTCATAAAAGGTGAGGACAACTCCGCCGGATCCCATGCCCGGATTTGAACTGAGATACAACCCTTTGTTCAGCCATGCATATTTGCTATCCACCCGGACCTCAAATGACGGAACCAGCGATCCGAACGACCCGCCGTTCCGAACAATGATCACTTCACCGTCGCTCGTCTCCCATAGATAGCGTGCATCGATAGTCGGCGGATTTGCCAGATTCTGGTAGTCCGCGCCTCCGGGCAGAACCTTCCCCGTAATCTTTCCGTTCAGAGTTCCGCCGGTAATAGGAATGATGTTTCGGTTGCCTGTCTTCGTCGCTCCCACAGACTGGCTTGGCCCGAGAGTCACATTCTCGCTGATCAACAGCTCGCCCCGCTTCTCTTCTGCGGCCGCTTTTCGATAATCCCACGGCTGGTCCAGGACGTCTGCGGGTTTGGTTACCTGGACCGAGTTCGTTGCATCGGCTTTGGCAGTCACCCCTGAGACTTCGTACACGCTTATCTTCAGGGTCCTGGCCGCTCGATTCAGAACTCGCCTCGCTGCATACTTCCCTGAGTTGAGCCAGGCATAGCTGCCGGCGTTCGGCGCTTCGAAATCCGGCACCATTCTTATGTCGCTCTGATCGGCCGCCGTCCCGAGAATGCGAGTATATATGTATTTCCCGTCGGATGTCCGCAGCACGAATATCTCTTCGATTTCCATGCCACCGTTTGAGAAACTCAACTGGAAGTCGAGTCCTCCCGGCATGACCGAACCTGTGATCTTCTCACCAGTAACGGTGCCTCCCTGGACAATAAACACCGTCCTCTCGCCATATGGTGTTCTACCGATTTCGTAGATTTGATCCAGCTTCATGTCGGCTTCAAACACCAAGACACCCTGTTCCGGCACAGGAATTCCCTCCGGCATTCCGCACGGCCATGACTTGTGCGGAACCAGAATCTTCCCTGCTCCTGTCTGTCCTGCCTGCAGCTGACAGAACAGCAGGATACCCGCCAGCACGATCAGCGTTGAGCTTTTCAAATATCCAATCTTCATGTCATTCCCCCTAATAGCAACCGGAATCTTATGGAGCCGTGCATTTGTAGGAGGAAGCTGATCCTACAGGCCCGCTCACATACTTGGGATACATCGGATAGGAACACATAGGCAGGCTGCGCTCTCCTGCCGTCACCTCCACGGACATCGAGGGCGCGGTGTTCTTTTCTACCCAATCCACCAGCAGGTTGAGCCGGTTGAACGTACTGGGAATAGGAAGAGTCGGAATAGATTTCCCGTCGCCGTCCACGGAATAGTTTGTCCCGCTCAAACCGTGCCCGGTCTGGGGAAGCACGAAGAGGCGTGCAAACTCATCCACCTTCTTTCGGCCCATCTTATCGATGACCGACTGGTAATAGTCCAGCTGCGCACCGGGAGACGCAAGGGTGTCATTGGTTCCAATGGCGACTATGAGTTTCCCTCCCCGCTTATGGAATGCACTCAGATCGGGATTCGTGGAATCCAGCCACTGCGAGAGCTCCCGTCTCCTCGCATCAAAGGCGCCCCCCTCGACATAGTCCAGCGGATTTGCCTTCAGATTCCGCATCAGGAATCCGGTTACTCCCAAGGTCCCGAGGTGGCCGTGCAGACGTGCATCTTCTGCGGCCCCTTCCTGTCCGCGATAGCGGTTGGGGGTGATCAATCCGCTCCCCGAGGGATCTGTGTTCGGCACCCACATTCCGAATGACTTGACGCCGTTTGCCAGTGGTGTCGCGAATGGATACCGGCTGTAGACAAACTGCAGTGTTGAAATCTGACCATCCGTGAGGCACGCATTTGCGGTCGTGTCCTCCGGATTGGGATCGATATTGTTCGGGCAACGCTTCGCGCTCCAGGGATTGCTGTTACGCGGCGCCTGCGTACGATCGAAGATCGCGCGGCATGCCATATAGTTGTTGATAATCCCATCAACCAGCCCGTCCAGTTTATCGCATTGACGCATAAACTCGCCGCGGATCGCGTTGACCTTCGCCGGCGGCACCCAATTGGCCAGGGGCTTCTCCTGGATCCGAATCAGGTCGGGCGCGAGCATCAACGTTGAAAGGCTGACGATCGGAACGTTGGACGCAATTCCGTCATAATCCTCGGGGTACCTCTGAGCGACGGTGAGCCCCTCCCGTCCGCCCTGGGAAGAACCGAAATAGTAATTGAACCTGGGCTTCTCTCCATAAATTCTCTCGATCAGAACCATTGCCGCATCGTGCGTCTTCTTCAGCTGCATGTAACCGAGATTCCTGATCGCCTCATCGTTCAGAGCCCACTCATCCGCTGATCCAGCAGGTGGCATGCTGCTCTTCGGCGCCGCACCCGGTCCCTGCATCCCACGTCCGAATCCCATACCGAATTGCATCTGGTGGCCGGAATCGCTGCCGTAGGTGGCAAATCCGAGCTGAATCAGAGATGGTCCCGGCCTCATGTCCGCTCCGCCCAGCAGATTTGGAATGGAACCGTTCATCCCGCCGCCGCCAAGCTGCGCTGCCCGCCGGGCCCAGGAGGCCGGGAACACAACCTGGAAGTTGATCGGTTTGCCTTTGGGATCAACAGGTGCCATGGCACCCTTCACGCTGCAGTATGCAGGATTCGCCCCCGCCGCGGCGGTCCATACCGGGGCATTCAGCGTCACTCCGGAAACCGGCTCGCCGATGGCTGAAGTGGGGATGTCGGATCCCAGCTTCGCCGAAGTGCAATCCGCTTCCGTTATGACTTTGTTTTCGGCGGCAGCCGGCGCGGTCATCGTTTGAGCTACGCTCCAGGTGCTTGCAGCCATCAGACAAGGCAGGCCAATTGCCAGAAGGAATCCTCTTTTCGACTTTCGCATGATGTCTTTCCCACTCTCTCCATTTCAATCACCCAAACCACAAAACAGGAAGGTGAAGAACAAAAGTAGATTAGCGATCTCGGTCATTTGGGTAATTCCATTCGTCTCTGCGGGACTCTCTCATTAAAGACAGGCGGCGCGTACACTGGAGCCGACTCCTGTTTGGCTCTTCTGTACTTGGCCGGATAAGCTCCCGGCAAGGGCACGTTCTGGGCGATCAATCGCTTACGCAACGATGAGAAATCCACATTCCTGACGCTGACGCCCTGATCAATCGAGAGAGCCGCGGCAGTGCCGGCCGCCTCGCCAAGAGCTACACAGTGCGGGATGAGGTTGAAGAAATTGTTCACCTCCTGATCCGATGAAAATGCCCGGCAGGCCACCAGCATGTTCTCGACGCCTTTCGGCAAAAGAACCCGGTAGGGGATGTAAGTGTTCGGGTGCGCGAGCGATTTCTCGCCTCGGTCCAGATCCGGGAAAATGGCGACGGTATCATCATAGGGCTCGTTGGACTGCAGATCCTTCGAAGTGATCATATAGTCGCCGTGAACTCGCCGGGCTCCCCGCGTGCCAAGCTGCGGACCGGAGAGAACAATGAAGCTGTTCTCGAAACCGGGAATATGCTTTCTGTAGAACTCATGGGTAAGCTGCATCTTCTCCCGGCCGAGAAACTCGACGCGCGTCAGCTCTTCCACATCTGTCTGGCTTGAAGTGACATAGCGTGGATGCACCCACACTATGTTCTCCTGGTTTTTCAGGTTGCTTCGCATGAAAAACGGGTGCCCGCCTTTCTGCATCAGTTCCTTCATCAGTTCAGTCCACTTTTCGGGATACGTCTTGCGGAAGTCATCCGCCTTCACAAAATTGACATTGTCGATCCAGTAGCTGAGAGAAAGGTTTGCAATCCTGAGACTGGGGTCAATGTCCACGTCGAATGTCGCGCCTGAACCGGGCAACAGATCGCCGTCTCCGGTCGAATCTATCACGACTTTGGCCATGACGGCCCTTCGACCTGACTTGCTCTCAAACACAACTCCTGTCGCCCTGGCTCCGTCCATGATCGGAATGGTTCCCCAGGAATGGAGATAGGTTTTTACTTTTGCCTCCGTCACCATCTCGTTGAGCACGCACTTGGATATTTCGGCATCGATCAGCGAAGCATAGACAATGTGTCCCTCCCGGACGGTGAAAAAAGACCGGTCATTCCAGTAGGAAATCAGCCTTTCGTCGGTTGAACCCCAGATTTCCTCGGGCGGATGCGTTTCCGCCTCCCGGACGGTCAATCGTTCAATCCATTCCTGATTGATGCCGCCGATCTGCATTGTTCCGCTAAAGTCGGACAGACAGGGGATGATGGTAACCAGTCCTCCCGTCGCCATTCCTCCGAGATGGCCGTACCGTTCGATCAGAACGGTGTCCGCGCCATTGCGTGCTGCCGCAACGGCGGCGCCTATGCCGCCCGGCCCTCCGCCTACGACCACAACGTCGCACTCACGAATTACATCCACCCTCTTGTTGGGCTCAGGAATCGTTCTGATTACGCTTGCCATTCGTCCTCCTTAATATGGACTTGCCCCGTTACGAGGCGACCGGGTGCCCAAGACGTGGTCATCCTGGATTCGCCGCTCGCATCACCTTTGCCGCGGCTCACTCGTTGTCAGCGCGCAGCGCCCGGTCGGCCACCAAGTTCGCGCTGCAGCTTCATTTCATTGCCGGAAACAGTCCCGGTCCATACAATTTTGAATTCCTGGTCGCCCATCCGGCGCACATAGTCAAACGAAATCTTGTTTCCCTCTATTTTGCCGTCCTTGAACTCGATTGCTCCGGGCATCTGCGGATTGACAAGTGTTCCCGCCAATTTGGAACCGTCCACTTTCAACTCCAGGGTCATTTCGTTTTCGCCGTCCTTAATAAGCCACTTCCCCGCGACCCCGTCCGACGAATCGCCACTCTTCTCTCTCCTGGCTGTAAACTCGGCGCTGGCGCCTGGGCCCATCATGCCGCGTCCACCAGGGCCGGGTCCCATGCCGAATCCGCTCACCGGTTCACCGTTATACTTCCCGATGGAGGGAGGAGGGGTGACGGATCCGGCGGGCTTGAACAGCATCTGCGCCATCAGATACAGATTGTTGTTCCACACCGGGACTTCGTGGCCTCCGGTATCGAGATACCAGACGTGGTCGATCCCGGCCTTAACCAGTCCCTGATGCAGGTTCCAGCTTCCCGTAATCAGATTGTCCTTGTCGCCGCACCCGATCCACAACAGGCTCAACTTGTCTTTGGCTTGCTGTATCTTGGGAACCAGAACATCGGGCTGCTGGAGATTGGGTGCTGAGGAGAAGCCGCCGACCCAGGCAAATTTGTCGATGTTGTTAATGCCGAAATTCAGGCCCTGGCCGCCTCCCATGGACAGTCCGGCAATTGCACGATGATCCCGGTCCGCTCTGACCGAGTAGTGCGACTCGATGTAAGGCATCAAATCCTGCAGCAAGTCCTTCTCAAAAAAGGCGTAGTAATTGAAATCCGACATGATATTGCGCGAAGGGGGATCTGCGGTGGCGCGGCCGTTGGGCATTACAACGATCATAGGCACCGCTTTCTTTTCGGCAATCAGATTGTCGAGGACTCTGTCGGCAGCACAGAGAGCCGTCCAATGAGTCTCATTGCCGCCGA
>JAAYAM010000343.1 GCA_012719355.1 Acidobacteriota bacterium
CCTTTCCGTTCGATCAGGCGCTGTATGGGACTGGGGGAAACGTAACCGGTACATGAGACGTGAATCAGGTCGGAAGGGGGTTGCGTGTCTCGGGAGAACAGCGCTTCGACCACGCGGTCTGCGGTGCCGGCGTAGAACGCGTTGCGGATGCCGAGCCCGCGGCCGCGCGGACTCTCCTGCAGGTTGAAGATTGTCATCCGCTGCCAGTCCGTGTGCATGAAATCGGGAATATCGGATCTGCGGCTGCCGATGTGCTCGGGCGCACAGGAGTAGCGCAGCAGCAAATCCATTATTCGTTCCCGCAGTGCGCCCGATCTCTCCGCACGGCCGGTTCGCGTCGATGCCGCCAGGGCATGTGCCGCAGCAAGCCATTCGAACGCTTCAACCTGGGATCGCGAATAGCGCGGCGGCTCTGATACAAACGATTTCACGATGACCCGCCTTTCCATGGGATCAGCACCATTTCCTGAAGACGAGCGTCGCATTCAGGCCGCCGAATGCAAAAGAGTTGGACATTGCATATTCGCAGGAAGCCTCTCTCGGGACATTCGGCACCACATCGAGATCGCAGAGCGGATCACGGTCGATGAAATTTGCAGTGGGAGGAAGAAGGCTGTTGCGCAGGCTCAGGATTGTGGCCACCGCCTCGAGCGCGCCTGCGGCGCCCAGAGCATGGCCATGCATTGATTTGGTCGAACTCACAGCGAGCCTGTCGGTGTGACTGCCGAAGGTCATCGCTATCGCAGCGGCTTCGCAGGCGTCATTTGCTGCGGTTCCCGTTCCGTGCGCGTTGATGTAGCCTATCTTTTCCGGCGGCAAGCCCGCGTCCGCCAGAGCCGCTCTCATCGCCTGCGCAGCCCCTTCCGGTTTCGGCTGCGTCAGATGGTACGCGTCGGAAGACATCCCGAACCCGGAGATTTCGCCGAGGATCACGGCTCCTCTCGAAATCGCCATTTCCCTGGATTCGAGGACGAGGATCGCTCCCCCTTCTCCCAGAATCATCCCCTGGCGCGATTTCGAAAAAGGGCGGCAGGTGTCGGGCGCAATCACGCGCATGGCTTCCCACGCTTTCAGATTGCCGAAACTGAACGGGGCCTCGCTTCCGCCGGCCAGCGCCGCATCGATCATTCCCTGACGTATCAGCCAGAAGGCCTGTCCGATCGCGTGGTTTGCCGACGAGCATGCGGTCGCAACCGTGTATACCGGGCCCGTTATGGAGTACTGCATCGATATATGGCTCGCCAGGGCGTTGGCCATGATGCGCGGGATACTCAGCGGATGGAGACGGGGGGCGCCGCGCAGATAGAGTTCGGCAAACGATTCGTCCTCGGTTCCCTGACCTCCGAGCGCCGAACCCGTGATGACCCCCGTCCGTGCGCACAGCCGCGGCGACCATTCGAGCCCCGCCGATTTGACGGCTTCTCTTGCTGCGACTATTCCGAACTGGGCAAACCGGTCCAGAACCCTCGACTGGTCCTCATCGAAATGATCGGCGGGATTGAAGCCCTTCACTTCGGCGCCGTTTCGGAACCGCAGCCTGGAACAGTCCACCGACCCGATCGGTCCGATTGCGGAAATGCCCTGCGACAGCCTGTCCCAGAATTGAAGCGCATTTTGCCCAAGGGAGGAAATCACGCCGACTCCTGTGATTACTACTCGGCGCTCTGACATGCATCTCCCGCCGGACTTAAGAGTTTTTCGATTTCTTCGACAATGTGACCGACAGTCCTGAAAGAACGGGCTTTTTCGTCCGAAATGCTTAGGTCAAAAACCTCCTCGAGTTCGAAGAAAAGGTCGAGTCCGTCGAGTGAATCCATGTCGAGTTCTTCAAAAGTCGAATCGAGCCTGACCAGCTCGGGAGAGATCCTCTTCAGTTTAGCGATTGATGCTATGACCGTCCGGGTGATTTCGTGAGACAATCCGCTGTCCTCCATTGCAGATGAGGTTCCGGCGGAGGGGAATTACCAAATGATACATAATTGCGGCGGCTTTTAGGATAGCGAGTCTGCGCCTTATGCGGCGAGCACAAAACGGAAGGTCGAGCCCTCTCCGGGATTCGATTCGACCCAGATTCTCCCGCCATGCCGCTCCACGATCCTCTTGCAGAGAGCAAGCCCGATTCCGGTACCGGCATATTTCTTGGTGCTGTGAAGGCGGCGAAAAATCACGAAGATGCGGTCATAGTATTCCGGTTCGATTCCGATTCCGTTGTCCATGACCGAGAATTCCCACGAGTGGTCGTCGACCTTTCGAGCTGCTATGTGGATCAGGCAGGTCCTTTCAGGGGCTCGGAATTTTATGGCATTTCCGATCAGGTTCTGAAACAGCTGCGTCAACTGGAGCTGGTCTCCGAATATGGTGGGCAATTCGTCGTGGGTGATCCGGGCGCCGCTTTCTTCGACAGCAGTCCGCAGGTTGACCAATGCGTTCTCGACCACCTGATTCATGTCGGCGGCTCTCGCGTTCAACTCCTTTCGCCCTACCCTGCTGTAAGTCAAAAGATCATTGATCAGCTGTGACATTCGGGAGGCACCGTCGACGGCATACCGGATGTATTCATCGGCCTTCTCGTCCAGTCTGCCTGCGTAGCGGCGCTGGAGGAGGGTCAGGAACCCCGTAATGCCCCTCAGCGGTTCCTGCAGGTCATGACTTGCTATATAGGCGAAATTTTCCAGCTCCTGGTTTGATCGCCGCAGTTCACGGGTCACCTTGCGCAGCGACTCTTCGGTTTCCTTGATCGCTGTCACGTCGCTGCAGATCTCCAGGATCGCGTAGTCTGAAACACTGTTCTGAAGCACCCAGTGGCTGGAGATGGTCAGAACCGAGCCGTCAGCCTTCGTGTGCTTAAGCTCGCCTTCCCATCGCCCGGTCTCGTGAAGGGTCTTGTAGATCTGTTCGGGAGGCTCGGGAAATTCTGTCTGCAGCAATTCGTGGCTCACCCGGCCGACAGCGTCTTTGGCATTGATTCCATACATCCGGGTGCAGCCGTCACTCCAGTGCGTGATGCGGTCGTGCCGGTCGCGGATGATAAATGGGCCCAGATTGGTCAGCTGGGTAAGCCACATGAGCTCCTGTGCCTGCCGCTCCTGCCGCTCCCTCCCCCGCAGCTGTACTTCCGACACTACAGTGACTCCGAGTCCGCCAACGACAAAGACGAGGAGACGCCCGAGCTCTGACGGGTGCCCCAGACTGAGAGTTCCTGGAGTGTAATCAAAGAAAAGACTGACAGAAACCCAGGAAAGGGCGATTGCGAGCACTCCGGGGCCAAACCCGCCAAGCATCGCGGCAAATACCACAACGGGATAGAAAGCAAGAAAATGGGTCGACTCGAGCACTTTCGGCATCCCCCAACGCACCAGTGTCCCGAGCACGACCAGAAGCAGCACGAACATGTAGGATTGTGGCGGCCGCAACCGGTGCGGCAGTGTAAGATTTTCAAACAACTCCGCTGGACGACGTAGATTCATAACAATTGCTGCCTGGTGGAAATATACCTCCCTGACGCCGGATCATAAAAGGTGTTGCGCACCCGCTGTGGATGAAGATACGGGCAATGAAATAGCAAAGTCAGGCTGTAATTCCCGGCTGGGACCATGGTATTCTGAGTGGTGCAGACGGGATCCGGGGTTCAGGTCCCGCCAATTGCACCGCTTTGAATCTGGCCCTCCTTGTCCGACCTCCCTGCTGAACTAAATGTACCTGGCAGAAACCCACTTATGAAGAAAGTCGCCGAAAAGGAGAACGGCCGGCGGCGTACTCCGGCGGCGAGAGCACTGGTTGATCAGCTCTACAATGCGCTGGCCGAAAGTTCGCCTGACGGCATCATTGTCCATCAGCAGGGAGTTCTGGTTCACGCGAATTCCCGGGCGCTGAACCTGTATGGAGCGGTTTCCCTTGCACAGCTTCAATCCCGGAGCGTTCTCGAGTTGCTCCATCCGGAAGGGGGAGACGTCGTCAGGGAAGCAAGGCTGATCCGGCAGGACGGAAGCGAAATACAGGTGGAAACCTACGCCAACCTGATCGATTATGGCGGCAAGAAGGCGACCCAGGTGGTCCTGCGCGACATCACAGCACGCAGGCAGGCGGAAGAGACACTACGTCTTTCCGAGGAAAAGCTTGCTAAAGCCTTCGCATCCAACCCGGCGGCAATCTGCATGGCGCGGCTGAACGACGGCGTGATAATAGAAGTCAATGAGGCGTGGGAAGAGACGTTTGGTCATAACCGGAGCGAGGCAATCGGCAAATCGAAAATGGACCTCGACATATGGCCGTCGCCTGACTCGAGGGAAAAGTTCGCCCAGGAACTCAGAGAGAAGGGCTCATTCCGCGGTCGCGAACAGATGCTGCTCCGGAAATCGGGCGAGCCCTTTGTCTCGCTTGCGTCGGCCGAGGTGCTCGTTATCGCCGGCGAATATGTGGTCCTCTGGACTTGGCTGGACATCAGCGACCGCAAGAGAGCAGAAAAAGCTCTGCAGGAGGCAAACGCTACGCTGGAGAAGAAGGTGCAGCAGCGCACCGCCCAGTTGCGCGCCCTTGCAGGCGAACTGACTCTGGCAGAACAGCGGGAGCGCAGACGTCTGGCACGAATCCTTCATGATCATCTGCAGCAGCTGCTGGTGGCGGCGAAGTTTCGAATCGCGGTGCTCGGCAGAGGGGGGGATGACGTCGCGAAACAGGCTGCAAGAGAGGTCGAGGATCTCCTGGATGAGTCGATAACGGCGTCACGATCCCTGACGGCGGAATTGAGTCCTCCTATCCTCCACGAGGCGGGGCTTAATGCCGGTCTGCAGTGGCTTGCCCGCAGGATGGCCGACAAGCACGGCCTTTTCATCGAGTTGGAGGTCGAGGAGCCGGGACAGTTGCCCGACGATCTCAAGATCATGCTCTTCGAATCAATCCGGGAACTCCTGTTCAATGTCGTGAAACACGCCCGCAGCCGCTCCGCGTCGGTCAATCTGCGAAGGGTGGACGGGGCACTGCAGGTCACCGTCTCCGACCAGGGAGTCGGGTTCGATCCGGACGCCCTAGCGCGCGAGCCGGGCCCGGGACTCGGACTGTTCGGCGTCCGGGAAAGGATTCAGCTTGTAGGAGGAGCCCTGGAAATCAACAGCCGCCCAACCCATGGAAGCAGGTTGGTTATCTCGGTACCGATAACCGAGCCTGAGTGGATTGAACCACAGTCCGTGCCCGCCCCGGAGGGTTTGCACGAAGAGAAGGTGGACGCTGTTGCTCCCGCCGAGAGGAAGATACGGGTCATGTTGGCTGACGATCACGCAGTCGTCCGACAAGGAATTGCAAACATGCTGGGCAATGAGCCCGATATCGAAGTCGTCGGAGCCGCAGCGGACGGCCAGGAGGCGGTGACGCTGGCGCACAAGCTCCTCCCCGACGTCATACTCATGGATATCAGTATGCCGAAGCTGAACGGCGTCGAGGCGACGCGTCTCATTCACAACCAGTTCCGTGACATATGCGTGATCGGATTGTCCATGTTTGAAGAAGTGGAACGGGCGCAGGCAATGCGTGACGCCGGCGCAGTACACTACCTGACCAAGAGCGGAGCCGCCGAGGCGCTCGTTGATGCCGTCCGAAAATACGGTGCCCGCCACCGCAACGCCATCAACTGATTCCTATTCTCCAGGGATAGAAGGCGAAAGGGCTCCAGTCTGTAAGACCGAAGCCCTTTTGTTCGCAGCAGGCTAATGGAAGGACTCGTACTGCAGGGTTTCAGGCGGGAACGATGCCCGGCTTTGTGGGCCGGAATCGTCGATCAGGCAGTTGTTTGCTCGCGCTTCTTCGATTCAGCCGTGGGGACTGTCCCAATGCCCGGTCCCCCCCTACTTAACCGAAACACGGGATTTAACAGTCCCCACACCCTAAGTCCGGGTCCTCTCACGTTCTGCCTTCCGGACTGTCGACTCTCGCCCCAACGCCCATCAATGTTTCCAGCGTCTCAGGCTGTTGATATTTAACTCTCTCTCATCAGGGCAATCCATCGGGTAAACTACGCATTCCTCGGTAGGTGTATCTATGCAAGATTTGCTGAGTATTTCATGTAGTAAAAGTTCCGCCGGATTCAGGAGATATGGGAGCAAATACTGAAAGTGTGGTCTTTAAGGCAGATCACAAGTAGACGTACAAACGCGGTAACTGCGGGGCCCGGCGGCAGCGTGGCGGGGCCGCCGAGCCCGAGAACTTCACTTGCTCTGTTCCTGCGGGGTCTTCACGAACTTCATCCCGACATGGCAGTTCTGGCAAGGCGTGGCATCGGCTTTATGCCCTTTGTGACACTCGGTACAGTCGACTTCGTTAGCCTGAGTGATATGGTTGTCATGCGGATTCGGAAACAGCTCCCCCGTCTTCTTGGCAACCTCCTCCATCGGGCCGTGACATGCCGCACAGGCCTTTCCTGGCTCTGCAGGCGCTGCCTTCGGCTGCGCGTCTTCATGACACGACTCGCAGCCCATGCCTAATTCCTTGTGGCGGTCGGCGGTAAAGGTTTCCTTCTCCTGAGTGATCGCAGCACCGGCACAAAGAAATGCAGCCAGGGCCGATAAAGAAAGTATTTTTCTCAACACCGGATTTCTTCCTTCCTGCTAATCATCTCTGATCTGCCGCAG
>JAAYAM010000053.1 GCA_012719355.1 Acidobacteriota bacterium
ACAGGAACGATGGAGTTCTCGCGCATTTCTTTCGCGACAGGCGCGGACTCGGCAATCTTCGTCACCGGATTTGCGCTGGTACTCGGCGGTCTGGCGTTTAAACTGGCACTTGTTCCTTTCCACATGTGGACGCCGGACGTATATCAGGGGGCTCCCGCGCCCGTCACTGCATTCGTTGCCACCGTATCGAAAGGAGCGGTCTTCGCACTGCTGCTGCGCTTCTTCATCGAGACGGACGCGCTGAGCAATCCGTCCATGTTACTGCTCATATCGATACTTTCCGCGGCATCGATGATTGCCGGGAATATTCTGGCACTGATGCAGAACAACATCAAAAGACTTCTCGCCTATTCATCGATCGCGCACCTCGGCTATCTCCTGGTGGCCTTCGTCGCCGGAAGGGACCTCGCCGTCCCGGCTGCGACCTTCTACCTTGTGGCGTACTTCATCAGCATCCTCGCGGCATTCGGGGTTGTTTCAGTACTGTCGACGGCGGGAAAGGAGCCGGAAACGCTCGAAGAGTACAGGAGCCTTTTCTGGAGCCGTCCCTGGACGGCGCTCGTCCTGAGCGCTTCACTCTTCTCGCTGGCAGGCATCCCCCTTACGGTGGGATTCATCGGCAAGTTCTTCCTTCTGGCTGCCGGAGTCGGCTCGGCCCGATGGTTTCTGGTGCTCGTGCTGGTGCTCACCAGCGCGATAAGCATCTATTACTACCTCAGAGTCATCGTCGCTCTTTACAGCACGCCTCCGGAGGAAAGGGTTCGGCCGGCCCGTCAAATCATCCCCTGGACGGGAGGGATCATCCTCGCCGGCCTTCTGGTCGCGATGATCTGGTTCGGCGTCTATCCGTCGTCCATCATGAACATCATCAGATCAGCAATCTTCTGATCACGCCAACGGCAGGGCTCTGCTTCCCTGATGCTTCCTTGACATAGGGCGGGGGCCAATAGACAATTCCCTGCACACTGTGAGAAAGGAGCAGGGATGATGAAAGGAATTTTGATAGCGTTACCGACTCTGGTGATGTTACTGTGCGGCGATGCGCGGTCAGGGCAGGATCCCGCCACTCCTGCTCCACCTCCGGCAACTGATCTTGTCGTTGTAAGGGTTTCCGGAGATCCCATCACGGAGAAACAGATCCTGGCGCAGATCGATATGCTGGCAAGCCAGACCATACTCACTCCCGAACAACAGAAGAACCGCAACTCGTTCCTGTTTCAGGGCGCGGTCGACAATCTCGTCACGGCCTCCCTTTTGAAGGAGCATGCGAGAAAGCAGGGCGTGACAATCGACAAAGCGATGGTCGACGAAAGAGTGCGGGAAATCTCAAAACGCTATCCTTCCCGGGAGGCGTTTGAAAAGGCGCTTTCCAGCCAGGGGGCAAATGAAGAGGGCCTGAGAAAAGTGCTTGAAGAGGGCCTGATGATGCAGCATGTTCTCGATCAGGCGACCAGGGACGTGCCTCCCGCAACAGAGGCGGAAATCGTAAAATTCTACAACGAGAATCCCGACAAGCTTCCAATTCCGGAGAGGGTGCATGCCGCTCACATTCTGCTGCGAGTCTCTGCAAATGCGACTCCGGAGCAGAAAGCGGAGATCAGAAAGAAGATCGAGGAGATCAGGGCGGAAATTGAATCGAAGAAGATAACGTTTGCCGACGCGGCGGCAAAGTATTCACAGGATCAGACGAATGCCGCTAAGGGAGGCGACCTTGGCTTCTTCTCCCGCGGCCAGATGGTGAAACCTTTCGAGGAAGCTGCTTTCGGAACGACTCCTGGAACCATCTCCCCGGTGATCGAAACCCAGTTCGGCTATCACATCATCCATGTGATCGAACACCAGGCCGCCCACAAAGCCACAATTGATGAAGCACGGCCCGCGATCAAAGATCATCTCGAAAGAGTCAAGAAGCAGCAAGCCGCCAAGGAACTGGTCGACGAGCTCAAGGCCCAGGCCAGGATTGAAACCTTCATGACGGCGGAAGAATTCGGCAGGCGTCACCCGTCGAGGTAGAGCATCGCTGCCATGGATAGCATCCAGGTAAAGCTGGGCAACCCGTGGCTGGAACCCGTCATTCGCCCGGAAGGATCCGGACGGCGCCCTGGTCGGCGGAAGCGGCAAAAAGAGCATATGCCCTCAGCGCCTGCGATATGCGTCTCTGCCGGTTCGGCTTGAATGCCGCACTCCCTTTGGATTCTTCCTCCCTGCGGCGCGCCTCGAGCTCCTTTTCATCTACTCGGAGGTGGATCCGCCTTGCAGGAATATCAATCTCTATCGTGTCGCCGTGCCGGATCAGCGCTATAGCCCCTCCCGCTGCAGCCTCGGGAGATACGTGACCGATAGAAAGCCCCGATGTCCCACCCGAGAATCTGCCGTCGGTAATCAACGCACACTGAGAACCGAGATGCATCGATTTCAGGTATGAGGTCGGGTACAGCATCTCCTGCATTCCCGGGCCGCCTTTCGGGCCTTCGTAGCGGATGACGACCACGTCGCCGGCCTTCACCTCTCTTTCGAGTATCGCTGCGCATGCCGCATCCTGCGAGTCGTACACCCGAGCGGTCCCGTTGAACCTGAATATCGACTCGTCAACTCCGGCGGTCTTTACAATGCAGCCCTTTTCGGCGATGTTTCCGAACAGAACGGCGAGACCTCCGTCCTTGAAATAGCAGTGATCCATATCGCGTATGCATCCGGACGTACGGTCAAGATCCAGTTCGCTGTTATAGGTTTCCTGCGAGGCCAGCACGAGGTTGCGGCCCTTCGCGCCGGGCGCACTCAGATAGAGCCTGCGCGCTTCGTCGGTGACCGTTTTCCCGGCGACATCATATTTCTCGAGCACGTCCCCGAGGCTGGCGGCATCAACCCTGCCGACGGTGGTGTCGACAAGACCCGCCCGTGCCAGTTCACCGAGAATAGCCATGATCCCGCCCGCACGGTTTACATCTTCTACATGCCAGGAGGAACTGGGTGCGACCTTGCAAAGAACCGGAATCTTCCGCGACAGCCGGTCGATGTCGGCCATGGAGAAATCAACTTGCGCTTCATGAGCGACCGCCAGCAGATGAAGCACGGTGTTGGTGGAACCTCCCATGGCGATGTCGAGCGCCATGGCGTTCAAGAAAGCCTGCCGCGTCGCAATCGACCGCGGGAGAACCGACATGTCATCCTGTTCATACCGTGCGGCCGCCATTTCGACGATTCTCGCGGCGGCCCTCTCGAACAGAGACATGCGATTTCTGTGCGTCGCGACGACGGTCCCGTTGCCCGGGAGCGACATTCCGAGCGCCTCGGTAAGGCAATTCATCGAGTTTGCGGTGAACATGCCGGAACACGATCCGCACGTGGGGCAGGCTGCGCTTTCGACGGAGGCGATTTCTTCGTCGGCCACCGAAGGATCGGCCGCCATAATCATGGTATCGATCAGATCATAGCGCCTGTTCCCGACAACTCCGGCCTCCATCGGGCCGCCGGACACGAAAATGGCAGGTATGTTCAATCGCATTGCCGCCATCAGCATGCCCGGTGTGATCTTGTCGCAATTTGAAATGCAGATCATCGCATCGGCCATGTGCGCATTCACCATGTATTCCACGCTGTCGGCAATGAGATCTCTCGACGGCAGCGAGTAGAGCATTCCGTCGTGGCCCATCGCGATTCCATCATCGATCGCGATGGTATTGAATTCCGCTGCAAAGCATCCCTGCGCCTCGATGAGCTTCTTCACATGCTGCCCGATTTCGTGCAGGTGCACATGCCCGGGGACGAACTGGGTGAATGAGTTTACTACGGCTATGACCGGCTTCCCGATCTGGTCCTCCCGCATGCCGTTGGCGCGCCAAAGGCTGCGCGCGCCCGCCATCCGTCTCCCTTCCGTGGTAGTCGCACTCCTCAATTTCGTCGGCATATTGTTCCCTTTCGTTTGGTCTAACGTGACAAGGTATCGGATGCGTGGACCATAATCAACCTGTTCAGCCGTCCCGGTCGTTTGCTGCATGCATTACGGTTCTGACTATCAGGAAGGCGAATACGAGCAGGAAAATCATGAGGATGAAGCGTTCGTCCGAGGAACGGACCGGGATAAGACGGTACAGAGCTACGGCTATCAGGACGGCATAGCAGAGCAATGCGACCGCCAGTCTGCCAGGTTTCCTCTTCATCGCCGCTCACTCGAAACGAACTCTCTGTTCACTTCCCGGGCCCATCCAGGCTTTCCGCCGCAAGTGAGGCTACATCGATGACGCGCATCCTGTCGTCGTAATCGAGCAGCTTGACGGAGTCCTGGAGCATGTGCAGGCAGTAAGCACACCCGGTCACTATGGCCTCCGCTCCCGCGTCGTGGGCCTGTTTCACGCGCAGGTTATTGATCCGCTCTCCACGTTTCAGATCCATGAAGTAGTGCCCGCCGCCCGCGCCGCAGCAGAGACTCTTTTCCCTGCGATTCTTCATCTCAGCCAATTCTGCATTGGGCACGGCCTTCACGACTTCGCGCGCCGGGTCGTAAATCTTCTGGTATCGGCCAAGGTAGCACGGATCATGGTAGACATACTTCCGGGCTGATCCAAAGCGCAGCTTCAACCTTCCGTGGTAAAGCATTTCATGGACGAATTCGCTGTGGTGCACGACATTGAAGTCGCCGCCGAACTGCCGGTATTCATGTTTCAAAACATTGTAGCAGTGTGGGCATCCGGTCAGCAGCACCTTGAATTCACGCTGCCTGATCAGTTCCACCTGCTCCCTGGCGGTCTGCTGGAAAAGCATCTCCTGTCCCATTACCCTCGCCGGGTCCCCGCAGCACTTCTCGTCGTCTCCCAGAACGCCGAAATCGATGCCGCACTTTTCCATGAGTCTGCACAGGTCTTCTGCGATCCTGTGTTTCTGCGGATCGAACGTGACACAGCACCCGATCCAGTAGAGCACGTCGACTTTTTCGCCCGGCGCGACCACCTTCACATTCATCCGGCTGATCCACTCGGTCCTTTCGGACTGCGGACCGAAGGGGTTGCCGTTGGTCTCGTATATCCTGAGCGCCCTTTCCGCCTCCTCGGGCAGGCGTCCCTGGATCAGGACCTCGTTGCGGCGCAGTTCCATCAGTGTATCGATATGATCAATCAGTGCGGGGCATACCTCCATGCATGCGCTGCACGTGCGGCAGTGCCAGACGTACTCTTCGTCAAACACCCCGCCCACGATATCACGCGACCCCTGGCCGTTGCCGTTTGTCCCGGCACCGGCCTCCTTCAACGCAGTCTTCAGCCTTGAAATAAGTTGTCGAGGCGTGAGGGAATCCTTGTCGGACATGAATGAGGGGCAGACCTCTTCGCAACGTCCACAGGAAATGCAGGTATCGAGATCCAGCCGCTGCTTCCAGGTCAGCTCGTCCGGCTTCTGGATTCCGATTTGCAGGTCGGCATCGTCGCTTTCCATCAGTTTCTCGATGTCGGGGCGCTGGAACTCGCCTCTGGGCTTGAGCTTGGAGAAAAAAACATTCGTCGGGAGCGACAGGAGATGGACGAATTTCGTGTAGGGAATCAGGGCAATCCATCCCATCGCAAAAACCGTGTGTACCCACCAGAGCGATGCGTGAGCCGTCTTCCCGGCTTCTTCGCTCATACCGGTGAGGAGCGAGGAAACGCCCCACCCCACCGGAGACAGGATCTTCCATTGGTCGCCGATGACGGCGATACGCAATCCTTCAACTGCATATCCGGTAACAACCATCCCCGCGATCAGGAGCAGAACCAGTCCGTCTTCCCTGGTGTTGAGCAGAGTATCCGGCTTGATCACGTATCGGCGCCATGCCGCCATGGCAATGCCGGCGAGCACAAGCAGGCCGGCCAGCTCAGAAGCAACCGAGAAGAATACGTAGACGAAGCCCTGGAATATGTTGAGTTCCAGTCCCAGCAGCTGTTCCGCATCATAGTCGACCATGACGATCAGGGTCGTCACAAAGAGGACGAGGAACGAGTAGAAGACCAGGCAGTGCATGACGGCGGGATATCTGGAATTGCGCACCTGCTTCTGCAGAAAGACTTCGCGCAGCAGCACAACAAGCCGCTTGCCCCAGTCTGAAAGCCTCTCCCGGTCATCCTTCCCCTGCCGCCAGAAGTTGATGCGTCTGTACAGGCCCCATGCGAATATGGCGAGGGCAATCACGGACAACCCATACATCACCCAGACCTGAGAGATGTTCCACATCAGCGGCCTGGTTGCTTCAGAAAGGGGAGGCATTGCTCAGCTCCTTGAAAAATTGAATGTCCCAGTTTCGAAAAAAGAGCACGAGTATACTCAGCCGGCTCGAAGGAGGTCAACGCTATGAATTATTCTAATACAACTGCGGCTCAGAGCATGAATCTCAGCAGGTGATCAAAATGCAACCGGGCAGGCTTTGCCACCCGGTATCCCGGAATTTGGGCGATGACGGGCTTGATGGGAAGCGACCTCGAGCGTCTGCGGCAGAGCTGCGCGAGATGATCCCAGGCGACGGCCGGTTCGAGAATGACGCCGATCCTGTCGAGTTCCTTCAGGAAAGGGTCGAGGGCCGCGATTGACGCCCCCAAGACCCCTATTCTCTCGCACAGGACCTTCTCATACGGCTGTTTCCAGGACAGGAGCGCCCTGATGCCGGGTCTTTCCAGAGGATCGATCGTTGTCTGCTCATCAGTGAACCATGCACCTATTTCGATATTGTTTTCAGCCGCATAAGCGGCCAGAGCGTCCGTCTGACGGCGGCAGTCGATGACGCAGCCGCCGACATGAACCATGTCACACGTATACGCAACCGCTCTCATTGAGGCCTCGATGCCGACTCCCTTCGTCCGGAGAGAGACTCTTGTGCGCGTGTCCCGGCTCTCGGGGTTCGGCTTGAATTACATCTGTAATGCGCTGCGGCTATTCTACACCGAATCGAACCGGGAGTGTTAGAATACACCGTTTCAGAACATCAACCTGCAATTCTCCGGAGGGGAGACCATGAAAGTGATCGCATTCAATGGAAGCGGGAGAAAGGACGGCAATACATACCTGTTGCTGAAGACCGTCCTTGAAGAGATTTCGCACGAAGGGATCGGGACGGAAATCGTCCAGATGGCGGAAAAGGCTCCCGTTCAAGGATGTACCGCGTGCATGAAATGCATGGAGAAGCGGGACATGAAATGCGCGATAGAGAACGATCCGTTCAACGACTACTTCGCGAAGATCGCCGCGGCCGATGCCCTTCTGCTCGGTAGCCCTGTCTACTTCTCAGATATAACCGCAGGGATGAAAGGATTAATCGAACGTTGCGGATATGTCTCGAGGGCGAACGGAAATGTCCTCAGACGAAAAGTCGGCGCGGGCGTCCTTGCAGTGCGGCGGGCGGGTTCCAATCATGCATTCGCCAGCCTCAATTACCTGTTTCTGATCACCGAAATGATCGTTCCCGGCTCAAACTACTGGAATATGGGGCTGGGGAGAAATGCAGGCGATGTGCTCAATGACACTGAGGGGCTGCAGACGATGAAGACGTTGGGGAAGAACATGGCCTGGCTCATGAAGAAGCTTTCCAACCACTGAAGCGGCGCTGACACGCGGTAAAAGGGACTTTTCGGCCATCGGCTGCTTCTGTATAATGCACCCTTTCACACGCGATGCTCGCGTAACGGAAACCTTCTACACGTCGATCGCTTTGAATAGAACAGGAAGACAAACCAGGACGCCTTACTGGACGCGCCGCACCATGGTGGCAACCGCCGGGTTCGCAGGCCTTGCCGCGGCGATGTACAGTATGTATCCCTCATTCTGGAGCCGGTACCTCAACGATGTCAAACGCCCGATGTCCGGCCCGCCGGCGGCCCCTGACCCCTCAGGATGGCCTGACACCGGTCTGCACGCCGCATGGCTTGGACATGCGACCGTGCTCTTGAAGTGCGGAGGAATCACGATCCTGACTGATCCGATTTTCAGTGATCGGGCGGGAATTTCGCTCGGGCCCGTAACCCTCGGAGTAAAGCGGCTGGTCGCTCCGGCGCTGCAGATATCGGAACTCCCTAAGATTGACCTGGTTCTGCTGTCTCACGCCCACATGGACCATTTCGATATCCCCTCGCTGCGCAGACTCGAGAGCAGGCGGACTTCCGTAATCACGGCCAAAGGGACATCGGATCTCCTCCGTCCCGAGCGATATGCGAGAGTCAGGGAACTGCGCTGGGGAGAAAAGGCGCGCTTTCAATTCGGAACGGTACAGGCTTTCGAGGTGAATCACTGGGGATCCAGGCTGCGCAGCGATCGGTGGCGAGGCTACAACGGCTATCTGATCGAGACGCAGCACCACAGGATCCTGTTTGCCGGCGACACGGCATACACGAAGAATTTCAGATTTCTCAAGACTGCGCGCCCGGTCGACCTCGCAATCATGCCTATTGGATGTTACAACCCCTGGCGGCGCAATCACTGCACGCCGGAAGAGGCCTGGCGTATGGGAAACGATGCGGGGGCGCATTACTTCCTTCCCGTACACCACCGGACATTTACCTTGAGCAATGAACCGCACTGGGAGCCGTTGGCCAGATTTGTTGAAAGCGCCCGCCACGAGATGGAGCGGATTGCGATCCACTCCATCGGTCAGGAACTGCACCTGTAAAGAAATCAGGTTCTCCTATGCAATTTCAAACAGCGCAGCGGCACCCTGGCCTCCACCGGCACAAAGGGTTACTACTGCGTATCTGATCCCGCGGCGCTTCCCTTCTATGAGTATGTGACCGGTAAGACGGGCGCCGGACATCCCGTACGGATGACCGACTGCTATGGCTCCGCCGTCGACGTTGAGGATCTCGTCAGAAATCCCGAGACGGTCGCGGCAATAGATGACCTGTACGGCGAACGCTTCATTCATTTCCCACAAACCGATGTCCTGCACCCGCAGTCCCGCGTGCGCCAGCAGTTTCGGAACTGCATACAGGGGGCCGAGCCCCATTTCATCAGGTTCGCATCCGGCAATCGCGTAATCGCGAAAGATCCCGAGCGGCTTCAGCCCGCGCCGTCCGGCAAGGCCTGCATCCATGACGACAACCGCCGCAGCCCCGTCGGAAAACTGGCTCGCGTTTCCCGCAGTGACGGTGCCGTTGGGAAGTGAAGGTTTGAGGCGAGAGAGTCCCTCGGCGGTGGTATCGGGCCGCAATCCCTCGTCGCGGTCGAGGATCACTTCAGCTGTGCGAATCCCGTGTGACGGATCCACGGTTCCCTGGGTCGTTGAGAACGGGACTATCTCGGCCTGGAATCTTCCGGCGGCGTGCGCGGCGCAAGCTCGCTGCTGGCTCTGAACTCCGTATTCGTCCTGCTGCTCCCGGGATATGCCGTACCGTTTGGCCAGAACCTCGGCGGTTTCGAGCATCGGCATGTATAGCGACGGCTTGTGCTGCGTAATCCAGTGAGAGCGAAGCATGTGCTGGTTCATTTCCAACTGCACGCAGGAAATTGATTCGAGGCCGCCGGCCACAATAATGCTGTTCTGCCCGGATCTTATGCGGCAGCAGGCGTCGACGATCGCCTGCAGTCCCGAGGCGCAGTGGCGGTTGACGGTCATTCCCGGCACAGTAACAGGGCATCCGGCCCTGAGTGCGACCTGGCGCGCTATATTTGCGCCCGTGGCCCCTTCCGGGAGGGCGCACCCCATAATGGCATCATCCACTTCGGCGGGATCGAGCCGCGCCCGTTCAATCGCATGTCGGACGGCATGTCCTCCCATGTCGGCGCCGTGGGTAAGGTTCAGAGCGCCTGTCCACGATTTTGCAAGCCCCGTCCGGGCAACTGATACGATGACGGCTTCGGTCATTGCCTGAGTCCCCATTCACTCAGCCTGTTTCCTTCCGAGGCAAGTGCGGTTATGAGCGGAGCCGGCCGCCAGAATCCCGGATCAGCGTGAGGGTTGGAGGCAAATCGTCTCATCCGGAAAAGCACGGTATGCAGCCCGACCGTGTCGGCGTAGAACATCGGGCCGCCCCGCCAGGAGGGAAAACCGTAGCCCATCAGGAAAACGACATCGATATCGGAGGCTCGGAGCGCGATTCCCTCTTCCAGGATCCGGGAACCTTCGTTCACCAGAGCGTAGACGAGCCGGTTGACGATCTCCTCCCGGTCTATTGTGCGCGGCATGATCCCCTTCTCTTCGCGGTGTCTGCGGACCATCTGCTCGACAGCTTCAGACGGAAAAGGATGTCTGCTTCCGGAACGGTAATCGTACCAGCCGCGGCCTGTCTTTTGACCAAGCCTCCCCATGGCGCACAGCAGTTCAGCCGTTTCAGAGTAACGATACGGCGCCTCCCGGTCACCCCAGCGTCTGCGAATATGCAGCACAACGTCATTGCCCACCAGATCAGCGACCCGGAAGGGGCCCATCGCGAAACCGAATTCTTCGATTGCCCTGTCGACCTGCTCCGGTGTGCATCCTTCTTCGAGCAGAAACTCCGCTTGGCGCGCATACTGCTCCATCATCCTGTTACCGATGAATCCGTCACAGACACGCGACACGACGGCGGTCTTCCGAAGTCTCTCGGCAAGCTTGAAGAGTGTGGCGATGACTTCCGGAGAAGTGGCATCGCCGCGCACCACCTCGAGCAGCCTCATCACCTGGGCAGGACTGAAGAAATGAGCGCCTGCCACATCCGTCGGGCGCTTCGTGAAGCCGGCGATCCTGTTGATGTCGAGAGTGGATGTGTTGGTCGCCAGCACCGCTCCCGGCTTCATGACGGCGTCCAGCCTTTCGAAGACCCCCTGTTTCACCCGTATATCTTCAAAAACAGCTTCGACGGCAATATCGGAATCGGCAATGGCGTTGTAGTCAAGCGTCGTCGAGATCAGGCTCATGCGCCTTCGACACTCGTCGCGCCCCAGCTTGCCGTTACGAATCGATTCTTCGTAGATCGTGCTGATTCTGGCAATGCCGCGGTCGAGCGCCTCCTGGTCCAGATCGAGAATGGTGACTGGAATATTGGAATTAGCAAACGCCATGGAGATTCCGGTCCCCATCGTTCCCGCTCCGATCACCGCAGCCTTGCGAATATCTCTCACGCGCGTGTCTGGGGCGATGTCAGGCACTTTCGCGCTGTTTCTCTCGGCGAAGAAGGCATGCACGAGCGCTCTTGACTGGAGACTCCCCATGAGCTGCAGAAACAGGTCGAACTCATACTGCAATCCTTCTTCAAACGGCTTCGTTATGGCCGCCTCCAGCGCATCGACGCATCTCTGGGGAGCCGGCAAATTGGGGGCGGATGCCTTGATCCTGTTGCGCGCAAACTGCAGATACGCTTCATGGTTGGGATAATCGATCTTTATATCGCGCACCCTGGGCAGCCCTTGCTTTTCAGCAACGACTCGTTCAGCAAATTCCATTGCTCCCTGAAGCAGATCCCCTTCGATTATGCTGTCGAAGAGCCTTGTCCTCGACAACGTTTTGGAGTTGACGGGATTGCCCGTAACGATCATGTTCAGGGCTTTCTCGAGTCCCAGAAGGCGTGGAAGGCGCTGGGTGGCACCCGCTCCGGGACAGAGGCCCAGCTTCACTTCAGGCTGTCCCACCCGGGCGGTCGGACTCGACACCCGATAGTGACATGCCAGTGCCAGTTCCAGCCCGGCCCCCAGGCAGGTAGAATTGATTGCAGCAATCACCGGCTTCGGGCTCTCTTCGATAGCGCAGATGACGGAATGCAGATGTGGAGGCGCACCGGCTTTGGGCGTGGTGAATTCGCGTATGTCAGCCCCCGCCGAAAAGAAGTCGCCGGCTCCCGTGATAACAATGGCTCTGACGGCATCGTCGGAAAGGGCCACCTCCAGGCCGTCGACGATGCTCTTCCTGACTTCCTGCGAAAGGCCGTTTACGGGAGGATTGTCGATGGTAATCACGGCAATCATGCCGTGCAGCCGGTATGCATCTCCCATACTGCTCCGCTTTGGGGGGCAACTACAGGAATACCACAGGTTAGAAGCAGCAACAAGACGCGTACCGGTTCGAATTCACTATTCCAGCATGCTACCATTCCATCAATGGATTGCCAGTCTGCGGAAGACGTTCTCGGGTAAAGCTGCGACTGGCGCCTGCTCGAGGAGGGAAAATGTCTGGATTCGCTAAACACCTTTACCTAATCCTGTTCCCGAACGAAGCCCTTGTAGCTTCGCAGCTCACGCCTGAGGAATTTGGGAAGCACTATGCGATCGGAAGTCCCCGCCATTTCACAGGCAAGGTACTGTTCGTGGAGGTGGATGTCAGCTTCCGCCATCCGTACCTGAAGATCGACGAGTACCTGAAGATCACCGAATCACCTGTCCCCGACCGGCCGAAGCGCACGAAATTCGTTAAATCATATCGTGTGCTGGAACATGTCGATTTCAGCGCACTCCAGAGCCTCTACCTGGTCACAACCGGAGGAGGAGTGCTCGCCCTGCAGCGAAGCGAAGAGCCCGCGGAAATCGAAGAAGAGAAGGGGGTACATTTGTATCAGGAGATATGCCCTCTGAGGATCCTGGTCGCTTCAAGCCTTTCTCCCAGGCAGTTCGGCAGGTACATCACAGGAGAGACATGGTCAAAGGGCGCGCCGAAGATTTTCTTCACGAAGTACGACATCGATGTTGAGGCCACTGTCGCCGGACACGAACTGCGCGCATACACTCTTCCCAATGTGAATCCGACGAATCTGCCGACCGCGCTGAGGGAACTCAAGGAGGATCCGTCAAAAAGAACCAAGACGGTAAGCCTCAATCCCAATCTCGACTATATGAGCTACAAAGCGATCAAACACGGGTTCTGGTTCTCCGGCGAAGAGGGGACGGTTTTCTACCGGATGCCGGGCATGGAGGAACTCAGAGAAAAGCACAACGCCTGGTGGCGTCTTCTGTAACCGCGATGCTCTTCAGCTTTCCTTGCCCAGGGTTCGGCGGCAACAACCGCCCGCCGACCCTGGGTCGCAGGACGACACTTTACGCCCCTTTCCGGTCGGGACGGTTAGCGGCGCCGACTCCAGTAAGCGTCATTACTTGAACTGGGCCACTGTTTGGGCGAGGAGGAATTTCTGGTCCGGCCCGAGTTTCAATTCCTGGGCGATTGCCTTGCTGTCAGCCATGGCGCGCAGAATGCAGGCAAGGCCTTCCGAGGCGCAGAACAGATATACGTTCTGTGCGATAGCTCCGACTCCTGCGAAAGACCATGTAAGGCCGGGATTTTCTCCCTCCCATTTCATCCCCTTGGTCTTGGACATATCGGCGACGTAGATCAGGTTCAACGGAGCGGTCTTGACAAAGTCCTGCATCCCGGCGACGGCTCGGACGTCTTTTTTCGCGATGACCCTGAGGGCATGCTGCGGAGCATCATAGAGAAACAGGCCGTCAGGAGTAGTGACATAAATCTGGATGTTCTGCCAGTCGACAGCCGACGGAGCTGTGCGTTTTCCGTCCGGGCGGTTGACGCCGTCTGCAGCCCAGAGCAGATTCGAGAGAACCTGGTCGGAAAGCTTGACGGCCGGGCCGAAATTGCCTCTGGTGCTCTGACGCAGTTTCAGTGCCTGCATCAGCGGTTTCCCTCCCTCGGTCTGGGGGGCGGGAAGTTTGATTATCTCCGGGCCCTGTGCTGAGGAAAAATCCGGACTCAGCACTAACATCAGGGCCAGCGACAGACATGCGATAACGCTTTTTCTCATGACGTATCTCCTGTTCGATGCGGCGATGGTTTTGTCCAACAGCGACAATGGGTTTTGAAGTCCATATTTATACAGCCATTAAAGGCGGTCTGGTAGCAAATTCTTGGCGGCATCAGCGGTGCATGTTCCTGACGAAGCAGGCGAGCGTCAGGATGGAAGCGCCGTAGAGATGCCCACCCAACACGTCATTCGGCCAATGGACACCAAGATAGATCCGGCTGAACCCTATCGCAAGCGCCATCACAACGCAGCAAACAACGATCATCGCAGCGCGCCGTTTTGCTAAATAGCGCGCAGCCAGAACGGCGGCCGCCCCCAGTATGACTGTCGACATGAGAGCGTGCCCGCTCGGGAAGCCGTAGTCGAGCGAGACGTGAATGTAAGGCGGAGGGGTAATCAGGTCGGGGCGGGGAGACTTAAACGCAAGTTTGAGCACAATTCCCGCAATACGCGTAAAGACGGCAGCTGAAACAAGCCAGACGGCGTCAAAGCGCTGTCCGGTTTGAATCAGCCGGATCGCGACTGCAATCACCAGGATGAACAGCACCGGATCGCTCCCGAGATAGGTCAGGAGGACCATCGGCCGGGTCAGCCAGGGCGCATTCGCCCGAAGAGCATCGACAGGCACAAGGAGCGCCATATTGAACTGCGTTATCCACGCGCTCTCGTTAAGAGCGGTATCGAGGGCTGTCAGGGAAGAAAGTACGAGAAAGATCGCAAAAAGTACGGCCATCGCTGCTTCCGTCCGGGTATCTCACAGAAATCAGAAAGACAGAGCGCCAAGCCGCCCATCGGCTTGGCTCACTCCGGGATACGCAGTCTCCGCGATTTCCATGCTGTATCCGATTCATCGGAGCCAACGTAGTTTCAGCCCCCGCATCAGAATGCAAGTAATTCGTGAGCAGGCCCTTATGGGTTGGGCTGGACCGGCAATTGCTTATTTGGGGAGCCCCCTGAGAAGGAGATTTGGGTGATGTCGATCATTCTTTGGATAGTGTTTGGATTGGTTATCGGCGTGATCGCTAAACTTTTGATGCCCGGCAAGGATCCAGGCGGATTCTTCATAACAATACTGCTCGGAATCGCCGGATCCTTCCTCGGAGGGTTTATCGGCCAGGCTATCGGCCTCTATGAACGCGGTGAGGCTGGAGGATGGTTTATGTCTATCATAGGCGCGGTGCTCCTGCTCGTGATCTACCGCGCGATAGTAAGACGCAAAACAGTCTGATCCCACGACTTGAGAGCCTTTGAGTCTTCCTCGGAGACACGCGCCCGGGAAGACTCGAAGGCTTCAGGCGCCCCCCTGTATTGAAATCGATCTTGAAAGCCTCGACAGAAAAAGGCATCTTTTTCCGGACAGTTTGCATCCGGGACTGAACGGGTTCGCGTCTACCCGGATGCTCATAACAGATTTAGATTTAAGGAGTACCCCCCTATGTCTTCTCCCCGGGCCGTGTCGTATCTCCGGCCGGCAGCAATCTTGTTTTTTCTTCTCGTTTTCAGTGTTTCCTCCAGTTTCGCCGACAGTAACAAGTTCGGAATCGACATCAGCAATTTCGGAAAGATCAATGACAACTATTATCGCGGCGGCCAGCCCGACGCGGAGGATATGATCGCTCTCAAGAAGCTCGGCGTAAAAACCGTAATCGATCTCCAGAAGAAAGGTAAACCCGAAGAAGAAGCCTGGGCGGCGAAAGCAGGTTTGAAGTTCTTCAAAATCCCTCTCTCCAGCACCCGTCGTCCCACCACAGAACAGACCGAATATTTCCTGAAATTGGTCAATGATCCGGACAATCTGCCCGTCTACGTGCACTGCGCCGCCGGAAAGCACCGGACCGGTTCGATGACGGCGATTTACCGTATCACCCACGACTCATGGACCGCAGAACGCGCTTTTGAGGAAATGGATGATTACGGGTATTATGGTTTCCCGAATCACGGCGCACATAAGAAACACGTATTCGAGTACTATGACAATTATCTGCGTGCACGGAACCAGGATCGGCTGATTCCTCAGCAACCTGCCGTATCAGGCGCCCCGGCAGGAATGGACGCTGTCAACTAGAACAGGAAAACGTCTGCCGGGCGGGCCTGCGGGCAGCGAATTCTGCAGGCCCTGCCCGGACGGCATCAGGTGTTAATCAGCGAAATTTTTCCCCATCTCCGCCTGGCTGATCCCCACAAGCCTGCCAAAGTAACCCGAATAGAGCGTCCCGTCCGGATCGCGCGGCTGGTATCCTAATTGCGTAGGAGTTGATTTAGAGACAACCCCCCGACAGCCATCTCTGCTTAAAGGGAGGATCCGGGTTGTTTTCTTTCGAGAGGCTCTTTCGTATCCTTTGGGTTGCATCCCTCCTGACTTTCGTCTCCCCTTCTGTCCACGCTGAAGCCATCACGACGGGTACGATCACGGTTCCCGGTGGCTTTGCGCCTGTGGCACGCATCCTCGGAGTCAAAGGCACCCCGCCCCCCAGTGTTGCGATCCAGCGCCTGTTCTCGGTTTTAGTGCAGGCCGAGGTTCCTCTCGGCGCCGCTTCCCCGGTGAATCCGGTGCGCGAGGATCTCCTCTCCTACTTCAAGGAATACGATCGTTTCGTTCGGTACCTGGAAAAAGAAGGGCTGCTGCCGGACGACGGGGCCGTCACGGATACCATCGTCTTCAGATTTGAAGGCACTGCCGAAGAAATCGAACGAACGAAAAAACTGCTCTCATATTTCGACGTTCAATCCCTGACGCAAGGGAACGGATCGTCGTTTCTTCTTTCCATAGAAGATGCATCCGGAACTGAACGGAAGGCTCAGCTACGTATCCTGATCGAAGCCCTGGACCTGAATTTCCATGACCGGAATCCCGGCACGATTCATATTGAATCGGCAACCCGTCTCCCTCTTCTGTTCGATGAAGCTGCATGGTCAGCCATCGTTCCGGGAAAGAAGTCGGATGCTCTCTTCGAACGTTTTCTGAAGCATCCGGAAGCAATGCGTCTTTATCTTGCGTTGTCGAATTGTTCGCAAGAAGCCGCGAGAGCCCTGATCGAGACCGTTGAGCCTGCGAAGCTGCTGGAATCTTCCGAGATATTGCATCTGGCAGGTTCCGATCTGCAGTTCGAAAACGGGGTGCTGCTCTTTCCGGGAGACAGAAAGTCCTGGATCAGCCTTCTGAAGGCCGGCCCCGAGAGCGCTGCGCCAATCGACGCCCTGCTCCGGCATCAGGGCATGCCGCTGCTCTTTTACAGTTCTGTCGCGGCGGCTCCCTTGGAGGTCCAGGAGTATATGACTGCGTCTCCCCAGCGGCTCAAGAGCTACTATGAAGTTCTCAAGGCTTACGATGACGGCAGGTGCTGCGGCACCACGGTCACGGCCGTGGCTCAGGATTTTCCGAGAATACTTAAACTTCTGAAGGCGGATTCATCAGGACTGGTGCCTGTTCTTGACGACAGGATTGCAAGACCTCTGCTGCACCAGCTGGTTCAGGAAGAGCTGGCGGAGGACAAACCGGGACCTGTCATCATCACACCCAAAGTTCTCGGTAAGCTTCTTCCGCGTCCCGGCATCAGCCCGTATGCAGAGACGTCTCGCGCAGGAACTCTCGAGTTTTTCAAATATGTCGGCGAAACGTGGCTGAATGGATTTTCGCTCGACTCCATCAAGGCCCTTGTGCAGAATCCGAAAGAGGCTCCTGTTTACATCGATCTCATAGGCGATCTCTCGCCCGACCCGGAACTTCTTGCGACCTATCTTGCTTACTGCCACAGGATCGCAGAACACGGCGCTAAGGGGTGGAACCTGAATCGTACCAGGACAAGCCAGTCGATCTTCTTCCTGCTTTCGGCGCTTCGCCGGGAAGGAGCGATTTCTTCGCAGGGAGCAAATGCACTTCTCCATGCCGCGCTTCAAGCGCTTGATTCAGACCGCGAAGCCGTCGCTGCGACGGCTGTGGCTGGGTTCCTGTCAGACCGCCTGCTGCCGGAGCTGCGGAAGACAGCCGAAGAGACGCAGGATTTCCTGCTTTCGGCTCTCTCCGGCCGGCAGTCGGAACTGCGGATTGTTCACCGAGGAAAGGAAGTTGCGTTTGATTACAATGCCGCCAGGTTCCAGCGCATGCACGAGACGCTGCAGTCTCAGTCTTACACGCCCCTGAACGTCCTGATCGAGATATACCGACTCCTGAAGGAGATCGGCAGCCTTCAGTCAGGCAGTCCTGCAACCGAAGAGATGATCGAAGCTCTTTCCGCGCGGCTGAGTGAGATCCGGACGACGGAGAAAACCCCGGCAGGTGACGATGTTAAGGTCGCTCCGAAGCCAATCCGGATCGAGGAGGTGAAAAAGAAGCTCCGGAATGCAGACGATCCTGCCGAAATAAGCGGAACGATTGCAGCACGCCTTCATGGCGAACTTGGGATCACCCTGATGACGTACTGCTATGCCTACGCCGGGATGCCCGAAATCGACGTGCTTGCATTCGATCCGAATTTCGTGAGAAAGCATCGATTCTTTCCTGAGTCGGGAAGGAAAGCCGCATGGAACAGTGCCCGGTTTGTTCAGGACGATTCCGTGGGAGGCCTGATGGAGGGTTCTCTTTCCGGGCTCGAGATGGAACTCACAAGGCTCCATAGTGCGCAGTCGGATCAAAGCCTTAGTGCGGCTTCGAATCCGGAACTCGTCCTGGCAATCAGGTATGGCATACGGCAGATGCGGCCGGCATTACGGACCGACCGGAGTCAGGAGTATGTTGCGCTGGCGACGAAACTCGGAGCCGAACTCATCTCTGAGATCAGTGCCGGACCTGCCGCGGACTGGGTAAGGAAATCTCTTCCATCACTTGTTTCGCCGGGTCGGCTCGAACAGGTCAGGCAGCACCTGGTCGAAACCGATGCTGATGCCGCCGTCGAGGTGCTTTCCCGTTCGGAACTGTTTCTTCTTGGGCGCGCTTTCTGCAATTCTCCGGAGGCCGACTCGTGCAGATCCGGCCCTGACTCCGGTGGCTTCTGCGACCTTGTAAACAGGATACGCAGGATTGTCCCCGCGCCCGGCTCGGTGGAATACAGGCGCTTCAATGAAGAGGTCAACCAGTACGGAGTCTCGCTGCACAGCAGGATAGGGCTCTCACGACTGTCTTTCGACCTGGTCGAATCATACGAGCGTCTCGAGAAGAGCCTCCATCCACAGACCCTCTACGATCGGTTATGTGACTTGAAAATCCGGATCGCAGAGATCAACTATGATATGGAGCTGCCGGCTTCATTAGGCGAAATCCAGGCCGGCATCGCTTTGAAGAGCATGCTCTCAACACGCACGATTGCAGGCTGGCAGGAGACAGTGAGACAGACCAACAGGCTCTCGAAAAAGATGGCGCCCGTGTGGATTGATGAACTGATGAAGAACAAGTATCTCGTTCCGGAAATCTTATATTCCAGGAATCCTCATCAATGAAGTATAGAACGTTCTTCTGCTCCCTGGTCCTGGTTCTGCTTTGCGGTGGACTTGCGTCGCCGCAGGGGAACGCTGACGAGGGACCCTCCTTCAAGTATTCCGTAAAAAGCCAGCTGGTCGAAGTCTATCTGACGGTGACGAAAGGAAAGCAGCTGGTGCCGAATCTGACCGCCTCGGATTTCACACTCCTGGAGGACGGAGAACCCGTCACGATAGACCGTGTGGACAATCCGGACGTTCCTCTTCAGATCGTGCTGCTTTTTGATCTAAGCGAGAGCGTCCGCGATTCGCTGAAGAGCATTCAGGATGCGGCAATAGCATTTGTCGAAAGCCTGAAACCACACGACCGCGTCACACTCGTCTTCTTCAACTCGGATATCCAGGTACATCATCAGGAGTCAGATGACAGGAGGCCGCTCATCAAGGAAATCAAGAACGCCCAAGCCCAGGGAATGACAAAGCTTTACGACGCAATGCTGCTTGCAATGAAGCACCTCAAGGGAAGACCCGGGCGCAAAGCCATAGTATGCTTCACAGACGGGCAGGATACCTCCGGCACATCGTCGAGGATAGCAGTCCTGAATGCTGCCGCACGTTTCGGTTTTCCGATTTACACGATCGGGGCCGGAGCCGGCCTGGAGCTCACAACGCTGAAGATGATCCTGCGCGAATTCGCCGAGATAAACAGCGGGAAAGCCCTTTTCATCCAGAACGTGGGCAAGCTGAAAGAGGCGTTCAAGGAAATAGAGGAGGAACTGCACTCGGCATACGTACTTGCATACTACACGCAGGTTCCTCCGGACGGCAGTTTCCACACTGTCAGCGTCCGCGTCAGCGATTCCGATCACAAGGCACACTGCAGGAAGGGCTTCTATGCGCAGCGTGAGTTCGAATCCGGATCTGTGAGCGTGCACCACAGGTAAAGCTGTTTTCGCTCCTCCCTCCAACGACAACGTGATAGCCTGAATCCCGCTGGAACGGGAGGCTATGAGCACGCGCAGGAAGAGACCGGGAGGCTGGATACACAGAACATTGGAACGTGGTCCCAACGGCAGGGGAATCTGCCGCTGGTGCCGCACAGAGGTGCCCGTGAAACGCCGCACGTTCTGCAGCGATTCATGCGTCCACGAGTGGAGGCTGAGAACAGATCCCGGATATCTTCGTGAACAGGTGTTTGCGCGCGACCGCGGCATATGCGCGGTATGCGGACTTGACACGATAGAGTTCTATCGCAGGTTTCAGCTGGTGCCGGTACGCAAAAGGAGAGCGTTGCGCCACAGTCTCGGCATGCATGTGCGGCGGCGGAGTTTCTGGGATGCGGATCACATACTGCCGGTTGCCGAGGGAGGCGGCGAATGCGATCTGGACAACCTGAGAACGCTCTGCCTGTGGTGCCATCAGGACCGGACGGTGGAATTCACGAGGAAAGTGAGCCGGCGTCACGCGGTCGTCACTCGTCAGCGATAGCTGCCTTTATCAACTTCCTTCTCTCCCATATAATGTTGAGACCAGTAGGTGGAGAAAGGGGACAGGAGGCTCTATGAAAGACAGTTACGTAACAGAACGCGACCGGACCCATATCCCGGAAGAATACAAATGGGACCTCACGGATATATATCAGGATGATGCGGCATGGACTGAAGCAAAACAAAAGCTGATCGCGGAATTCCCCGCGTTGCCCGCATTCCGGAATAAGCTGTCACAATCCCCGAACCATCTTCTGGACTGCCTCAAGCTGCTGGAGCGACTGAAGAAAGAGTGCACCCGCCTTGCCTGTTATGCGAGCATGAAATCGGATCTCGACACTCGCGACAGCGTTTACCTGGCGATGGACCAGGAAATGAGCCGCATAGGATCTGATCTGGCTTCTCTGGCTTCGTTTATCGAACCCGAAATTCTGTCGGCCGGCAGTGAGAAGATCGCCGCATTCATCGAACAGGAACCGCAGCTCGCCGTCTATCGCCATATACTCGAGGACATTCTCAGGAAGAGAGACCACACCCGGAGCGAGAGCGAAGAAAAGATCATTGCGGAAGCGAATCTGATGGCTGATTCGCCGGTCAGCATCAACAATGTCTTCTCAAATGCCGATTTTCCTTATCCTCAGACACAGCTGGAGGACGGTACCACCGTGCGGCTTGATCCTGCCTCGTTCAGCCTCCATCGGCGCTCACCGGTGAGAGAAGACAGGAAACGGGTGTTCGCCGCCTACCTGGGAAAGTTGCATGAGTTCCGCAGAACCTTCGGAATGCAGCTTGCGGCCGAAGTGCGCAAGAACATGTTTTTCACGCGCGTGCGGAATTACGGCTCGTGTCTCGAAAGGGCGCTGGACAACAACAGTATTCC
Organism: Acidobacteriota bacterium; assembly: GCA_012719355.1. Taxonomy (GTDB): domain Bacteria; phylum Acidobacteriota; class UBA6911; order UBA6911; family UBA6911; genus UBA6911. Next base: position 21,444 of record JAAYAM010000053.1, read on the forward strand.
AATCGAGGTCTACCGGAATCTCATAGCCGGCACGCACTCGCATCTGGACACCTTTCATCGCTACCTGACGCTTCGCAGGAAGCTACTCGGTCTGGACGAGCTCCATTATTATGATCTGTATGCTCCCATCGTGAAGGAAATAGATCTGAATTACTCCTTCAAAGAAGCTGTCGATTGCGTCTTTGCATCGCTGGCGCCTCTCGGGCAGGATTACCTGGAAGTCGCACGTCAGGCGCTGTCGAGCCGCTGGATCGATGTGTACCACAACGAGGGAAAGAGATCGGGAGCGTATTCCAACGGGGCCGTGTATGACGTTCACCCATACATGCTTCTGAACTACAACGGCAAGTATGACGACGTGAGCACTCTGACCCACGAACTCGGTCATACGATGCACAGCTATCTTTCCAATACGAACCAGCCCTATCTGCTGTCACACTACTCCATTTTCGTCGCTGAAGTGGCGTCGACCTTCAATGAGGCCCTGCTGCTTGACTACATGCTTAAAACCGAACAGCGGGACCAGGTCCGGCTCTCACTCCTCGGTAATTACCTGGACAATGCCCGGGCCACGGTCTTCCGGCAGGTGCAGTTTGCGGAATTCGAACTCCGAATTCATGAAAACGCCGAGGAAGGGACCGCGTTAACGGGAGACATGCTTGACTCTCTCTATGAGTCGATCGCCCGGCAATACTACGGTCACAACAAGGGCATCTGCGTAGTGGATGACGAAATCAAATCGGAGTGGGCGTACATACCTCACTTTTACTACAATTTCTACGTCTACCAGTATGCAACTTCCTTCACGGCGTCCGCTGCCCTCTCGGAAAGAGTCCTGGCGGGAGAGAATGGCGCTGTCGAAAGATACCTTGCTCTTCTCTCCTCAGGAGGCTCTGACTATCCGATAGAGCAGTTGAAGAGGGTTGGGGTGGACATGACCACGTCTCAGCCGCTCGACGCAACGATGGCACGAATGAACCAGGTCATGGACGAGATGGAAACTCTTGCGTCAAAGCTGGGCCTTTACAGCTGACCTGATGTATTCGGCCGTATAACACCAGTATCAGACCTGTTACAATCCGGTTATGCTACGTAAATATGCACGGCGCGTTACAGTTCTCGTGGTGGGGGTCACAGTGCTCCTGATAGGCATAGCAATGCTGGTACTTCCCGGGCCCGCCCTTGTCGTGATCCCCATCGGGCTGGCCATACTCGCCACCGAGTATGCCTGGGCGCGCCGCTGCCTCAGCGTCGTCCGTGAAACCGCGGAGAAAGGCGCCGACACACTGACGGAACATCCTTTGACCCGCCGCTGGTTTGCACCTCTCCGCAGCTTCATCGAGAGAGTCGCACGGCTGCCTAGAATCCGCGCGATCTTTGCCCGACGGAAAGATCGGAAAAGACCCGAAGCCTCGCATGGAAATCCTTAGCTGCATGCGGCACGAGTCTCCTGATACCAGGTTGGCTAATTGCAGTTGCTCTGCGCACGGGTGACTCTATGAAAGCGGCGCATCGGCCGGCGCTTTCAGCTTGGGCCCCAAGTCTCATCTGTAGTAATCTCCGGCGAAGTCCTGGAGAGTAACCCACATATGGAGGAACTTTCATGTCTGATACGCAGCAATGGTACCTCTCGATGGGAGGACACCAAGTAGGGCCGGTCAGCGCTCAAAAAATCATCTCCAATATACAGAACGGCAGCATGCAGTCCGGTACATTCGTATTCACGCCTGGCATGACCGACTGGACACCTGCAGGTCAGGTGCCGCTGTTTGCCAAATACTTCACTTCCGCCACTGCGCCGGTCGAACTCCCGAAAGTGCCGGGGAGGCTTGCCCACGACATTGACTTCCGCATCTTTGGAGAAGAGCTTCAGTTTGTTGAAGTCGAACTGGACCCGGGCGAGAGTGCCGTCGCAGAAGCGGGCGCGATGATGTACATGACATCCGGGATCGAGATGGACACGATATTTGGAGACGGCTCCGCGGACGGAGGTTCCGGACTTGTAGGGAAACTGCTGGGAGCGGGCAAACGGCTGCTGACAGGAGAAAGCCTGTTCATGACCGTTTTCAGCAATGTTGGGAACGGAAAGCAGCAGGTAGCGTTTGCAGCGCCCTATGCGGGCAGAATCGTGCCGATGGACCTGGCGGCTCTTGGAGGAGCGATCATCTGCCAGAAGGATTCGTTCCTCTGCGCCGCCCGTGGTGTCTCAATCGGGATTGCGTTCCAGCGTAAGATCGGCGTCGGACTTTTCGGCGGCGAAGGATTCATCATGCAGAGGCTCGAAGGGGATGGGCTGTGCTTCGTTCATGCCGGAGGTACAATCCACAGTTTCGATCTTGCTCCCGGGCAGACGATAAAGGTAGACACAGGCTGCATCGTCGCCCTGCAGCCGAGCGTCAATTACGATATACAGTACATTGGAAAGATCCGCTCTGCACTGTTCAGCGGAGAGGGGTTGTTCTACGCTACCCTGACCGGTCCCGGAAAAGTGTGGCTGCAGTCGCTTCCATTCAGCAGGCTCGCCGACAGGATTTACAAGGCGATTCCCTCGGCAGGCGGTTCCACAAAAGAGGAAGGCGGCATCCTCGGGACATTCCTCGGCGGCAGATGACGCTGCAAAAAGCCGGCAGAGGCATGAATCTCCGAATAGGAATTCATGCCTCTGCGGCAAGCCTCGAATTGTCTGGAGGAGATCTTAGATCTTGATGCGGTTATCGTCTTTCGGACAGACCCAGTACATGCCGCCCGGCGTGCTGGCGTACTTCATGACTTTGGTGGCCACCATGGAAGTGCCACACTGAGGGCACGGATGTTCGTGTTTCGAACCCTTATCACCAAGGCTCGCGCGTGCGGTTTTGGAAATCTTCTCTGCCATATTTCTCCTCCTTGTGTATCAGTGCCTGCGCACAAAAAGGGGTAATTGTACGAATGCACCGGCTTCCAGTCAACAGAGAAATACACTTTGGACCGTCGGGCAGACCGGCGTCGGCAGAGGTTTACGCGAGCTGAATGCCGTACTCGTAACCGCGATCGAATGCCTTGAGATTCATCTCCTCGGTCCCGTGCGGGACCGACGCCTGAACGGCTTCCCTGACTGCTTCACGATTGACCAGCCCGGTCATGGCCGTGAAGAAACCCACCATGACTATGTTCAGGATCATCTTCCGTCCCAGTTCTTCCGCCAGCCGGGTAGCAGGAATACCGTACACTTTCATCCCCGGCTTTAGATGTCTCGGCCTTACCAGGTCGTTTTCGATAATCACGGTTGCATCATCAACGGCTTCGGGCAGAAATCTGTTGCAGGCCTCCTGCGACATCAGCATCAGTATCTCAGGCCTGGTCACATAGGGAAACAGTATCTTTTCGTTTGAAATTATGACCTGGGCGCTGCATGCGCTGCCACGGGCTTCCGGACCGAAACTCTGAGTCAGGGTTGCGAATTTGTTCTTGTCGTAAATGCTGGCGGCACGTCCTATGATCATCCCAGCCAGGATAACCCCCTGTCCGCCGAATCCTCCGAATTTGATTTCAGTTGTACTCACAGGACCCCCTCGTAGTTCTTGTAAGAAGGTCCAAGTCTGGCGGCCAGTCGCGTGTTGTACTGCTCGAGGAACGAGGGCCTTTCGCGATCAACGAACTTTCCACAAACGATTTTCCCGCTGATGTCCATCCCGACATCCCTGGTATCGGCACCGTTGCGGATCGTGCTGTTTTCCTTGTATCCCTCCATCATATCGAGACCGTCGCCCATCCTGTTCCTTCTCCCATAGAGCGTCGGGCACGGGCTGACGAGTTCAACAAAACTGAAGCCTTTCTTCTGAATCGCCTCTTTCATTGCTTTGGTCGCCTGCCGCACATGGAACGTGGTCCAGCGCGCCACGTACACTGCCCCCGCCGAATCGGCCAAGTACGGAAGATTGAAAGGGTCCTCCGTGTTGCCGTAGGGAGCGGTCGAGGCAATGGCGCCGGTCGGAGTCGTCGGAGTAACCTGACCTCCCGTCATGCCGTAGGTAAAATTGTTGACACAGATCACCGTCATATCCATGTTTCTGCGGGCGGCATGAATGAAATGATTCCCGCCGATCGCGAAGAGATCGCCGTCTCCGCTGTAGACGACAACCTTGAGACGTGGATTCGCCAGCTTGAGTCCGGTGGCAAAAGGGATCGGCCGGCCGTGTGTCGTGTGAAAGCTGTCCAGTTTCAGGTACCCGGCCACGCGCCCGGTGCAGCCAATACCCGAAACCACGGTGATTTGGTCCGGAGGCAGGCCGCATCCGGCGGCTGCCCGGACAAAGCAGTTGACTGTTGTTCCGAGTCCGCACCCCGAACACCAGATGTGCGGCATCCGGTCGGTCCTGAGCAGATCACTCACCGGATTATTGTTCACCATGCTGATTCCTCCACCTGCGGCCGGCACTCCAATGCGGCTTCCTTTATCGTCCGGTAAATGACCTCGGGCTTGTGTACCGTTCCACCTCCATGAGGAAGAAGATACGATTTGGCTTTCCCGTCTATCACGCGCTGCATTTCAAAGAACATCTGTCCGTAGTTCAGTTCCGGCATTATGAATGCACCGGTCCGGCCCACCAGTTCCCGAATCCTCTTTTCGGGAAAAGGCCACGCAGTGATGAGCCGTAGATGACCGACCTTAATGCCGTCAGCCCTTGCCATCTCGATCGCCTTCACCGACACCCTTGAAGTGATACCGTACGAGACGACGATCACATCGGCACCCTCCGTCTCGGATTCCTCGAGGGATATTATCCGTTCCGCATTCAATCGTATTTTGTCGACGAGCCTCCGCACGCACTTCTCCTGTACTTCGGGGCTCATCACAGGATAACCCCTCTCATCGTGCGTAAGTCCGGTCACGTGGAACCGGTGGCCGTCGCCGGCCTTCGCGATGGGGGGCACCATTTCGCCGTCGGTGAAATAGGGTCGGTACTCGCCCAACTTCGCGGTCGTGTAGCGGCGCTCGGTGATTTCAATCTCTTCGGGACTGGGGATTACGACCTTTTCGGTCATGTGTCCGACACATTCATCCATCATTATCATGACCGGAACGCGATACTCTTCGGCCAAATTAAATGCACGGATGGTCAGATCGTAGCATTCCTGCGGAGAGTTCGGACATAGTGCGATTATCTCATAGTCTCCGTGGCTGCCCCAGCGGGCCTGCATCATGTCGGCCTGTCCCGGCAAAGTCGGCTGTCCCGTCGACGGGCCGGCGCGCTGCACATCGACGAAGACGCAGGGCGTTTCCAGCATGGCTGCAAACCCGATATGTTCCATCATCAGAGAAAATCCAGGGCCCGAAGTGACCGTCATTGCTTTCGCGCCCCCCCAGACTGCACCTTGGATGGCTATCGACGAAGCAATCTCGTCTTCCATCTGGATGAACATACCTCCGACCTGCGGGAAGCGACTCGCTATTCTCTCGACGATTTCAGTGGATGGCGTAATTGGATAACCGGCAGCGAAGCGACATCCTGCGGAAAGGGCACCTTCGGAACATGCATGATCTCCATCGAGGAAATGAGCGCCCGTCAAAACACCTTTCGGATCAGCTTTCAAATACCCTCCTTTCAGGCAACCGTTTTCAGCAGAATTCCGAAAATAGCGAAGTCCGGGCAGTAAATCCCACATAAATCGCACCCGGTACAAGCTTCAGGTCTGACGGCACGCGGTGGATGATACCCTTTGCTATTGAATTCGTCGGAAAACTCGAGAACCCCAGCCGGACAAAACCTGATGCAGATACCGCACCCCTTGCACATGTCCGGATTGATTGTAACCATACCTCTGGGTCCTTTTGTTTCCTTTGCTTCTGCCACGGCGAATTCCTCCAGTGATGTAATCTACCTGCTGGGGTGCAGTGATGGCAACTAAATATTCGCCGAAAAGCCGTAACAACGCGGGCTGCAGCCGAACACACCGCCAGTGCGGGCCTGCTTACCTTCTGATTGCAGGCAAGTTAGTGGAACAGCCCGTCCGTATTGCATAGTCATTCCTTTGCCGCCTTCGATCAGGCGGACCTCCACCTTTCGTGACTGGCATGAAAGCTGCAAGGTATTCCGTCGGCGTGCTACGCACACCGGTGAGGGGTGAACGCAAAGATTCGGAGGAAGAATATGTCATCTGAAAAGAGAACCAGACTGGGCTTCGTACAAGGGCTGGCGGCCGGGTTGGCCCTGCTGCTGATTTCCGGCGGAACTTCAGGGTTCACGAACGCCGAAACAGGAGTTGCACAGCAGGCGGGCACCAGATCGGCCGCTCAGGGAGGCTCTCCAGCGGAGAGCCTGAGCAATGCGTTCGCAAGAGTCGCAAAACTTGTAGAGCCTTCGGTAGTGAACATCAGTTCTGAACAGATCGTGCGGGGAGGAGGGGCCTCACGGGACCCGTTCGGAGGGCTCCTTCCGTTCGATTTCTTCTTTGACATACCGCGCGATCAGATGCAGAAGAGCCTCGGGTCGGGATTCGTCGTCGATTCGCGCGGCTATATCCTCACCAACGATCATGTCGTAAAGGATGCTACCAGCATCAAGGTTAGTTTTCAGGATGGGCGTGAATTGACGGGAACGGTCGTCGGAATGGATTCCCTAACCGATCTGGCGGTTGTCAAAGTCAATGCCGGCAATCTTCCCGTTCTGAAACTCGCAGACTCTGACACGGTGAGAGTCGGAGACTGGGTGCTGGCATTTGGGAGCCCCTTCGGCCTCGAGCAGACCATGACGGCCGGCATAATCAGCGCCAAGGGACGCTATATCGGAGCCGGCACTTACGACAATTTTCTGCAGACCGACGCGGCGATAAATCCGGGGAACAGCGGCGGACCTCTCGTAAACCTCGATGGAGAAGTCGTTGGAATCAACACGATGATATTCAGCCAGAGCGGAGGATTCCAGGGGGTTGGTTTTGCAACTCCGGCTGCCATGGCCGGCAATATCTACCGTCAGTTGATCGACCACGGCAAAGTCACCCGCGGCTGGCTGGGCGTGGGAATCCAGGAACTGACTCCTGCGCTTGCGAAGAGCTTTGGAATGAAGACGACCGACGGGGTACTCGTATCCAACGTCGAGCCTGGAAGTCCGGCGGAGAAGGCGGGCCTGCGTCCGGGAGACATCATTCTCAGCTACAACGGGAACCCGACTGACGATACACGCGACCTGTCACTGGCGGTTGCCGAATCCCGTGTGGGGACTTCCGCAAAACTGGAAATTCTCAGGGACGGCAAACCTATGACGGTGCAGACGCCGGTGGGAGAACGGCCCGCCGAGACGGCATCGACAACGCCGCCGACCGAGAGAAGGAATCAGGGAAAGCTCGGCCTTACGGTCGACGATCTCGATGCGAACTCGGCACGACAGCTGAATATCCCCTCGACGAACGGGGCTCTTGTGACCGATGTGGAGCCGGGGAGTCCGGCCGACAGAGGCGGGGTGCGTCCCGGAGATGTCGTTCGCGAGATCAACCGCAAGCCGGTCAACAACGTGGCGGAATTGCAATCAGCCATCGCCGGCCTGCAGAGCGGCAGCACGGTGCTCCTTCTCGTAATCCGGCAGGGGCAGCCGATGTTCCTGGCATTAGAGTTGTCATAACGATCGGGTAGGAGGAGGGCTCACGCCCTCCGTCCTCCCACACCACCGGACGTACGGTTCCGTAAAACTTGATCAAAGATCGGATTCATCACCTGATGCAGAGCTTGCTGTATCAGACGATCTACGACCGTGGGAATACCAAGCTTTCGCACTCCCTTCCCATCCGGCTTTGGTATCTCTACCCGCCGGACTGGTTTCGGTTCGTAGCTGCCTGATAGCAGTCTCTCTTTGATTTCAGGCCATTGCTCCTTCAGATACGCTCTAAGATCCACAACGGTCATTCCATCTACTCCGCCGCGCCCTTATTGCTCTCTACACGGTGCAATGCCGTCAACATGTTGCCGCGTTCGACCACTGCCTCCATCAGTTGCGTTGTCCCCGGTCCGGTTACTTCCTCCCCTGCCGTGATGCTTGACGCTCTCATTGGCTTAACTCGCGAGTTCCGCCCGCTACTTCTACCAGGGGCTTTGGGCATCTCATCCCTCTGTTCCTGCGTCTTCCTCACCATCGAAGCGAAGATACCTTTCCAAGATTATCTGTTCGGGCCTTCAGTTCGTCCGCCTCACCCCACGTGTCCGCCTCATGCGCTTCCTGTTCGTCAGTCCAGCGCTTTGCCTGCGGCTTCCTTCGGATTCCACCTCGCGATGGACACCCTTGCCGTCCGGCTAGCAGTTCCCCTGACCG
>JAAYAM010000344.1 GCA_012719355.1 Acidobacteriota bacterium
GAGCGTTTTGAAGGCTACGCAAGAAAGGGAGTAGAGAAGAAGAAGCTTCGCACCGAGCAGGTGGAAAAGATTCTGGGCAACATCGTATACACCACCGATTACAGTGTTCTCAAGAACTGCACGCTGGTGATTGAAGCTGCGACGGAGAATGTCGAGCTGAAAAAGAAGATTTTTTCACAGCTCGAGTCGATTGTCGCACCTGACGCGATTCTGACATCAAACACAAGCGGAATTCCGGCCGAGCAGATCTTCACGCATCTGCAGCACCCGGAAAGGACCGCCATCACGCACTTCTTCGCCCCGGCGTGGTACAGCATGGGCGTCGAGGTCATCGGCTGGGATCGTGCGGACAAGAGCACGGTCGATTTCCTCCTCTGGTTCATGGCTACGGCGGGAAAGACCCCGGTATCGGCCAAGAACACCTTCTCGTTCCTTCTCAATCGACTGTTTGAAACCTGGGCAAGCGAAGCTGCCTGGCTGCTTGATAAGGCGACCAGCAAGGAAATCGACAGGGTGAGCGAGGAGTTTCTCGGCGCCGGGCCCTTCTTTGTGACGGGCGTAGGCGGCGGCAACCCGCTGACATATGCATCGCAGACACGCAGAATGGCTGAAAGGCCGGCCTACGCGCCTCGCAAGATACTTCTGTCGGTCGACAAATGGGCCTTCAACAAGCCGGGCACCAAAGTTGACGTTGATCCTGAACTGGCTGATTGGATCAGGATGCGGTTCCTGGGCGCGGTCTTTTCTCAGGCCTTCGATATCGCGGACCGGAACATCGGCACCAGCACCGACCTCAATTTCGGAAGCGTGATCGCTCTGGCCTATAAGAAAGGCGTTTTCGACCTGATGGTCGATCTAGGCGCTGAAAAAGTCAAAGAGATCATGAAGAAGTTCGATGCCGAACGTCCCGGCTGGCCGCAGCCCACAAAGCCGGTCGAGCAGTATTTCGACTTCCCGCGTGACATTCTGGTCGACGAGACGGATGGAGTAAGGATTCTCACGATCAGGAGACCTCAGGCGGCCAATGCGCTCAGCGACCATACATGCAATGAAATCCTGAGCGAGCTCAAGAAAGGTGAATCGGATCCGTCCGTCAAAGGATTTGTTATCACCGGGTACGGCATGAAGGCATTCTGCGCCGGCGCCGACATCGGCGGATTTGTCGCCACCTTCGACAATCATGAAAAGGGACAGGCCCTGTCGCGCGGAAACTCCAAAGTGCTGGAGTTCATCGATAAGATGAACAAGCCTGTTGTCGCCGCTCTGAACGGGCTCGCGATGGGAGGCGGTTTTGAACTGGCCATGCGTTGCCACAGCCTGGTTGCGATGGAAAAGGCATTCATGCAGCTTCCCGAGATCACCCTGGGAATGATACCGGGGATGGGAGGCGTCGTGATTCCGTACCGCAAGTGGCCCAAGGCGGCCGCGAAATTCCACGCCATGATCGGCAAAGCCGAAAGGCTCACGGTTCCTGAGGCGGTGGAAATCGGGATCGTCAAGAAGACGGCAAAGAGCTACATCGAGTTGATCGAAGCGGCTATCGCCGAAGTCAACAGGCTCCAGGGGAACGTGCCCAGGATTGCGGAAGGGCCGGCCGAAATCCCCGAGTTCGTTGTACCCGATGCTCCGATGGCGGGTGAGCTTCCGCTCAGCAAGGAGATTCTGGGAATCATCGGCGGCGTCATCAATAAGGCCGCAAAAGCCAAGACGCTGGCCGAAGCCCTCGAAGTAGCCTATCTGGGTGCCGGTGACATTTCCTGCGCAGCAGACTGCAAAGAAGGGGTGAACGCTTTCCTGCAGAAGAGAAAACCCCAGTTCGGCAAAGCAGCCGCGCAGTAACCGTTCAGATGCAGTTGTGTGTAAAAAAGGGCCGGTCCTGTCGGCCCTTTTTCTTTGGTGCGCCCGGCAGGGCGCACACCTTGGAGGTGAAAGTCCTCTGCAGACCCGGTCAGGGGAACTGCTAGCCGGACGGCAAGGGTGTCCATCGCGAGGTGGAATACGAAGGAAGCCGCAGGCAAA
>JAAYAM010000345.1 GCA_012719355.1 Acidobacteriota bacterium
ACGATCGGCATTCGTAAAAAGGCGGCGCACCGGACTTCCCCGTCCACATGCGCGATGGTCGAATTGTATCGTCTGTGGCTATTTCAAAGGTCCTTAACGATGTGCCGGTGCTCTCTGTGGACTATGTCTTCGCGGAACGTGGCATACTTGATCGTGCAGAACAGTGGCTAAACGAGAAGCGGAAGAGTATCATCGAGCCTCAAAAGGAGGAAGCAAGCAATGGATAGACTGCAGAAAGCTGCACTGATTACGCGGCTGCTACAGAACCTGCGCAGCAAACACAGTTGGTGCGGGGAGACCCATATCCAAAAAGCAGCTTTCTTTGCACAAGAGCTCATGGAGGTACCACTGGGATTCGAGTTTATCCTGTATAAACATGGCCCCTTTTGATTCGACCTGCGGGATGAACTGACGAGTCTCCGAGCGGATGGTCTGGTTCAACTGGAACCACGATGGCCATATGGCGCGAGTATCGTACCCACCTATTTGGCCGAAAGGCTTCAGGATACCTATAGCAAGACGGTGAGTCGCTATGAAAAGCAGATCGCTTTCGTTGCTGACAAGGTTGGAGACAAAGGCGTTGCTGACCTGGAGCGTCTGGCAACTGCACTTTTTCTGACTCTATCGGATAAGGCGGAAGCCCCACGTCACAGAGCGAATAAACTGTCAAAGCTAAAGCCGCACATTTCCCCTAGTCGGTCTCTGGAGGCCGTTCAAGAGGTGGGCAAGATCGTTGCGGAGGCTCAACAGATTCCGAAGTCTTGATAGATGACCGTTGCCGAGCTGATGCCGACGGCTTTTTTACGAACGGGACTGTCAACCGCGCAATCATTGCCTTCATCCTGTACAGTTCTTCCTGACCACTGCGATGAGCTCTCCATAACCTATGCAAGGACCGATACTGGCGTAGCGAAGTACTTCAACATTGTCCCCTGAGCGTGAGCACCACCGAGACCATTCCGATCAGGCATTTTTGTGCCTGGTCGCTTGAAGATTCCTCAACTCGTCCTCCAATCCGGCGTCCGCGAACTTCTGCATCGTGCTGTGCCCGGCTTCAATGAGACCATGGGCGAGCTTCACCGGCGTCTTCGGCGGGAACACCACCCACACCCCGTCGGGAAGCTCATCCTGGTCTACGGTGTACAGAACGTACAGTCCGGGGCGAAATCCATCATCGGATCTGGTTCTCAGCTCGTCGGTCAGCTTCTCCATCCATTTCGTAACTGTTTCGTATACTTCTTTTGGAAGCGGCAAAGCGCGATTAATCGGCATACACTCTCCTCATTTGTTCCATCCACTACTGTGGTTATTCGAATGTACCCTACCTAAACACACGCAGCAGCCGGCACACGTACACGCTCGGCCTGGCCAGACTATCGGCCAGATTGCAATCTACTTCAACGCCAGTTAGGGCTGGACAACGGAGTACACCTCGGTCTACGATCGGTCTCAAATCCAAACCTGGGAGAAATACAGACAAGCTTCATCGCGCGATTTGTCGTCGACAAGGTGTGCTTAAACCTATAGCGCCAGACTCCTGGCGGCAACACAAGATTGGAGGCTTTCACATGACAATGATACTCATTCTGATTGGGGCTTTCATAACCGGGGCATTCGGCTATTTCGTGGCAAATACGAAAGGACGTGACGGCAAAGAGGGATTTGTTCTTGGATTCCTTTTCAGTTTGTTCGGGGTATTGATAGAAGCGCTCCTACCGACAATGGAGACAACACCGGTGCAGAAGCCAGTGACACGACCAGTGGTGGCAAGACCAGTGACAGCGCAATCCTCAATCCTCGGGTTGGGACAGAGCAGGCAAGGAACGAAAGGCGGATCAGCGTCAATTCTGGGTTTAGCAAGTCGGAATGAACATGAGCACGGTTCCCGGTAGCGGATTCATAGCACCCAGTTCCCTTCCCCTGCATCGTCGAAAGAACAGTCCAAATGCGGTATTCGAGTCGTGTCTGCGTTCTATTCCTCCAAATAGTAATCAGTGTCGATTCGCTTTATCTCGTATGTTCCCGATGTTGTGGTTCCCAGGTTATGGTCAATCATCAGTTCGGCCGGAGTCCTTCCATCGATCAGAATTACCTTGGGGTCGATGGTCTCCACATATCGGATTGCGTCTTCAGAGAATCTTCCGGTGGTTATGAAGACACCCTTTCTCGCTCGTTTTCCGTGGAGCGCCCCGACAAACCTCTGTATCTCGGGTCGTCCAACAGTGCCTTCCCACCGCTTTGCCTGGAGATAAATCACGTCCAGACCGAGGCGATCCTCCTTAATGATCCCATCCACTCCTTCATCTCCGGTTCCACCGATTGACTTTCCAGCATCTGCGCGAGAGCCTCCGTAGCCCATTGCAAGCATCAGGTCCACTACCAACTTCTCGAAGAATGACGGTGAATTTGATTTAACCTTGCCCAGAATCTCTCCCACGAGGTTATTCCTGATGCTCTCGTATGCCTGTTGAAGGGATTCCTCCGGAGTCTCGGTCTGCAGTTCAGATTGAGGTGTCGCGTCATCTTCTTGGGCTCCTTTGCCTTTGTGGAACTCGACGAATTCCGGATACTGTTTCAGGACTCGTATGTCGATCCGTGCAAGTCCCTTCTTGTGCAGATCCACCCCTCTTTCGGTGATCCTGAAGTGGCTGCGCCGTGTCGCCTCCAGAACCTTTGCCTGGATGAAGTAGCTCTTGGCCCAGGCAACTCGGTTGTCAAACTTGGTCTGGATTCCACTCGGCAGGAGTTCCTTCAGGTCGGCTTCAGAAAGAGCCATTCGCTCGGCAATCAACTTCCGCGCCTCCTGAATGGAATGCTCCTTCCCGTCAGCCGCCAGATCGAGCAAAGGTTTGAAGAAGCTTTGAAAATCAGGTACAGCCATTTTCTCTCTCCACTCGCTCGAACAACGCGAACTGCGAGACTTGCCGGTCAGCGCGAGCCCGCATCGGTGGATAACGGCAGCAGCAGGTCGAGAAGAACGAGGTAGGCCGACATCAGACAATAGGTCTGGTAGTAATCATCCATCCGAATTGCCGAGAGTTTGTCCTTCGGACTGTGTAGGATTCCGGCATTCCACGCTTCCTGCGTGAACGAATGGATCGTGATAGCGGGAATGTTGCGTTCAGCAAACGGTTGAGAGTCGCTGATTCCTACCGCACCTACATTTACGACGGCGACAGGCAAATTGAGTTTCCGGGCGATGTAGGCCAATGCCTTGATCAGTTTCTCAACGGCACCGGTTCCATCTATTTTCGTAGAGGACAGGCCGAGAGTGTCCATGTTCACCATTGCATCGGTTCTTTCGACTTCTTCTTCCGTCATCGTCCTGGCGTAGTGCCGGGAACCGACGAGTCCCTTTTCCTCCCCGGTGAATCCAATGAACACGAAGGTGTGCTTACGAGGCTCATTCTTGATCGCCTGGTAGAGCGATGGCAGAAGCGACGCTCCGCTCCAATTGTCCACAACTCCGTCGCCTGAAGTGTCGTGATCGAAATGAGCCCCAACAATGATGGTCCTGTCAGAGCTACCGGGGAGGACGCATTCGAGATTTGGCAGTTTGGAGCCTCTCACCGGCTGCTCATGTAGATGCTCACTGCAGCCGGCCTCCATGAAAAGCTCTTTCAGTTTTTCCTTCCGTTGGCTGTCCTTTCCTGCGACCTGCTTCAGCCGAATCCCGATGGTTTCCTTTGATAATGTGCTATATCGAAACTCCTGTGCAGAGGCGGACGGCCGACCCGCTACAAGAGCAATGAGAATGAAACCTATGATCCTGCCCGCCCCTCGCATCCCTTCCCCTCACTCACGTCCCGCCATTCCCTGCCCCTCAACACGTGCAGGTTGACCCATGACAACCACTCACTGTAAATTACGAGCTTAATCCAAAGCAAATAGTAATGAGCAAAGAGGTTTCGGCCGAACTCTGCATTGAAATTTAGGGGCCACCGCTGACGACGATGGCACCGGCAGTTTGGAAAATCGCCGAAAGGGCATCAACGGTCGTGAAACAAAACCCTTGAGCTAAGGCCAACCTCGCGCGATGCCGCTCTTCCAATCAATGATCCGTGGCTATATCTGGGCAATTGCAATCCCAAGAGATGCTGCATTCTGCAGAATGCGAGCGTCGCGGCTCAATAACTCCAGTTGAGGAAAAACTCTCATGAAAAGAAGCGCCGAGGCCAGGTGGATTGCGTCCAGAGTTCGAATGGGCTCGTTAGGGAAGGTGCGGCTTGCCCTTTCCCGTACCTCTTCGGCAACTTCCATTAATACCCATGCGGCCTTGCTCCGGTAGAGCAGCCCCCTTATCCTTTCCACTTCCCCGGCTTTGAGAATCCGTTGAGTCTCCGCACGAATTAGAGCGCGCTCTGCTTCCAGCAACGTTAGCTGCGATGTGACAATCGTTTGGGCTGCGTCGACGGAGGATTTCACCTGTGAGCCGGCAGGCTCTCCCAGCATCCATGCGAGTAGAGCCGATGTTTCAAGATAGAGGGTTTTCAATCGCCTGACTCCCTTCGATCGCTCTCGAGAAGCGATTGCGCGGTTCCCGCGGGCAGCCGGACCGGCGAAAGCTCCAGCGGCTGTTTCTCGATGACGGGAAGAGTAATCATCCCGGCTTCAGCCCAGGATAGGAGCAGTGGATTTGCCTGTCCTGGAAGGGCCGGACGGCCATAGGGCTCGTGCAGTTCTGCCACGATATCGTTTCGGTCTGTTACAAGAATGCTCGAACCGGCGCGAACCTCGCGAAGATAAGCACTCAGGTTGTTCTTAAGATCTTTTATCCCGACCGTCTTTAGCTTTTTCATATGACTTACAGTAGCTACTGGTAGCCACCTATGTCAAGGAGGGAAAATGTGACAGGGGCGGAAGCCGACGGGCACATTTCGCTGGAACTTGTACCGGCAAAAGTCGCCTACTTACCCGAGAGAGCTCGTCAGCGTGTGGAAGCAGGGTTCGCCCGCGGTTTAAAAGGCTTTAGACGGAGATGCCGAAGACGGCTTTGTAGCCGCCGGCCGGGAGAGGCTCGAGTGTCAGCAGGAGCCGGTCGCCGCCCGACCGGAAGATGAAATCATCCCTGTTGCGCACCGTGCGCTTCCCCGAATGCGAATACGGTTCCTGTTCACAGATCTTGTCCGTCAGCGCGTCATCGAAATACAGCTGCGACGTAAATTCTCTCCCGTTCCTCGGCCTTATCTTGAAGTGAATATGCACCGTTCTCCCCGGATACCATCCGGGATAGATCGTCTGAAAGCGCGCAATCCCGTCCTTGCCGGTCACCTGGTACCCGCGCAGAAATTTCTTCCCCAACGTGTTGAAATTCCGATCGCGCACGCCGGAATAAATCCCGCGCGCGTCGCAATGCCACACATCCACAATTGCACCTTCGAAGCACGTATGGATTTCGAGTAACAGCGGGACCCCTTCAGCCACGGACCCGTCCACCGGATCGGTGCGGATGTCCGACCTGTTCAGCTTACTGTCCAGGTAGTACGGCCCCTCAGTCTGCTGCGGCCGTGCGATGCAGGCGGCCCCCACCATCCTCAGCACTTCCCTTCGTGTCATATCCATTGTCGTCCTTATCCCCAGCCACAGCCATGCTCCGGCGGCCGCTTCGGTTTTTGCAGGGAGGGTACTGTAATGATCCGCCCGCAGACGGTAAATGAAAAGGCCTGCCGGCACCGCGAGCGCCTGCATCGCCGATGCATTCCTGGATATTCATTCTTGAACCTGATTGTGACTGCTGTATGATCAGATCGCTTTCAAAACATCATGGTGACCTGAAATGACAACCGGACTTTCCATCAAAGCCATTACACGCGATCTGTGGACTGATTTCGAGGAGCTTTTCGGCCCAAACGGCGCCTGCGGCGGATGCTGGTGCATGTACTGGAAATTGCGCGGCAAGGCCCTCGAAGAAGCCAGAGGCCACGGAACGCGGCAGATGCACAGGTCCATTGTTGACTCGGGAGTCGCTACAGGCTTGCTCGCATATCAGGACGGCAAAGCGGTCGGATGGATCGCCGTCGAGCCGCGCGAGTCCTATGAGAGGCTGGCACATTCACGCACGCTGCAACCCGTGGATGACCAGCCCGTCTGGTCTGTGACATGTTTCTTCATCGCAAAGAAGGCCCGTCGCAAAGGTCTTACGGTGGAATTACTGAAGGCTGCCGTCGAACACGTCAAGAAGAAAGGCGGCAGGATTCTGGAAGGCTATCCAGTGGATGTACGGAAGTACATGTCGGCCCCGCTCCTGTACACGGGAATCGCATCGGCGTTCCAACAGGCAGGCTTCAAAGAGGTGGCGCGGCGCAGTCCCACACGTCCCATTTTCCGTTTCGTCATCGAATAACGAGCGGCGTCCCCGGCAGGATCTTGTCTATATCCGCCTTCACTATTTCCTCGGGCAAGTGTGTCTTGGCGGCGATTTCCGGAATGCTCATGCCTTTCTTAAAGAGCCTCACGTTTGCGGCGCTCATCGTCTCCCCGACCTCCACGAGGTGATGGTCGGGATCATAAAAGCGAAATGAAATCTGTCCCAAGGGAGCTTCGCTCAGTTCGCTCGCGAGGTCTACTCCGTACTCTTTCACCCCTTTTGTAGGCCGCCTCAATATCGGAGCTCTCAAAATACAGCTCGAGCACATCGCCTGTGCCTACCTCGTGGCGCGGATTCCGATGGATGAGTTCGAAAGCCGCGTCGCTCTGCCATAGAGAAAAACAGCCGAAGCTGACATTTGCACCAAAATCCGCTTCCATCTTCTGCCCCAACACCCCCGATGGCCACCCAAAGTCCCCCACTTGTGGCCACCTCAAAATCCCCCACCTAGCTGATCAGAAATCTCAATAGAGATTTCTGGCAGACGG
>JAAYAM010000346.1 GCA_012719355.1 Acidobacteriota bacterium
CACACGCAGCGGCGGTGCCGGGCGCACATCTGCGCATGGAGGTCTGGTCAACCTGTGCCGCACTTGCCAGACTACCTGTCGTGGCTTGAGAAATCGGATGGTGTGAAGGGTTCGAAGAATTCTCATCAAAAACTAAGGCGGGCCGTAGATAGCCCGCCGGGACAAGTTCGTTTGGGAGAGGAAGAACTATTTTGAAGCCAGCCGTATGGTAGCCTCCGCTACTTCCACAAGTTCCTCATAGGGAATCGGCGCCGGCTTACCGGTGCGGATTGACTCCAGGAAAGCTCTGGCACAGGCAACCTGGCCCTTATCCTGACGCATCAGCCGCATAGTTCTGAACCCGGGCCAACCGAAGCCTCGTAGGACGCGGAAGTTGTCCATCTGCAGGATGCGTCCCTGTACGAAAACCTCCAGCCTCTCCTTGGGGAAGCTCTTGCTACCGTTGGCGAGGTAATGAACGGTCCCTATCGATCCATCGGCAAACCTTAGTTGAATACTTGCGCTGTCGCGTGTATTCCCTGCCATGAAGGCAATGTCAAAACCGCTCAAGGGAGACGCAGCCAGGAAGCGGAGGAGATCGATGAAGTGGCAGGCCTCGCCTATGATGCGGCCACCTCCGATTTCCCGATCCTGCGTCCAGTGCCCGGCAGAAATTGTCCCGGCATTCACAGTCACTACAAAAGCCTTGGGCGCGGAAATGCCTCGAATGAGTTCCTTCATCTTGACTATGTGAGGGGCAAAACGCCGGTTGAAGCCTACGGTCAGAACTGGACGAGGCTGCCGCTCCTCATAGGCTTTCCTGATCTCGCGCAGCTCTTCCAAATTAAGGCAGAGCGGTTTTTCAACGAAGACGTGTTTGCCTGCTTCGAGCGCCTGTCGGACCAAGCCGGCATGGCTGTTGTGCCGGGTGGTGATGACCACGGCATGGATCCTCGGATTGGAAATCAACCGGGCCGTATCTGTGGTAGTCTCCGCGAAGCCAAACTTCCTAGCGGCATAGGCACCACTGACGCCGCCGGCTGATGCGACCGAAACAAGCCGAGCACCCGCTTGCTTGAAAGCCGGAATCAGCGTGCGCGTAGCGTAATTACCCGCCCCCACAAATCCGAGCCCTGGATCCTCAAGTCTCTGTGAAGCAGGCGTGCTATGAAAGTTGATCGTCTTTTCGAAGAGAGGGTTGTCGGCAGACGGTGTCGTCTGGGGATACTGAAGCACGATCCCGAGAACGTCTTTCCCTTCCAGTAAAACCCGGTAAGCTTCTTGGGCTTCCTGGAGTTTGAAGCGATGGCTTACAAGGGAAGAGACGTCGAGTTTGCCCTCGGCAAGCATGTCGAGCACAGCCTCAAGATTGCGTTGTTCGGTCCACCGCACGTACCCTATTGGATAGTCATGCCCTTTTTCCTCGTACTCGGGGTCATAGCGTCCCGGACCGTAGGAGCAGGAGACCTGGAAGCTGAGCTCCTTTTCGTAGAAATCAGCGCGGGACAATTCAAGCCCCGTTACTCCCACCAAGACGATACGGCCTCGTTTGCGGCACATGAGCGCGGCCTGATGTACAGGTTCACTGCTCTTAGTGGCGGCGGTAATAAGCACACCGTCCACACCGCGCCCGCGGGAAAACAGCTCCGCCGCAGCCCGCGGGTCCTCGCCTCGTGACAAATCCACTGTGTCGGCGCCGAACCTTCGGGCGAGTTCGCACTTTGACGAGTCCACGTCAATGGCGAGCACGCGGCATCCCTGGGCACGGAGGAGTTGGACGGTCATGAGTCCGATCAAACCAAGTCCCGTCACCGTGAAGCATTCACCCAAAGTGGGCTGTGCCAGTCGAATTCCCTGCAGTGCGATGGATCCGAGCACCGTAAAGGTAGCCGCTTCATCACTAACCTCATTAGGAATGCGTGCACAGAGGTTAACCGGCACCGCCACCAACTCTGCATGCTTTCCGTTGGAAACCACTCGGTCTCCAAGCATGAATATCCCCTCCGGCACTCCCGGCCCGATAGCCCGCACCACTCCAACGTTGCTGTATCCCATTGGGAGGGGCTGGTCCAGCTTGCTTCTGACGGCGTCGATTGTTGGCATAAGCCCGTCTGTTCTTATTTTGTCGAGCACCATCCGCACCTTGTCGGGCTGCTGCCGCGCCTTCTCGATGAACCCGGCCTTACCGAAATTAACCAGCATCCGCTCGGTCCCCGCGGAGACCAGACTCGCAGCCGTCTGAATCAGCAACTGTCCACGCTTGACCGTCGGCGCCGGCACCTCCGCTATCTGGGTATCTCCCGATCTAAGATTCTGCAGGATCTGCAGCATGAACTTCTCCGATTCTAGAACATTGTAAAGCTGCGGCTCACGCATACAGCTCTAACGACCAGACATTCCTCTGTTGTGACTTGGTGCTTCCTCAAATATAATCACGCGGGCTGGCAACCATTTGCCACGCTTTCGCCAGTCGGACCTCGAGTTTCGTATGCAAAAAGACCAAATAAGGAAGGTATTACGATTCATTTCAATCTACGGGATATCCCGGACTTTAGCGAAGGTTATAGGAAGACTCCGGCTTAACGTTAGCGTCTCAAGAAGAAAACACGGCCACCCAGTCGGCGTGATCGGATGTGGACAGTTTGCGTATTCGACGATTTGTTATTTCCTGAACAAATCCGGCATCATGTTTGATTCTTGCTTTGACATAGACGGGGGCCAGGCAAACTCTCTTGCTCACCGTTATAAGTTCAAGCATGTTGCAGATTCCTTGGCGACCATGTTAGAACAACGCGATTTACATACGGTCTACATAGCATCTAATCACTACACACATACGGATTATGCAATCAAAGTCCTCAAAAGGAACCTCAATACTTACATTGAAAAACCTATAAGCGTTGATGAAGAACAACTCAGCCGCCTGTTATACGCAGTTGCCCACTCACAAGGCAGGGTATTTGCCGGTTACAACAGACCTTTTTCCGGAGCCATCAGAGATTTCAAGCATCTCGCAACCGGCAAGGGGAAAATCAATAGCGAGCCACCGTTCACCATCAGTTGCTACATTTCAGGACATCGTATTGCCGAAGACCATTGGTACCGGGATCCTAAAGAAGGCACCAGGATTTGCGGGAACCTGGGACACTGGATCGATCTTTCCATACACTTATTAAACTGGCGTGGTCCTTACCCCGATATTCTGACGATTATGGTTTCTTACAGTAACGAAAAGGAACCCGACGACAACATCGCGGTCACCATTGTATCGGACAAGCACGATCTGATCTCCATTGTTTTATCTTCGCGATCCGAACCATTTGAAGGGATAAACGAGACAATTAATATCCAACTTGGAAACGTAATCGCAAAGATTGACGACTTCAGGAGAATGGCAGTGTGGATTGACGATATCCTCGTGAAAAGGAGGTACTGGCCGAAGGACGTCGGTCACAAGGAAGCGGTAATGCAACCCTTCGGATCCGAACAACGAGACTGGCACGAGGTTGAATTGTCAACCCTCCTCATGCTCTCCATCAAAGACATGGTCCAACACCGCGAGACCACGCGGCGATTCTCGATCAAAGAAGCGGCCGGCACCATTCTCACCATGCGCAACGGTTCTCACTGCAACGCTTCGCTCACAAGACTGGGATCATGATTCTGGAGAAAAGTACCTGTGTGCACGATAGAGCTGACACGGTTTGTTTCGTTTTGTATATATGAACTACCCGAGGGCTGTCGATCTGAGTTCAGATCAACTTTGTGAAAGCACTTTTGTCACGTACTTTTTATGCCCGCAGATTAAGTGCAAATCGGAACAGTGTTCGGGTTTGCTCAATTACAGAGGGATCGTTCACGCGATGCATGCCGAATGCAGCGGCTCTCGCCCGCATCTCAGCATACTCTTTTGGTCCCATGCGCACACACAACTGAAGAATCTCGCGAAACCGCTCTGATGCGGACAGTGGAAGATCCCAGCCCACGCCGGCTGATATCAGGCCACGCCATGGCGTCTGATCACTTATGAGGACAGGGCATCCCGCAACAAGAGCTTCGGCAATTACGTGGCCGAAGTTTTCGCCCAACGTCGGGAACAGAAACAGGTCGTATGCAGAAAACACTCCGTACACCTGCTCGTGATGAACCATCCCCATATACCGCACGTGCACATTTGCAGGTAGTTTGTCAATCGCTTGCTCGCATTCTCGCTAATAGGAAATATCCTCAATCGGACCGTAGATGTCAAATTCCACATGTCCTTGCAGGGCATCCAAAAGCCGGATAGCCTCAGCAAGGTTCTTCTTCCGTGACACCCGAGAGAGAAAAACTGTCCGCAACACCCCGGGCTCCTTCCGTCGGCATTGCTTGCCTACTTGCACCCCATCAGTCGCAATTGGTAAGAGACAGGCAATATCTGGCGCAATGACTATCTGAGCTCGGTTTCTTTGCAATGCAGTTGCCCTTGATCCCATCCGGTCTACCCCGCAAAATGCCCGGAGAATGTCTGCAGCCTCGAATGGTGAAGAGGCATGCCATATGGCTTTTTGGTAGGCGGAGAACCACCTAGCGATACGGAGGTAAGCTGTTTTTCTGCCTGCTTTAATTTGGATAGCGCCAAGCGAGAACTCACCTCTAGGGGCAAGTATAATCGGCCTATCTGGCAGCAAGCGCAGGGACGCAGCCATCATCGGTATTATTGAAAACCCTCGCGCAAAACAGCTGTTTAGATACAACACGTCGTGGGGAGTAGACTGGATGATCCGAAGCACTCTTATGGGATCCGCCGAGCGTACATAGAAGACTTCTGCCTTCCCCAGCGTTATCCATCGGTTCAGTTCAACACCCGGATAAGAAGTGGAGTCGCCCAAGTCTCGATCCGAAGTGATGATTTTGAAACGAAACTGATCTCCAAGTTGACTCACGATGTTTGCAATCGTTTGTATAGGACCTCCAGCTTTATATCCCGGCAGGTAATAGTCTGCAAGAGTGAGAATGGTCGGACGGTTAGACATTTGTTGCTCGATTCTTAGCAGGATGCTGCAAAGCTTGCCATTTTGCACTGAATAGGATAGTCGCGTTTTCTTGCAACTGCCTTTTCCAATCGGTGATCAGGTTTCGGATCGACTTCAAACTGCTGAGCCACTTCCACGATCGTCTCGTGGCCTCTCGATGCCGTCAGCGCTGCCTTTGCCTTGAATGCTGGATCGTGATTTCTCCGCTGTCTTCTTCTATCTGATTCCTTATCAGTTTCGCAAAACCATCAGCCTTCCCTGTTCAGTTATCCGAATCCGGCTCTTTTTGTCTAATTCACGTCATTCCTGGGGGCAGTGGCCTACTATGGCAAGCTTGATGGCCTCGGCATGTGCATGAGGGTTGTACTTAGTTTCGACAGTGGCATAGCACGCCCTGCGGACCGACTCGGGCGGAGTTATCTCCCTCGTCCATCGTCTTATTACGTTCGCTAAATCACGAGCATCATTACGACGAAAGAAATCGCCGGTAAGGCCGGGGTTGATTGCCTCCC
>JAAYAM010000347.1 GCA_012719355.1 Acidobacteriota bacterium
ACCCGGGCTTCCGCATATCCAAATCAATAACAACAACCCGCTTCCCCGGCTCCTGCGCAATAACGCCTGCGAGGCCGCAGGCGGTGAAGCTCTTCCCTTCTTCCGGGACGGTGCTGGTCACCAGGATAACTTTGATTTCGTTCTGCTTCTGAAGGAGGTTCAGCCTCGTGCGCAAGGCGCGAAACTGCTCTCCTACCACGGTGGCCGGATCGAGAGCGTTCCTGAGCTGAGGGCTGCACTCCGCAAGATCGAATTTATCGGAGGGCACGATTTCAGAGACGGCCGGTACTGAATCGAATTCCTGTTCAACTGCCGGACGGGCCGTCTCTTCCTCCGAAAGGGGCAGGTCAACCGTCGGAGGTGCTGACGGGAACTTCTTTCTGCTGTCAACTTCGGTCTTCTTCAGGAAGTCGAATATTTCGCTCATTCCGGTTGTTCTCTACTCTCCCTATCGGCGAGCCTTACGGTGAACTTGCAAGATTTTGACTAATGCTATTCCAGCATACCCGGATGGTCAACATTCCCGACCCAAAAAGAGCAGCAAGCAACACTGATCTTCTGAAGTTCTTTCGTAAGATCCGCTAAGGGTCGGCGCGGGTCTGCTAGGCCGTCTTCTTCGCTCCCGGTACCGTCGATATCGTCGCCAGCACGGGCAGGTTCAGCACCCTCTTGGCCTCCTGTTCGCTTCCGATCGTGGTATCAAGCATCTCCCGGCCGTATGCCGCCCCTATTCCCAGGACCAGTCCGCCGCCGATCCCGATCAGTATCATGTGCAGACGGTTTGGGGCCTCCGGTTTGACCGGCAGGTTCGCCTCATCGATCACCCGGTAGGTCTCGTTTCTGATGTCCGTCTCGACGTTAGTCGCCATTTCGGTACTGAATTTCTGTTTTTGAAGAGTCTCGTACCGGGCCCGGAGAATGTCCGCCTCCCGCATAAGCGTTGTCAATTCCTGTTCCAGGGCGGGCGCGAGGTTGAGACGGTTCTGGTAGATCTTTATCTGGCGCAGCAGCTCCTGCCGTTCGTTTTCCCGCTTGGCGATTTCGTTCTTGATGCTCCCGGTCTGGAACTGATAGGCCGCCTCCAGCCCATCTTCGTTGACTGTGGAGATTGAAGCCGTTCTTATTTCTTCCGAGCCGGTCTTTTCGCCAGCCTCCGCGGTAACTGCCCTTCTGGCCGAGCGTTCTTCCTTTACCTGCTGTTCGAGCCTCTCGATATCGCGGGCAAGCCGGACCACATCAGGGTGGCTGCTTGTATATCTGGCCAGATACTGCTCGATCTGTGATTTCTTGGCCTTCAGTTCAGCCTCGGCAGCAGTCGGCGTCTCCCTGACGATTCCTTCCGGCTTCACTTCTATGCCGGCGGTGGCAAGCTTCTGGGACATCTCACTCAACCGCTTCCGTTCCTGGTAATTGAAATCGAGGAGCTTCTGCCGTTCCTGCGCCTGCTGGATGGCACTCTCGACCGTGCTCAGCTGTGAATGAAGCCCGGTGAGAGCACTCATGTTCGCACTGCTCTGTTGCGGCAGTTCGCCGAGATGCTGCAACTTGAACTTCGCGATCTTTTCTTCCTGGGCTTTGAGCAGTTCGGCGCTCTGGCGCAGCTGCTCGTCAATGAACTGATCGGTGGCAAGGACTCTGTCCTTCCTGGAACTGTTGCTGATCCTGATGACTTCCTGGGCTAGCTGGCGCGTGAAGGTCTGGGCAAACTGAGGTTCGGTCGCTACAAATGAAATTGTAAAGGTGTTATTTGACGTTTTGTCTATCCTGATCCGCCTCTGTACCGCCCTCAGGGCGTTCTCCATGACAAACCCGGGATCTTTCCCATAGCCGAACATCTGGTACTGCTCGATCAGCCTTTCCAGGAAAGTCCGGCTGGCAAGCTGTTCTCTTATCGAGTTTATTCTGTCTTCCGAACTCATTCGCAGGGCCGACCCGACGTCCGACCCGATGGGTTCATCAACCCTGATCCGGGTCTCTGATTTGAACACGTCGGGCATGCGCCACGCGTAGACGAAAGCGCCTGCGGCAACCAGGACGAAAGTAGCCAGGCAGTAGTACTTGCGTCTCCACAGAATTCGGAAGTACTCACCGATCTCCAGGTTCTTAAGATCTTTCATAGGTTTCCGGTCATGGAACGAGAATGATATCGCCGTTCCTGAGCGTTATATTCTGTTCCAGATCCTTGCCTTTGATAACGTTCTTGTAATTGAACGGATACTGCACCTGTTTCCCGTCTTCATTGCGCAGAATTTTGATGTTTTTTGCCTTGGCAAATTCGGTCACGCCGCCGGCGCGGGCCAGGATGTCGAGAACAGTGGTCGGGGAGCCGAGAACATACGGTCCCGGCCTGCCGACAGCGCCCACCACCGAGACGGTGTGGCTGAAGACCTTAAGGACGGTGACAGTAACGTTCGGGGATTCGACAAATTTCTTCAGTTTCCCGGCAATCTGTTCCTGAAGCTGGATAGGGGTCAATCCGCCGGCTTGAATGTCATTCACCAGGGGGAGGCTGATTTTGCCATCCGGCCGCACCACCAGCTCCTTGATTGACAATTCCGGCTCCTTCCAGACATTTACCGCCAGTACATCCTCGGCTCCGATTATGTAGTCGTCCTGGGCGAATACGCACAGGGAACAGGCAAAGAGAGCAATGCAGGCGAAAAGTTTGTATTTCACGATTTGGCACCCCCAGTTCCCTGACGAATCTACCCCAGTCGACAGACACTTGCAAGATTGGTTTCGGCAATTACAGGCTCTGTGATTACCAAAATCTTTTTAATGCTTATTCGTATTCACGCGATTAGTATAATCGATTCGGAACCGGGGTGTAATCCGTGGAATCTGTGGCTGCAGCGTGTAAGTCAGAGGGCGAAGCCGTATCCGGCGAATGGGACGATTATGTTACGCAAAGGCCGGGGGCAACCATATCGCATCTTTACGGGTGGCGGAGAGTGGTCTCTGAAGCCTATGGGCATGAGACCTTTTATCTTACGGTACGTCGCAGGGGAAAGGTTTCGGGCATCCTGCCGCTGGTTCAGGTAAAAAGCCGACTTTTTGGAAACGTTCTGTCATCGATGCCCTTTCAGGACTACGGCGGAATAGTTGCAGACGACATGGAATCGGCCGGCGCACTCCTGGACCAGGCGCTGCAGTTGAAAAAGAGATGCGGTGCGCACTCGCTGGAGTTGCGCCAGCGTACTGCGGTTCTGGCGGAACAGGGGAAATCATGGAAGGACAAGGCGACTTTGATTCTTGACATTTCGGCCGGCCCCGAAAGACTTTGGAAGTCTTTTTCCCCAAAGGTCAGGAATCAGGTGAGAAAGGCGCAGAAATCCGGGCTTCATGTCCAGACCGGCGGGTCCGAGCTGCTGGAGGAGTTCTATCGCCCTTTTGCGGTGAATATGCGCGACCTCGGCTCACCGGTCCATCATCTGAAATTCTTCCGGGAGATCTTCGCTGCATTCGGCGACAGAGCAAGGGTGATGCTCGTGCGGGAAGGAAAGGATGCGATCGGGGGCCTGATCGCTCTTTTTTTCAGGGATACCACGGTGGTCCCCTGGGCATCCTGCTATCGACGGTACTTCCCCAAATGCCCCAACAACCTCCTCTACTGGGAAGCCATTCAGCACGCCTGCAACCGGGAATGCAGGTGTTTCGATTTCGGCCGTTCTTCGACCGATTCAGGAACCTACCGATTCAAGCTGCAATGGGGTGCAGCGCC
>JAAYAM010000348.1 GCA_012719355.1 Acidobacteriota bacterium
GCCTTGCGCACCCACTTTTCCAGCTGCGTCAGTCTGTCGAAAAACTTACCAAGCGACTTCACGCCAAAGGCGATCACCAGCGCGAGAACGACAACCGGCAGCGCCGTTCCGATCCCAAAGGCCGATGGCATAAGGACGGCTGACTTGCCGTCGACTGCCAGAGGAATCAGGCTTCCGAAAAAGAGCGCGGCGGAAAGCGGACAGAAACTCAGCGCGAACACAACGCCCAGCAATCCTGATCCCCAGATGCCCCATCTGCCGGCGCGGTCTTGAAGGGAATTGCTGAGGAACGATGTCGAAAAGGAGATCGGCAGCAAATCCAGCAGAATTATTCCGACGATTATCAGCAGCGGACCGATAATCTTGTGCATGTTGGTTTCGAGAAAGAACGAGACTTCGGGCAGCGAAAGAAGGCTCGCAACGGCCAATACGGCGATGACTATGTAGACGAGCATTCTGCCGACAGAGTAGAGAACCCCGCTCCACAGGACCTTCTGTGAGGATCCCAGGTTTCTCGCCACGAATGATATGGCGGCGACGTTAGTGGCAAGGGGACAGGGGCTGATTGACGTCAGGACTCCCAGCCAAAACGCGGAAAGAATGTTGAGGTACCAGCTATCCATCACTTTGTCCTCATTCAGGCTTGCAGGGACTCATATGCTGGACAGGTAGCCGCGGACTTCCTTACGAACATAGTTGAGGAAAGCGTCCTTCTTTTTCGTCAGTTGCCAGACCATCTTCAGGTTCGTCCACTTGGCCTGTTTCCCGTTCACCACTTTAACCAGGATGAGCGACTTGGAAACGAGTTTGTACTCATGCATGAAGTGCCGGTTCTCAGGCTTCTCGTAATTCACGATCCTCATCTCGAGGGTGCCGTTTTTGAGTTCTTCGGGAAAACCCTGCTTGATGGCCTCCTGGGAGTACTGCTCGATTTTCATGCACGTGCTGCATCGCGTATTGGTATGGAAGTAATAGGCAATTACCTTGTGCTGGGCGGTGTTCGGGGCAGCGGTCTGAGGCCCGGCAAAGACAGTCAGGACCGAAAACGCAGCACATTCCAGCAAAAGAAGCAACAGCGTCAGCTTAAGATTTCTTTTCATTGTCGCCTCACAGAATCGAAGATCCGGCTTCCGCCCCGGCAGTCTTTGACAAAATGCGGCATGTCATCAGCCTGTTCCCATATGCGCTTATGCGAATATGACAATAGTTCACGTGCGTACCGATTACAAGGGTTCCTCAATCTCTGCAAATCAAGGGAAAACCGCGCGAGTCAGATTCGGCGGCCTGCCTGAAATAATTCCCGTCCGGAGTATCGCTTGCGGAGTAACAGGAGTAATATCTGAGAATCTGATCAGGCAGGAGTACGCTTTGCACCGTTCGTACGACTGAATTCAGGAGAGATGGATGAACACCCGGCAAGATATTGAGGATTTCGTCTCCCAAAAAACACTCGCCCTCGTAGGGATTTCCAGAGCCCGTCAGTCTTTCGGTCTGATCGCTGCCAGGGAATTAAGAAAGAAAGGCTACCGGATCTTCTTTGTGAATCCCTTCGCTGACAACATTCGAGGGGAAAAGTGCTATCCCCGAATTGCAGCGTTACCCGAGAAAGTCGGCGGAGCGCTGTTTCTCACCTCGCCGCAAGCAACGGAATCCGCGCTGAGGGAAGCCATTCAGGAGGGAGTGCAGCACCTCTGGATTCAGCAGGGCGCTGAAAGTAAGGAGGCGCTTGCATTATGCAGCGACGACAGACTCCGTGCGGTATCAGGTCATTGCATCCTGATGTTTGCTGAGCCGGTCACCTCTTTCCATAGATTCCATCGTTTTCTGAAGAGTATGTTCGGAGGATTGCCGAAGTAATTCCGAACTCGAGGAACCAACTTACCTGAAAGGCGGTAGCGATATGAAAGTGCGGAATCTGTTTTGGATGCTCGTTGTGACGCTCTCCTGCGCAGTTGTGGCATACGGGAAGGAAAACCCGGAGGCGACTGTCAGCTACGAAAAAGCCGTGAAGCAGCTCAAATCCGGAGACCTCAGCATTGACTTC
This sequence comes from Acidobacteriota bacterium, assembly GCA_012719355.1. Classification (GTDB taxonomy): domain Bacteria; phylum Acidobacteriota; class UBA6911; order UBA6911; family UBA6911; genus UBA6911. Next base: position 2,045 of record JAAYAM010000348.1, read on the forward strand.
AAAGCTTTGCGGGTGAACTGCTCCCAAAGCAAGTATTCGTGCCGGGGCGACTCGGACGTGAAGAAAGAACTGACCAACCTCCTCAACACAGACAAATTCGACGAAGCCTTGGAGGAAGTGAACAAAGCACTTGACAAGACCTTTGTGGATATCGATCTGCATTACATGGCATTCATAGCCAATATGGAGTCAGGCCACAAAGACAAGGCCGAATTCCATAGATCCATGATTCGCGGGCTTCTGGACTCTATTCAGGAGAATAAGAAGGGCCGCTCTACAGATGACGCCTTTGAGGTTATCAATGTAAACGAGGAATACGTCTTCCTAAATTTCAGCAACATGAGGGTAAAAAGCCAAAGCCTGCTGGAGAAAGCCGGCCACAGTTATGACGTCATCGTATGCACGGACATGGCCCTCTGTGCCAATAATAGCGAGACACCTGACTGCCGTTAAATTAGAGTAGGGCGGTGAGGAAAAGTTCTGGTGAAAAAAGCTCAAGTGAAAGTAGAGAAATCCGAGTTATCGGCTGCTCCACGGAGTGAAGGCGAGCGGAGCGAGCCAGAACGCAGTGGAGCAGCCAATAACTCGCCGGCGGAAGCGGCAACTCCTGACCCCGAGGTGAGCGAGCGATCACTGCGTCGCCGTTTCGGCGCCGAATATAAACTCCGCATTCTGAATGAAGCGGACTCGTGTGACTCTGGCGGTGTTGCTGCACTGTTGCGTCGTGAGGGTCTGTATTCATCACA
>JAAYAM010000349.1 GCA_012719355.1 Acidobacteriota bacterium
ATCCTCTCCGCCCGTCCTTTCTGAGCTGATAACCCAGAAAAGTATAGGCTAGGTTGATTGGGGTGGGTCCCTTTTACCTTGTCACTCCCACCTCTGGTGGGCCCGTTTTACGTTAGCGAAATCAACTCTATCAATGTATCGGTCCGCCACCCGAAATGAATTAGTTGCTGCTTAGTAGCTGGAATTCAGATCCTGGTGCCATCGACAAAAAGTTCGATCAAAGTTGCTTGACATCAGGGCAACCAGCCGGAATAGTCATCGACAACGGGCCATCACAGTCAGCCCAGCAATTCTCGATAACCTGATCGGTCTCTGGTAACCGGTAGAATACGAACGAAAATGTGTTTTGCACACTGCACCAGAGGTGTATGCCGTGTAAGTGGCTGATATAGTAGGACATACGCCGGGCGTGTGGATGTCACGTTTCGACGGGGCTGATGAACGTCATGTATGTCGGTGCTCAGTCGCAATAGGGGATGATCTTAATCGGTGTTCGAGAGGACCTGTGGAAGCGCATCCAGGCCCGCTGACTGCATTGCTTGCAGTAGTTTTTCCATCTGGTCGGGCGGTGTAACACACCCTGAGGGAGTCGCCACAAGCTATCGGCCAAGTCATCAGGCGGATAGACAGCAATTTGGAATTGGAATGTGATGCACTGGGCTGAATGTCGACGGATTCCTTGCCCGAGTTCAACATTCGTGCTGATGAATTCCTACTTGAGGATGTGGGAGAAGGGGTAAAGCAGATCGGCAATCACGTTCCTTCACTTATTTATGAGAGCTATCTCAGAATACGTCCGATTAGTTCTTTTGGGGAAACCTGTTCTGTAACGAAGCATGTTGCCCTAAAAAGGAGGATTTATGATCAAGCTCAGAGACGTGATACCTTTAGACGATCCTGCCCAATACAAGCTACATCTGGCATGCCGCACCGAAGACTGGGTCAATCCCCTTGACGAGTATGTAGCCGATTACAAAAACTGGCTTGGCTGGAATCAATGGAAGGGTGCAAAGAACGATTGGACAAGGGATTTCGTATTTTCGGTTATGGAATTCTATCCTCGGTCAGATGCCTGGCTATTTGGAGGAATCTTCAGGGTTCTTCAGCGCTGTGAAGATCATTATGTATTGGAAGAAGTCGAAGATTACAAAAAGTTTGTTGGAAGGGTGATCCTCTCCTTCCACAGATATCAGGGGATGAGAGGGAGGGCCTACTATCTCGAAAATTACTACGACGAATTCACTGTTTTAGAGATTCTTTCGACACCATATGTGGGAGAAAGTTTCCCCGGGTACGAAAATATCTGTCACGATTTCCATGTTTTAGAGTCAATCTTCAAATCCGAGCGATCTGATTGGAAAGTGGCGTTATCCAGTGTCAAAGGTATTTATATTATATCTGACAGGAGCAATGGTAAGAAATACATTGGCTCTGCCTACGGAGAGGCCGGGATCTGGTCGAGATGGGCCTGCTATATGGGCAACGGACATGGCTGGAATGATGAACTCACAAAGCTGGTCGATGAAAAGCAGATAAAGTATGCCCGAGAAAATTTTCAGTTCTCATTACTTGAAATAATGTCTATGTCCACGCCTGACAATTCAGTCATCTCGAGAGAATCACATTGGAAGAATGCACTATTGACCCGAGAGCATGGATACAATAGGAATTGAATTCTGGAGGATCATGCGGTCTTTCGGGAAACAGACAACGCGGGTGCTCTACAACGCTTCGGTGTATCGCGACCGCGTGGGAAGGCATCGTGTAGCGCGTTGCTTGAATCGTCGCTCGGTTCGCCATTATCGACGGGAACTGCATCGATGATCAGTTTGCCGGAAAGTCGAAGAAAATGCCGACTTTGCCTTCAGAGTCTCGAGTGCTCACGAGTTCACCTGTAAAGCTTCATCATACGCGTGACAATCCCGCGGAATTCCCGGCGCAGCTCCTTTGGCTCGAGGACTTCGACGTGACTCCCGAGCCCAAGGAGCCACCAGCGCAGTTCCGATGTGTCTAATGCTGTAGCTTGGAGCAGTTCACGACCGTCTTTCTGAAGAGTCAGGACCTGGTCAGCAGAAAGCGGCGTCTCATGAAGGTGGAGTGCCGCTCCTGAATCGAGAAGAACACGCAGCCGGATAGATCCTTCACTTACAGGATATGCCAGCTCACCCTGCTGAATATATGCGTCAATGCTGAAGCCCCTGGGCGTTACGGCACGGTCATCGGTCATGACTGCATCGGCAATTCGATGCAGTGCCAGGTGAACTGCTTCTTTGTATTTCCACAAAGTACAAATCAGATACACAATTTGGTTCCGAATCACAATCCCGAGAGGATGGACGGTTTACTCCTTCGCCTCGGTCTCTCCTTTGCGGCAGTAATGAATCCGAAGCTGCCTTTCATGAAACAGCGCCTCATACACAACGTTCTGTACCTCCTCATCGATTTTCGGAGGATTCAAATGAAAGCCCCGGGGTAGGACTCGGACTTTATTGGTCCACCGGCCGAGCCGAGGTGAAGCATTCAAAACAGCCTGGGCGGCTTCGAAGTGCGGTTCCAGCGCGCTCAACGTGGCTTTTGGCATCAGCGGAGATAGAAAGGAGTGAGCCAACGTGAGCGCCAGCGCTGCCTGTGGATCGAGAGCCGGAATCTGGATAGGATCTCCTGCCCAGGACCAGCCCTGCGGCTTCTGCTCATCACCGGTAATGGAAAATACTTCCGAAAGTGTCAGCAGATCTCGTTGTACCGTACGTACGGTAACGTCGTGCCCGGCCTCCCTCAATCTGGCCAGAATACCGGTGACCGCAATCCTGCGAGGAAAACGGGGGAGAGTTTTAAGAATTTCTATCTGGCGCAAGGTTGTATTGAGCATGAATACACTCACGAAATCTGAACGGCAGCGGCATTTTCCAGGAATCGCGCGATCGCAAAAAGCCCTTCAGTATCGCGGCCGCAGTATTCAAGCAGGTTCTCACGGATCGCCCGCTGCCTTTCGGCAGTTGTACCGTGGGCGGTCGCTTCCAGGTATGCCTGCTGCGCCATTCCACCGTGCTGCACCTCGAGTGAGTCATAATTCAGACTTGGCGCAATGGTCGGCAGCACGGACTTCATGGACCATGAGCCCTTCATTGCTGGGTGGTAATACGATTGCCTCGCTATCGGCAGAAGATCCACGATACGGGACCGGATCTTCCCGAGTTTCGGCGCCAGGCCCGGCAACATCTCAGATATTGCATTGATCATCGTTCGTTCAAAGGCGCCGTAGGAATAGACTGGGCCCTTACTCCCTACTGTAGCAATCAGGCATTCAGCAAGGGATTTCACGGGCAGATCACCGGTCGTGTCCAGGAAGTCCTTGTGTTCCACTGTCCCGTTCTGGTGTTCAATGTGGCAGGACCACTGGAAGGGAATCTGCTGATAAGGCCTGGTGCCGGCCCACACCGGGATGGCGAAAGCGATGGTTTCAAAATCCAGGTAGTAGCGGGGGTAGGGGTGCTTCCTGATCTCCGCTGAAACTGCAGGGTCAATTTCCGGCTTACCGGTTTTCGTCGCTCGCCAGACCTTGCGATGGAGCGGCTTAGAGAGCTGGTCCTCCTTTGCGTCACGCAGATCACAGATCCCCAGTTCGAGCAGCTTCTCAGCCGTTTTTCCACCCCATGGAAGAAGGCCCACCGGATATTCTGGCATCGTCGTCCCCTCGGTGCAGTAACTGTAAAATGGGCAATCGAACGGGCTCTCGCACTGATCGCCGACTTCAATGGAGGGCATGTCTCCCCGAAGAACCTGCTTACACTTCTTCACCCACTTAGGGATTTCGCGCTGCAGTTCAAGGACTTCTTCAGTCATATCCGCTTTTGTGAAAAGTCCTTGGTAGTCGCCGTTTCCTGGATAGACGAAGGAATTGTCGATATACGCCAATTCTACCTTCCGAGGCTCGTATCCCGCTCCCTTGAGGACCCAGAACTGCACTGCAACATCCGGTATGTGGTACGGCTTCACAAGAGTTGTTGACTTCACTTCCACCAGTTTTATCGTACCGGACCTGGAATGGAGAATGTCTGCTTTGATGAGGACATCCTGGTGTTCGAAGGCGGCTTCGAAGAGGGTTGCGTTCTTTCTGCGGGAAAGATGATCACTGGTTTCCTGCAAGGCCCGGCCGAGGTCTCCGCCTGTGTCAATCAGGATACCTTTAGGAAGAAGGTCCCGGGCGGCCTGGCCGACGTCATTCCCGCGCGCCAGAATCTGTTCCGTTTCTTCGGAGACTTCGGCGAACTCCGGGTGATAGACCTCGAGATAGAGACGACGCGGGCACTGCATGCCCAGCAGTATTTTTGTCTTTGAAAGCCTCGGATTGGTCAAAGGTATCCTCCGCAGCTACAGATTTCATAGATTGCACAGATCAGGATTTGAGAATGCATCAGTTCCTATATCGGATTGCTCAAACAGGCGAATGATGAATTTTGGAGAAATCCGACTCTGTTCCTGCGCCCGTCGGGCTTCAGGCGGCTCTCAGCGCGCAACTGCTCAAGCAGCTGTAATGGCGTTGGCACGGATTGCAGGAGACGGAAGCGATCCGACACAGTCGAGAAATCACCGGGAGTGATATTGCCAAGCCGCGATAATTCTGTGTATACACTCTCGTCAACCTCGAGGTCCCGGCCAAAGCGCTTCAGCACATCTTTGAAGCAGCTGATCCGTTGTGCTTCAGTCAGGTAGCCAAACGCGATTTTGAAGTGAAAGCGCCTCAGGACAGCTGAGTCCAGGTTGTCCATCAGATTTGTGGCACAGATGAAGAGGCCGCCAAAGCATTCCATCTGGGTGAGCAATTCATTTACCCGGGTTATCTCCCAGCTTCCTCCGGCATTTTGCCGGTTCTGAAGGAAGCTGTCGGCCTCGTCCAGCAGCAGGATCGAATTGTCGCTCCCGGCTTGCTCGAACATTTCGGCGATGGCCTTTTCTGTGCCGCCAACCCACATTGAAAGAATGTCCGATGCTCTCCTGACAAGAATTGGCCTGTTCAGGAGGTCCGCAAGATGGTGGGCAAGAGCGGTCTTTCCTGTGCCTGGAGGGCCGTAGAGACATAGTCTGCCCTTCTTTGTGAAGCGAAGACTTTCAATCAGCGAGCCTATATCGATGTCTGCATTCAGGAGATCAACCCTGTATTCTACAGGTTGCGGGTAACGAGGTTTCGCCGGAATCCCCTGCGCCCTGAGATGTCCGGTTACAATTCTTTCGACCTGCTGCGCTGTTCGGGAAGGCTCGGAAAGGTCGATCGAGGGAACAATCTTTTTGAGGCGCGCTGCATCGGCAGGAGTCAGATTTGGATAGTCGGCGAGGCGATCGATCAGAGACGGGAGCAGGGGAGTACCGTCCAGTGCTTTGCTGAATAGTCTGAGACGAGTGTCGCGGGCCATCGGCGGAACTTCTTCCACGATATCAAACCTGCGCAGGAATGCCGGATCGATGTGACTTACCTCGTTTGCTATCCAGATGGCGGGGACGGGATTCAGTTCAAGCATCCGATTAGTCCACGCCTTATGCGCTCCCGAATCGGTCATTCGGTCAGAAGATGGAGAGAACTTCTGCGAGCAAGGAAAAGCATCTTCTACTTCATCGAACAGCAAAACCGCTTTCGAGTCCTCCGCAAGCAGATTCTGGCAAAACCGGTAGTTCAAGAGACGTTCCGATCCTTCACAGCTTTCCGGCGGTAACGCAGCAACTTCATACAAATTGAAACCAAGGTGATGCACGGTTGTACGGGTCAGCTCAGTCTTGCCGACACCCGGCGCTCCGTAAAGGAGAATGTTGCAGCCTTTTTCTCCTCTTGCCCGGACGTTCCGGAGATAGGGTATCAGAAGATTCAGCAGGTCCTTCTGTGTTCCGAAATCATCAATGCCCAGTTCAGGAGCGGGAGACCGGACCATACAGAACTTGATCAAAGACTCGAGATTCTCATGAGGGGACAGGAGCGAGTTCGCTAATCCCGGCAAGAGACCGACTTTATGATCGTAATAAGCTACATTCCTGTTGAGCTTGAGAAGGCCGGAATTCTGCAGGCGCCCCTTCTCGGCCAGCGCCGTCTTCACGGCAGGCAGATCAAGGACGAGCGCAGTCGCAACGATGCGGCACAGTCTGTCGTCGGAAAGGTTTCCCAGATCTCTGAACAGATCCGCCACCATTTCGAATCGTTCTACGGCAGCGAAAAAGGCGAGGATATCTTCGTCCGCTCCGCCGAGGCCGAGACATCCACCCAGAAGGCGAACGTTGGCATATAAAGGATCCGGCCGCTGGGGAGCGGTTCGCACCAGTTTTGTGACAGCCGTCCTGAGTGCACGCGGAATTCCTTCAGGTGCTGGAAGATTGTCCTCCAGGGTGCCGAGAAGTGGCGCCAGGAAATGCCGCATACTGCGCATTGCAGAAGGGTGCAAGTTCAGCCGAAGCATGAGGCGCAATCCCCATAAACGTGCTGTCTTCTCGAAGTCATCTTCAAATCCACCAAAGCCTGCTGTTCCGACACTCAGCTTCAGGCGTGCCATATCACCTCCAAAAATTATCAGTTCAGCGAGCTAATAAGTATCATGAGGATGCGACAGGCTATGTCGTATAGGCTTTTGAGATAAATGGAGTTCGTCGCAGCGCTCATAGCTTGCGTCAAAGAGCGCCTTAGTGTGCGACTTTTTGATCGGTCTTAATTAGGGCTTGGGGCGCGAAACGCCGTGTGGTTTTAACTTGATCTGCGGTCAGATGACCATACTGCAAAACTTGCCGGCAGCAAAAAACGCATCGGTGAAGCTAGGAGCCTGTCCGAGAATTAGCTGTTAGAGGCCAAAACCCGATTTTGGCTGTCCTATTCGTCTGCAAATTGTAAATTATTTTTCGGCTTTCTTAGGATTGTGGTTTTTTGAAGCTGGAATGAAGC
>JAAYAM010000350.1 GCA_012719355.1 Acidobacteriota bacterium
CAGATACCGGGGATGGGATCCCGCGCCCAGAGCCTTCCGCTCGCCTGATGGAAGCGGCTGCACCATTATCTGCAATGCAGGTAAGGCGGATATGTCCGTGAAAATAACCGATTTCCCGCCGGGGAGAATCTGCGGCGATATAGTGCCGGCCATGATCAACGTTTCGGGCGCGCCGCCGTTTGCCGAGACGCGCATGATCCCCTTTCGCACATCCGAGAAGACGATCGTGTTGTCGGGATACCAGATTGCGCCAAAGACCCATGTGACGTCGCACAACGCCACGGCTGCACCGCCGGTGATCATGATTTTCTTGAGTTTGTTCTCTTCCTGGGACCAGTAGCCGACCCACTTTCCGTCGGGCGAGAAAAACGGCGACTGCGGATTGCTTTCAGTCCCCTGTATGATCTTCGCTTCCAGTTCTTCCTCGGAGCGCAAGAACAGTCCTTTGCTTGTGCTGTATACAATCTGACTGCCATCGGGAGAAACCGCCAGCGTGTGGCCGAAATTCTCAACACTGTTTATATTGAATTGTTGCCCTTCAGGCAGGCTGTATTCAAAGCGCGTAACGCGGCGAGGTTCGGGCGCCCTCAGCTTCCAGACAACGGCTGCCACGAGAAGTCCGACGGCCACGACAGCGGCGATCCATTTGAGAGCCGATCGCGTGCGGCTGCGGTTTTCGAGCGCTGCAACCGGTGCTGCGAATACGTCCCCGGGATCGGCCAAAGCCTGCTCAATTTCGTAGCGGGCGTCTGTAATGCTCGAATATCGTCTCCTTACATCCTTTTGCAGACAGCGCGTGATTGCTTCGCGCACTCTGGGATGCAGATCTTCCGGCAGCAGATCCAGCTGCAGGTCTCCCTTGATCACCGATGCGAGTATCTCACTGACATCCTCCCCTTGGAAGGCAACGCGCCCCGCCAACATCTCGAACAATACGCAGCCGAAAGCCCAGATGTCCGTCCGTTTGTCTACAGGCTTCCCTCTGGACTGTTCCGGCGACATATAAGCCGCCGTTCCCAGGATGACGCCCTGCTGGGTGGCGGCCTCACTGAGCGTTGGGGAATTTGACAGGTTTACTTCCTCCCGATCCAGGGCAAATGCCTTGGCCAGCCCGAAATCCAGCACCTTCACCTTGCCCTCAGGCGTGACTTTGATGTTTGCAGGCTTGAGGTCGCGGTGAATGACGCCCTTCTCATGCGCCGCTTCAAGGGCCTCGGCAATCTGCAGGGCCAGCTTCAGGGATTCCTCGAACGGGATCGGGCCGCGCTTAATCTGCTCTGCCAGCGTATCCCCTTCGATCAGTTCCATGACAAGGAACTGCGTTTCAGCGGATTCCTCCAGGCCATGGATTGCGGCGATGTTCGGGTGGTTCAGGGAAGCCAGCAATTTGGCCTCGCGCTGGAAGCGGGCAACCCGATCGGCATCCTTTGCGAATTCTTCAGGCAGAACCTTTATGGCGACGTCGCGCCCGAGTTTCTGATCCTTCGCCCGATACACTTCCCCCATGCCGCCCTTGCCGATTTTCCCTGTTATGCTGTAGTGCGAAAGGCTTTGACCGATTTCAGGCATATGTCCCCCTGTCGAAAGAATGACCTGCCTGTTGCCTGGTTGTGTGTTGAAAACTCTGGGGACATTATATGCGGTCAGGGCGAGTGGAAGAAAGGGGAATCAAGGATAGGAAGGATTGGCTACCGCATCAGATTGAGGGCTGTCTGTCGGGCCTGGAGTGTGCCCGGTTTCAAGCATCGTTCCGTTGCCGTCAACATGTAATACGCAATCTTCAATGTTTTGGGGCTATTTACAGGTCAATTTTGCAACAGAATCCAGGTGCGGGAAACGGGTTTTGGATAGACCCTTGCCTTGTTGCAGAGGCCGGTTTGTTTTGGTCGAAGACGCCGAAGCCATCACTTTCCTGCCGGATCCCAACCATGGGTGTAAAGTGAAAGGACCTGGGATGTCTCGAGGATAGGCCCGGGGCATTTCGTTTTGCCTTTTCGGCACCGCGCTCAAGGCTTGACGGAGGAGGCCGATTGCAGGCGTTCAAGGCTGGCCAGATATTCATACCTGAACAGATCCACGACGGCGATCATCTTCGCCCTGGGCGCCTTGTGGGACGGCATAGACCTCTCCCCCCGCGGTACACACGCCGTAGCAGTCCCGCTTCAGCCCGTTGATGTACAGCCCGACGATGCTGCCGAAGTCGGCCCTGCTCCACCTCAAGGCTTTCCGGAGGGCGAAAATCTGCAAGGGCTTTTTCTCGAAGATGCTGCTGCTGACCGGCCTGCGGCTGAACAGCCACGCGGAAGGTGTGCCGTTGCTGGCATATAAATTTCAGGGCCAATGGCGGATGCCTCAACGATAATTAGCCTCAACCTTCGGCAGGTTCCATAATCGAATCGCCAGAAGAGAAAGCCTATCATGGATGAAAACACTCACGATCAGCCGGATGGGTTCTACGGGGGCAGAGGGAAAACCAGGGGAAAGGCCAACTGGAAGCGTGTGTTTTTTGGGGGCTGGTGGCGGGAATCATTATGAATATTCCCGTAATTGCTGCCATGCCGGTATATCTGAAAGCACTTTGGGATTCTGCCCTGGAAGCCATATCGTA
>JAAYAM010000351.1 GCA_012719355.1 Acidobacteriota bacterium
AGCTTCCGGACAAGGTCGAGGAACTCTATATGGGTGTGGATGTCCAATCCGCTGAGGCGCCCTTCTCCGTGCGCGAAGAAGCGGAGATTGCGACGGCCGCTCTGCCGTGGATCCAGGAGCTTCAGGGTTCCGGCGGCCGCATTCCTGCAGTTGGCAAACACCCTTTCTCCCCGCTCCGCCTGCAGCCGGTTCAGCCGTGAAAGCTCGGTGTTGGTCATGTAGACTTCGCCGCGCACTTCCAGGACTTCCGGCACTTTTGCGCGGGCCAGCAGCCGCAGCGGAATATCGCGGACCGTGCGCAGATTGTGCGTGATATCGTCTCCGCGGCTGCCGTCGCCGCGGGTCACCCCGAGGGTGAATTTTCCGTTTTCAAACAAGATGGACGCCGAGACTCCATCTATCTTGTGCTCAACAACATACTCGACACTGGCGCCGCCCAGCAGGCGGCGGATACGGGCGTCGAACTCCCTGACCTCGAGCTCGCCATAGGTGTTGTCGATGGAAAGCATCGGGACCGCATGCTGAACTTCCCGGAATCCCTGGATAGGCTGCCCTCCGACTCTCTGGGTAGGACTGTCGGGAGTAAGCAGTGCAGGGTTCTGCGCCTCCAGTTCCTGGAGTTCTTTCATCAGGCGGTCGAATTCCAGATCGCTGATTTCCGGATCGTCTTCTATGTAGTATTTGTAGTTGTGGTGTTCGATCAGCCTTCGCAGCTCGTCTATCCGTTCCGCAGTCGCCTTATCCATGCAGCTAACCTTATACGTTTCTATCCGATAGGATACGGTAATTTTACGTGAAAATGGGGAGGGGGAATACTAGAATAAGACAATTGAACAATTTACACGGCAACGGAGGGCTGAGATGAGCGGTGTTGGTGAAGAGCGGGCTGACAGGATCTCTGCCGTGATCGACCGCTTCTCAACCCTCAGCATTCAGATGACGGAGCTTCTCTCGGACCTTTCGCAGGAAATCAGGGAAGCGGGGGAACAGCTTGATCAGCTCCGGCTGGCAGTCGAACGGAAACGGGTAGAATTGAAAGAGATCGAAGCCGCGGCTCAAATCCTGGCTGAAGTTGTTGAACAGCGGCGACGGCAGAAAGAAGAACTCGAGAGGGAGCTGCAAATCAGGCGTGCCCGTGATGAGGAGGAGTACCGCCGGGAAGCAGCGGAGAGGAAAGAGGCATTCGACAGGAGTCTCAGGGAGCGGGAAGAAGAACTGAAAGAGAAGGAGCGCGAATGGGTCCGCCTGACCCAGGATCTCGAGCAACTGATGTCACGACTTCTGACGCGCTTTGAGAAGGGCCTTACCTTTGGCATTCCTGACGTTCCAGGTCAGCTGGACTGGGGCGTCATGACTGCTGAACGCGCCTCACTCGAAGAAGAACCCATTTTCGGAAAAGACCTTGCGCGCGATCCGAAAACGCCTCTCAGATTCATTCCCCGGGAACGGGAATAAGATCCTCTATCCTTTCTCTTCCATTCTCCTGCCGGAGAAAAACCTCGCAAGATAGCACGCGCCGATTCCCAGGCCGGCTCCGGCCGCATCTATCCACACATCCGTTAAGGAAGGGCTCCGGCCCTCGGTGAACTTCTGGTGGAGTTCATCCGACATGGCGTAGGCTATTGCAAGCGAAACGGCCGCAAAGGCAGGGAGTTTCGTCCAACTCTTCCGGTAACTCAGGCCGCGCAACCATGCCGCAGCCAAAAGGGCGTAGCCGATCATGTGCCCGCCTTTCTTGGTCAGGAAATCCAGGGTGCCGAACTTCGGGAGACTGTCGCCGGGCGTTCCGGAAGCGAAAAATATGACGGCCATGATGAGAACTGCCGGCCCCCAGCGTTTGATCCAGATTTTCATATGCCCGGTCCCTTCCAGGAAGTTCCCAGTATGCCACATTTCCAACCGGGCACGCGGGAGGGAAGCTCCGCCGGGATCACTTTTTGTCATCAACTCCCTTGTGCGTTCGGGGCGGACGCGATAGTGTCTTGAGCGACGTACTTGAAGCAAGAGGGGGGGGAAAGGATAAACCTCTTACACCTTGACAGTCCGAAAGTTGGACCATTAAGATGCTGGTGATGCCGATTCACGGAAGCCAGTCTTGTTGATGCCGACTGATGAACATAACAGCCAACGAGATTGATGTAATCATAAGTAGTGCGCTGGATAATCTCGACCTGATCCAGACTCTGACGGATTGCATTACGGATATCATGAGTTTCGATGAAGACTCTGCTCACTGGATAGGAATGTCGGTGCGGGAGATGGTGACCAATGCCATTCAGCATGGGAACAAGTTGGACATCAACAAGAAAGTCGATATCTGTTTCGAAGTTGCTCCCGATCAGCTGTCTATCTCAATCAGGGATCAGGGGAGCGGTTTCCGGGACTCTGATGTGCCGAATCCGCTGGATCCCGACAATCTGTTGAAGCCGAGTGGGCGCGGGATTTTTTACGTGCGGACCTTCATGGATGAGGTCGAATTCAGATCTCTCTCCCAGGGGGGGATGGAAGTTCACATGGTGAAGAGGGTTTCTTCAAACTAAGGAGAATGAAATATGAAGATTGAAACACGCACTGTCGGGGACGTAACCATACTGGATTGCAGCGGCAAGATCACGCTGGGAGAGGGAACGATGGCCGTTCGTAATACGGTGCGCGATATCCTGAAGACCGACGGGAAGAAGATCGTTCTGAATCTCGCCGATGTCAACTACATCGACAGCTCGGGAATAGGTGAACTCGTCAGCACTTACACGACAGTAACCAACAGCGGCGGCCAGCTCAAGCTCCTGAATCTGACCAACAAGATCCAGGAACTCCTGGCGATCACCAAACTCCTGACTGTTTTCCAGGTCTTCGACAACGAGTCGACGGCTCTTGCGAGCTTTAAGTAAGAGAGTTCGTTTTATCAGAAGATCTTCTCGAAGTTGATTATCTTCGAAAGATCATTGAACACGACAAATCCCATCAGGAGGATGAGGAACACGAATCCGACCTGAACGATCTTTTCCTTGAGGTTGATGCTGAGGTCCCGCCGAATCACTCCCTCGATCAGGAGGAGCGCGATCACTCCGCCATCGAGGATCGGGATCGGCAGAAGATTGAAAACTCCCAGCTGAAGGCTGACCAGCCCCAGAAATCCGAAGAAGACGCGAGCGCTGCCGGTACGGGCAGCGCTCCCCGATATGCGCGCGATCTCGATCGGTCCCGAAAGCGTCTTGACCGAGGCCGATCCTTTGAAAATCCTGCCGATAATCCGGAAAGTCAGCGCCGATATTTCGTAGTTCCTGCGAATGGACTGCGAGATGGCGGCCGTTAGCCCGAGTTTGTGCAGGTCTGTCGGGTAATCAGGATAGAAACCGACGTGGACATGCCCTTCTTTTTCTATCGGGGTGATGGTCATGTGCAGCACCCGGCTGTTCCGGGACTCGGACTCTTCCCAGTACTTCTCGCGGGGCGGAACGACTTCCGGTCTCCGGACTGTGAAATCCAGAGGGACTCCTCTGCTTTCCGATATCAGGTTAAGAACCTGGTTGAAGTTCGCAGCAGTCTGTCCATTTCCGCTTACTGACAGGATCTCGTCCCCCTGCTGCAAACCCGCCTTGTGGGCGGGCGAATCGGGATCGACTTCGTAGACTATCGTCCTGGATCTGGGGAACTTGAACCCGAGGGTGTCTGAGCTTATTTCCCGCTGATCGGCCGGAGGCTCGAAATGCAGCTGGATAGTGCGGCCGTCGCGCAGCACTTCCGCATGGAGCGCATTCCGGGGCGCCGTTCCAAGTGCGATCTCAAGATCTTCCCAGGTGTTGACCGGATTCCCGTGGACCGAGACGATCCTGTCGCCGGTCTGCAGCCCCGCCCGGCTTGCGATCGATCCTGATGCTACCGGTCCGACGACCGCCGGTTCCTTCGGATACCTGGGGACATATACCCCGTCGATGTACGAGAAGGTCAGGATGGCGATGGCCAGCAGGATATTCATGAACGGACCGGCGACCGCAACCAGGAAGCGGTGCCATCTCGGGTGAGAGAGGAATTCGCCCGGATCCCCTTTCCTATCCTCGTCAAATGTCTCTCCGGCCATCTTCACGTAGCCGCCGAGTGGGAAGGGACTGATACGGTATTCGGTGCCGCCGCGCGTGAAGCCCACCAGTTTGGGACCGAATCCGAGCGAAAAGACCAGGACCCGGATCTTCAGGAGTTTTGCCATCGCGAAATGGCCGAACTCGTGGATCGTGATAGTAATGCCCAGCACGACGATGAAAGCCAGAATTGTGGTGATCAACCTGAATATACCTCCCCGCGTTCACCATATGATGCCTGATCGATGCCAAAGGGACAACCTTGGAAGTGAGATTCAGGTCAAGACCGAATTATATCCCGGCTGCGGATGACGCCGCACTGTGGCAGAAGATCCTGGCTTCTCCCCTGGCCCAGGCATCCGCTTTCAGGATTCCCTCCAAATCCGAGACAGAGGTCGGAACATGAGCGTCCATCACCGATTCTATGACCTGCGATATCTCGTGGTAGGCAATCTCGTTTTCCAGAAATGCTTCTACCGCGACTTCGTTGGCCGCGTTCAGAACCGCGGGAGCGGTGCCTCCTGCCCGAAGCGCCCTGTAGGCGAGACCCAGGCAGGGGAACTTGTCCATCTCCGGTTCGAGAAACTCCAGTCGTGGCAGCCGGTAAATGTCAAGGGACGGAAGTGGTGAGTGCCACCTGTCCGGATAGGTGAGTGCGTACTGAATGGGGATGCACATGTCGGTCAACCCCATCTGGGCGAGAATGGACCCGTCGGCAAACTCCACCATCGAGTGGACGATACTCTGCGGATGTACGACAACATCGATATTGTCCGGCTCGACACCGAAAAGCCACGCTGCTTCGATCACTTCGAGCCCCTTATTCATCAGGGTCGCGGAATCGATCGTGATTTTCCTCCCCATTCGCCAGGTCGGATGGTTCAGCGCCTGTTCGACGGTAACCGATGAGAGCTTCTCCTTCGGGGTTTCTCGAAAGGGCCCGCCGGATGCGGTCAGGATCAGCCGTTTGACTTCATCTCTGCGCCCTCCCCTCAGACACTGATGAATAGCGTTGTGTTCGCTGTCGACCGGGAGAAGCTCCATCCCTTTTTCCCTGGATTTGCGCATCATCAGCTCGCCGGCCATCACGAGTGTCTCCTTGTTGGCCAACGCGATTGTCTTCCCCTGCTCGAGTGCGCGGTAAGTGGGAATAAGGCCTGCCGACCCGGCGATGGCCGACAGGACGATTGTCGATTCGGGATGACAGGACACTTCGATATGGCCTTCAACTCCGTGTACGAAACGGGTGCGGGCCATGGGATAGCCACGCTGGCGCAGCAGACTCTGCACTTCGGCAGAGATGAACTCGTCTCCGCTGGAGGCTATGTCGGGCCGTACCTGTTCTATCTGGCTCGCCAGCTGCCGGGCATTTCTCCCTCCGCTGAGCCCCGCGATTCGAAAACCATCAGGAAAGCTCGAGGTCACTTTAAGGGTACTTTGGCCGATTGATCCGGTGGAGCCGAGAAGCGAAAGGACTTTCATGAGCAATTAACCTGCAAAAGACATTCATTGTAACACTGCGCGTCACGAGTAAACCTGGAGCAGATAGAAATACAGCACCGGGAAGGCAAACAACAGGCTGTCCATCCGGTCGAGCACACCCCCGTGCCCCGGAATCAGGTGCGAGCTGTCCTTGATTCCGGCGGCTCTTTTCAGCATCGACTCGGCCAAATCGCCAAGCTGGCCGAAGATGCCGAGAAGTACCGCGACGATCAGCACATGGCGTAGCGGCAGCTCCGGGAAGAAAAAGTGCTGCACCGCCGCCGCGACCCCGATTCCCGCCAGCAGTCCCGCCATGGCTCCTTCGTTGGTCTTCTTTGGGCTGAGGACGGCCGCGAACGGCGTCCTGCCGAATCTCTTTCCCATCAGGAGCGCTATTGAATCACCCGTCCACACTACGATCAGCAGTATCAACGTCCACTGCAAACCTGTCCGGTCTCCAAAATCGTAGCGTATCGGAAGGGCAGGGTAGAGGAAAAGAGAAATGTAAAAAACACCCAGCAGTTCCGCAAGCAGCGCCATCGCCCGCTCGCGCACGGGCTGCCTGAACCGCCACATTGCCGAAAGGAAGGCGGCTATCATGATGACCGCCAGCAAAGCTTCCGCCGGAAGCTTCCCCTGGCGGAGCGCAAGTAAGAGCACCCAGAATGCCAGGTGGCCGAACAGAGGCCGTACGTTGATTCCCATAGCACGAACAAGCCTGAAGTATTCGTACAGGCACGCTGTCCCGATGAGCCCGATTCCTATCAAGTACAGGAGCGGGGGGAGGAAGATTACTGCAAGTACTGCAATCGGCACCAGTACGGCTGCCGAGATTATTCGCGCCATATTCCACCGGAGAAGTCACTCTGCAGTCTCG
>JAAYAM010000352.1 GCA_012719355.1 Acidobacteriota bacterium
AAAGCCTTCACTTCATTCGGTATCTGCTCAAGAGGACCATCAGAACGCAACTCCATTTGCAGGCCGTGTTTCTCGAGCATCCACTGCGCCAGCCACTCCAGACCGGCCGTAAGCCCCTGCTGGTAAAGAACGGGAGAGCTGAGTTCCGCCGACAGCGAGCGCGATTCACCTATGCTTTCATTCAGCAGGTCATCAATCTGCTTCAGCATTCTGCGCAGTCCGTCGTCCTGCGTGTTCTGAACCGCCTGCGCAACCCTGATTCTCGCCGCGACAAGCAGCTGCTGCAGATTATCGTGAAGCGCTTCCGCCAGTCTCCGGCGCTCTTCCTCTTCCGCCCGTGTGAGGAGCGCGGCCATTTCTCTCAACTGCGCAGTCCTCTCAATGACCCGCCGTTCAAGATGCTCGTTTAGTCTCCGGAGCGCGTCTTCCGCCCGCTTCCTCCTCGTAATGTCGTTAAAGAACAGAATCACTCCCGAATTGTCAACCTCCGGTTCCAGGCGGATGCGAAGACACAACTCGCCATATTCCGTCTCGACTGTCCGGCTCTCACCGTCACTGAGCACCAGGTCAATTGCAGGATCCAGCCGATTCAGCAAATCCGGAGGGAGTCCCGAATCAGTCAGGCTCTCTCCCTCCGCCATTTCAACTTTCCTTCCAGCAAGCTCATTGAAAGCGCGATTGGCAAACAGACATCTGCGATTGCTATCAATGCGGAGTATGGCTATGCCTGAGGCCTCAGCGATTTCCAGGGCCCGCGTGGCGCGCTTGACCGCCTCATGGAAGGAGGTCTGGTCGTTCCCATCGATCAGAACCGAGTATTCCTGTGCCCTGGGATTCTTGATTCTGCGGGCACTCCAGTTGAAGTAGACCTGGCTGCCGTCTTTACGGGTTCCAATCGAACTGTTGAAGTAAAATCGGGCCGGGTCCTTGATCAGTTCGGGGATGAGCCCCGTATTGTCTCTCCCTTCACTGTCGCGTTCCGGGATGATGGTGCCGACGATGTTCTTGCCGATCAGCTCGTTACGGTCGTAGCCAAACAGCTTTTCCGTGAATCTGTTGACAAACCGGATACTGCCCCGCTCGTCGACCTCTATGATGATGCTGTTGACTTCTTCGACCAGCTTCTTATCAGGCGCTTCGGATTGCTCCAGTTCGCGCAGGAGCCGAGCATGATCGGTGAGCTCTTCAAGTATGAGGAGAATACGGCCTCCCCCGTCGTCATCCCCGATTTTGCAGGCATTCAGCAGCACGAGGCGGTCGCCGATCCCCGCCTGCAACTTGTCAGGCTGTCCGTTCCTGTGAAGAACGTTGTGCAGGAAACTCCTAACTTCCTCAGTGTCCCATTGACGATTCACCAGATCTACAAAACGGACCCCTTCCGTTTCCGGCGCGCTGGTATGGTACTGCGCGTAAAAGGCAGGATTCGCCTGCGTCACCCTGAGATCCCGGTCGAGTATGACGGAAGGAAGAGGTACGGTACTGATGATGTTTTCCGCCAGGCACATTGTTGAAGTTCCGAAGCCGCTTGTGCGGCGGTCACTACGCTCCAGTATACCAAAGCATCACAGCCGCTCGTCTGAGCACTACAGGTCCCCGAAACTGGTGCCGACGCGGCGTGCGCCTTCTGTCCAGGAGTGGTCGGCAGGAACAGTTTTGATCCGGCCGACGACATCCTCGAGCGGCACCGGCACCGCTTTGTCCCCTCGGGCCGCAAGCATGACTCCATACACTCCGCTGTCGATCAGGGCAGCGCAAGCCGTCCCCAGTCTCGTGGCCAGAATACGATCGTCCGCCGACGGTGTGCCGCCCCGCTGAAGGTATCCCAGGATAGTCACTCGCGATTCGAGTCCGGTGAGCTTTTCCAGCCTGGCCGCCAGTTTCAGCGTATTGCTCCCCTGCTCGCGCTCCGGAGATGAGGAGCCGGGACTGGCTTGCGCCGGCGTGTTCTTCTCTTTCTTCGTCTTTGATTTCGCCTTACGCTTCAGCACGGCGGCATCTTTCATCGAGAGCGCACCCTCTGCGATGGCTACGATGCTGAAATGCTTCCCGCCTCGGCTCCTCCTGAGAATGGCGTTGGCTACCTTGTCAACGTCATAGGGTATCTCGGGAATCAGGATCACATCCGCACCCCCTGCGACGCCTGCGCCCAGAGCGAGCCATCCCGCACGATGCCCCATCGTCTCGACAAGAATAATCCTGTGATGGCTGTGAGCCGTGCTGTGCAGCCTGTCGACGGCTTCGGTGGCGATCCCCAGCGCGGTGTTGAAACCGAATGAGACATCCGTCAAAACCACGTCATTATCGATAGTCTTGGGCAGGGTGATGATGTTCAGTCCCTTCTGCATGAGCCGGAAGGCGTTTTTCTGGGTTCCTCCTCCCCCGATGCAGACCAGAACATCGAGATGGTTGCGGTGATAGTTCTCGACGATGGCATCGGTCATGTCCATCTGTTTGCCTCCAACCAGCATCCGGTGCGGCTTGTCACGGCTGGTTCCCAGAATGGTGCCCCCGACAGTCAGGATGCCCGAAAGCACCTGCTCATCGAGATCGACAGTCCGGTTTTCCATCAACCCCCGGAACCCGTCGCGGAAACCGATTACCTCCATATGGAACTGTTCGAGCGCGGCTTTCCCGATACCACGGAGTACGGCATTGAGGCCGGGACTGTCTCCTCCAGCCGTCAGTATTCCAACCTGCTTGCTCATGACAGATCCCTCCAATGTCTCCTTACTCTCGGACAGGCTCCCAGTGTAGTTGACCCTGCAGGCTGCATCAAATCGGAAAACCCCTTTTAAGGTGGAATTTGCCACTGCACTTGGGATAAAAAGTATGGCCCATAAGGAGAATCCTCTTGTCGCACCCTTTCCTTGTCGTGCTCTTTCTAGCGGCCCTCCTTCCGTCATCGGTACGGTTGCAGGGAATTGTGGCAGACGAAGACGGGAAGCCGGTTGCGGATCTCGAAGTAATCATAGTAGCGCCGGAAGAAGAGGTAACCCTGATCCGCACCGACGTGTCGGGAACATTCGGATTCACCGCCGGGATGCCGGGACTATACCGGCTCAGCTTCAACAAGAGCGGCTTCTTCCGCCTGGCGGACCAGCCATTTGCGCTCAAGGAAGGAAACAACGAGATAACCGTCACGGTTCATCACGAGACCGAACTGCACGAAAGCGTCAGCGTCTACTCGTCGTCGGAGACGATCGATCCGGAGGACACATCTCACTCCGATCTGCTCCTGTCCAGGGAGATCAGAGACATACCGGTCAAATCAACACACGACCTTAAGAGCAGCCTTCAGGTTCTTCCCGAAGTGGTGCGCCATAATTCGGGACAAATCCATGTCGCAGGAGGACGGCCCGGCGATACGAAATATCTGATCGACGGTTTCGATATAGGCGATCCGGTCACCGGGAACCTCTCGCTCCGGGTGAATGTCGACAATATCCGGACGGTCGAAGTTGAAAGCGGTCGCTACGACATGCAGCACGACAGCGGCGGCGCGGGACTCGTGATAATGGACACCGATGCCGGGGACGATCGGTGGCGCGGCAGCGCAACAAATATGTTTCCCGGATTCAGCACAGAGCGCGGGCTTCACATGACAAGCTGGTATCCGAGGCTCGCGCTCTCCGGACCCATCAACAAAGGACGCGCCTGGTTTTCGGAATCGCTGAGCGTGCAGCGCACCCTCAGCCTTGTCGAGGATCTTCCACGCGACGCAGACTCGGTGAGCCAGTGGGCGGGGGACAGCCTGCTGCGGACGCAGGTGCGGCTCAATCCCGCCAACCTGCTGCAAGGTAATTTCCTCTATAACCAGCGCAACGTATCAAACGTGGGTCTCAGTCCCACGTCGCCGCTGTCGACCACCAGAGGAACACGAGCCTACCGGTCTTTCTTCTCCCTCAAGGACCAGCTTTGGAGCGGAAGGTCGTTCTACGAAGTGGGAGCAGCGGCAGATTTTTCCCACTTCGAGAGTCTGCCGCACGGCCTCGAACCCTATGCCATTACCCCCGACGGGTCATCCGGCAACTATTTCGAGACGCTGCGCGAGAAAAGCAGAAGATGGCAGACTTTCGCCACTGCGAACCTGCCGGGGAGGCAGCTGCATGGAAAGCACGATCTGCAATTCGGCGTGAAATTCACCGAGACCGGGTGGAGTCATGCCGCTTCCCGCAACAGAATCGAAATCAGGAGAGTCGACGGCAGCCTCCTGCAGGAAACAACCTATGAAGGCGCTCCACGGTTTCATCTGAAAGACCGTACAGCCGGAATCTTTGTACAGGACGTCTGGCGCATCTCAAGGCCTCTCACGCTGCAGCTCGGAGCAAGGCTCGACTGGAACCAGCTGCTTCACACCATCACACCTTCCCAGCGCGTTTCCGTGAATATCCTCCCTTTCGAGGCGAACAACGCCAAACTCACACTGTCGTGGGGTGTCTTCCTCCGGAGCGTGACACTGTCGACGTTCGGCCCTCTTTTCGATCTGCGGCGATCGGACGCGTTTTACAACCGGGACGGCGATCTTGTACTCGGACCCGTGACCAGCAGTTTTCACCTGCCGTCGCAAAAGCTGAAACAGCCTCTCTTTTATACGACAACGGTAGCGTGGGAACAGAATATCGGGAACAGATCACTGGTCAGGTTGAACTACACGCGCAGAGACGGGCGGTTCGGACTCGCTTATGAAAGGGAGGAAGCCGAAGGGAGCGAAAACTATTTTGTACTGCGAAACACGCGCAGGGACCGTTACCGGTCGTACCAGGTCTCGTTCCGGCACTCATTTGACGACCGGACCGGTCTGTCGGCCAGTTATACACGTTCGAAGGCTTTCACCAACCACGTCTTCGATCACTCCCTGGACTCACTCGTGTTCGCTCCCCAGCAGAGCGGCCCGCTCGATTGGGATGCGCCCAACAGATTTGTATCTTCCGGCTGGGCTCCACTATCGTTCGGAAATCTGCTGCTGAGCTACTTCTTTGAGCACAGAACCGGATTCCCTTTCAGCATCATGAACGATCATCAGCAGATCATCGGGCCTGCAAACGGGTCCAGGCTGGCCGCATATACGAGCCTTAATGTAGGAGTGGAAAAACGGGTCCATTTCCTGCGCAACTGGGCAATCCGGATCTCTCTTCTGAACGTGTTCGGACGGCACAATCCCGACATGGTAATCAACAACATCGATTCGCCCGATTTCCTGAAGCCTTACGGTGGGCAGAAGAGAGCCCTGAATATGCGGATACGCCTTATCCAGTGAAGCGCTGACCACCGGTTACGCAAACTGCGCAAATTGCATCTGTGGCCAATGAAACTCGACCCCTCAGAACAGGAGGCGGGTCCTGACGTTGCTGTCCAGCGCCTCTATCTGCCTCTCGATATCGCGCGGCAGACTCCGCTCGACGTCCATCAGCAGGTATCCGATGCCGTTGCGGGTGTTGTACGACTGGGCCTTTATGTTCACGCACATTCCTGCAATCAGGCCGTTGATTCGGCTCAGCACGCCCGGCATGTCTTTGTGGATATTGACCATTCGGTAGCTGTCCTCAATGACCGGAAGATGCACTTCCGGCAGATTCGCACAGCCTGTGGTGCTGCCGGTCTCGAGATAGGAAACGAGGGCATCAGAGACCTCGATTCCGATGTTCCTCTGAGCCTCTTCCGTGCTGCCGCCGATATGCGGAGTCAGGATGACGTTGCTGAGACCGCGCAGCTGAGATTCGAAAGGATCTTTGTTTGAGTTCGGCTCCTGCGGGAAAACATCGACGGCGGCTCCGGCGAGATGTCCGTTCGTGAGCGCTTCGTACAGCGCCGGAATATCCACGACGGAACCACGGCTCAAGTTCAGGAGATAGCTTCCCCGCGGCATCAATCTCAGCTGTTCTGCGCCTATCATGCCGCGCGTCAAAGGAGTTTCGGGAACGTGCAGCGTGACGAAATCAGAGATCTCCAGCAGTTCCTCCAGCCCCGACACCTGCCGTGCGTTGCCGAGCGGAAGCTTCCTTACGATGTCGTGAAATACCACCCTCATCCCCAGGGATTCGGCCAGCAGCCCTACCTGCGGTCCAATGTGACCATATCCGACGATCCCTATAGTCTTGCGACGCACCTCGTTGCACCCCTTCGCCGTCTTGTTCCAGATGCCTTTGTGCAGTTCCATCGAGCGTTGCGTGGCTCGTCGCGCCAGCATGATCACTTCCGCGATCGTCAGTTCCGCAACACTGCGGGTGTTGCTGAAAGGCGCGTTAAAAACCGCGACGCCTCTTCTGGTCGCCGCATCCAGATCGACCTGGTCCGTTCCGATGCAGAAACAGCCCACAGCCAGCAGATGGGGCGCGGCGTCCAGCACCCGCGCGCTGACGTGCGTCTTTGAGCGTATGCCGAGAACATGCACATCGGAAAGCATTTCGATCAGTTCATCCTCTTCGAGAGCCCCCGGCCTTCTTTCCACCGAAGAATACTGGCCGTCGCGAAAGGTCTCCTCCGCAGCGGAGTGAATGTTTTCCAGAAGAAGTATCTTCATGTTCTCCTTCTGAAGCGGGATTATCGTGTCACTGGACATTGAGACTTGCTGATTCATTACTTGATTACCTGGATTAGTGTTGGATTCCTTCTCCGAACGATTACTCATCGAGCCGGATCTGCATGCACAGATTCATCGCCGGAGTCACCTCTTCGAAAATCGCCATCATGGATTCGATCAAATCGACCCCGGACGAACCCTGCACCTCTTTTTCCTGCATCGGATAGTATACCTGAAATCCGGCCCATGACGACGGATCTGCATTGTTGAGCATCCTTTTCAGCTTCGCGACATCGGGAAGACTCCCCTCTATCTTGTGGCGGTTTTCCCAGCAGCCGGCGTCGATGTGGAAACCTTCCCTGGAGACTAGCCGTTTCAGCTCGCGGGCCATGGCCCCGGACGGTTTCAGCGCTCCCAGAAGGCGATGCCAGTCCCAGTCGGGCTGCAACTCTACAGAGGGAAAGTCAGGGTTCTTCTTGAAACCGCGCTCGACCGAAAAGCCACACTTGAAAAGCCCTTCGCCGATATCGACCGTCAGAAAAAACTTCGCACACCCGAAACTCACCTTCGAAGAGATCGGCTTCGCGCTCCGGTTCGCACGTGCAACGAACCCGATCCACTGCCAGTAGACGCCCCGGCCGAAGCGCTCGGTGACAAAGGGCTGCCGAAAACGAGCCTCGAGAGCCAGTTTGAGAATGCGGGTAATACGCTGGTTGTCTTCAAGATTCCCGACCCGTATACCTCTCCGGAAATCGAGGTACTGCGGCGCAAACCCGATTGCTGTCCGCGGGAAAGGCGGCGAAGGCGTGAATTGTGGGCTCATAAGAGGCGTAGAATAGCACAAATAATGCCGGCGGTCTTCAGTCCGAGTGAAACTCCCGGCCGCGATTCCCATCTGAAGTTTTGAATAGTTTCGAAGATGTTCTTGTTTTGTATGAGAAGCGCAAAGAGTCTTCCGGACAACCACCCCATCAAGAAGATATTTCGCACTTACACCGAACGCGGACTGGCGCAGGCCAGTGTGAGGGACCAGGATCTGCTGCTGTATCTGGCCAATCTCCTGGTGGAATTCATGTGGATTGAGAACCTCTACGGGAAGACGATCGACGGGAAACGTCTTGAATCTCTCATCGACATACTTGTTCGGGCCAACGAAGCCGGCGATCAGGCCAGAGGAGACTACTACAGGCATTTGGGAGATTACAGCCTCTTTATGCTCGGCATGTTTCCAGAGTATATAGCCCGCAGCAGACGGGCCTTGTCGCCTTCCTGGTACCAGGATACGGGCCGTATCGGATACCAGATAGCCGGCGAGCTGGAGAAAAACCTCTGGCGCACGCAAGTCTTCCGCAAGCTCGCGGACAAGTTCGACCGTTGCGTCGTGACCCTGAACTGGGTGCGGGAATACTCAACCGACCCGTTCTACCAGCTGATGTTCCGTGAGTTCGGAATCAGCTGACGCCGCCGCCTGTCAGGCTGTCAATCTGTGTAAGATCTTCCTGCGACAGGGTCCACCCGGCAGCGGCTACGTTCTGTTCAACCTGCTCCGGTCTTGTCGCACCCGCAATGACGCTTGACACCGCAGGGTTTGCCAGCAGCCAGCTGACGGCAAGCTCGAGTATGCTGCGGTTCCGTCCGACAGCGAATTCTTCCAGCCGCTGCACGGTCTCCCAGTTCTCTTCCGAAACATAGCGCTGCGATACCGATCGCCAGGTTGCCAAACGGCTCCCTTCAGGAGGCGGCTCGGACTTCCTGTATTTGCCGGTCAGAAGACCACTGGCAAGAGGAAAATACGGGAGAAGCCCCATCCCATACCTCCTGGCAGCCGGTATCAGATCCCGCTCTATCCCGCGTGCCAGCAGACTGTACTCGTCCTGGCACGAAATG
The DNA here is from genome assembly GCA_012719355.1 of Acidobacteriota bacterium. Taxonomy (GTDB): domain Bacteria; phylum Acidobacteriota; class UBA6911; order UBA6911; family UBA6911; genus UBA6911. Next base: position 8,408 of record JAAYAM010000352.1, read on the forward strand.
AACGAGTTGATTCCCAGTTCCCTGCTGATCCAGTGCGCTTCGACTACCTGCCACGCGGGGAAATTGGAGCAGCCCGCATACCGTACTTTGCCCTGACGGATCAGGTCATCCAGTGTCCTGAGGGTCTCTTCAACAGGCGTACCCGGATCGGGCGTGTGCACCTGGTACAGGTCGATCCAGTCCGTCCTGAGACGCCTCAGGCTTGCCTCCACCGCAGAGAGAAGATAGCGGCGCGAAGCACCCTTCATACTCCCCGAGTCGTCCATCGGCATGCCGGCCTTGGTGGCCAGAACGATGTCTTTGCGGCGCGACCCGAGCACCTCGCCCAGTATTGTCTCAGAACCGCCACGCTTCCCGTACACATCGGCGGTATCGAATAACGTGATCCCGACGTCGAGCGCCTTATGAATCACCGCCCGCGATTGCTCGAGATCGGTCCGCATGCCAAAGTTGTTGCATCCAAGTCCCACGACAGAGACGATCAGTCCCGAGTTTCCAAGGTTCCGAGTTTTCATGGAAGAAATGGTAGCACACCGCCGCCTGGGAGCGGCTCAGGCACCAGGGCGGGCCGACGCGAGGCGATGGTGCAGACAAAGCCGCAGTCGATGCGCCACCAGCCGGCGAAGACGCCGGACGACTCCGGATGGATGCCGCGAAAACGCGCCCATCCGAGCGCATCCACCTGAGTTTCAGGAGCAATGACAATGCTGCGGGTGTCAAGCCGCAGTCCCTGGCGGAGCGCCTTCATCACAGACTCCTTGGCACTCCAGATCAGGTTGACGGCCACGTCCGGGCCCAGCGGCGACTGCTCGGCAAAGCGCGACTCTTCATCAGCGAAATAGGCTTCCGCGAAACCTCCTTCCCTCGGCTCAATCCATTCGAGATCGCATCCGATCGGATTGCCTCGCGGTCCTATTGCGCAAAGACTGCGTCCACGACTGTGGCTTATTGAAAGTGAAAGATCGGCAGGCGTGTTGTTCCAGAAGGCTTCGGGAGCACCGTCGGCTGCGGCGCGTATCTCGAGGGACCGGCTCGAAGAGAAATCTTTTGCTTCGTACCGGCATATAGCCCGTTTCGCCGTCCAGCGGCCCAGCCGCCAGTCGGCTCTCCGTTTCGGGAAACGAAGCCCGGCGAGGATTGCCTTCTCCCCTTCGCTGAGCCAGTCGTCGGCGGCGGGAAGCTCGGTCATGGACTGGGCAAGGAAAACAATCCGGACGGGCATCGCAGATACCGAGCGCACGAACTCCCGGGAGTTCGTGCGCTCTCCTTCTGTCTTAATTATGCCCCGGTACCGGCGGCATGCTGCAGTGCGCTGCGCAGCGGCTGCACCAGCTCAGCCTGAACCGGATCGGGAAGATCCATGGTCTTGTACCCACGCAGGACAAGATAAACCGCTCCGCCGTCATCGACCAGCCTGGCATCATACGAGCCATCCGGGTTCTGTCCAATGACGGAGAAAAACTTCGCGTTGGACTTGCCGTCAGGCAGTGACAGGACCTGAAGCTCCTCGAACGCGTGCGGCAATCCCAGACGCGACTGCAATGCAAGCCCGCTCAGACTCGCGGTCTGGAAGCAGAGCTCGATCAGGCGCGGATATACCGCCACCGGCAGATCAGAAGGCTCATGGTTTGCCGGCAAATCCCTGGCGAACAGGGCAACGATGTTTTCCCCGTCTTTCCATGCGCTGTCGATCACCTGGTAGGCTGGTCCATGGAAGTACAGGCGGTAGATGTCGGAAGCTTCGACCCTCGCGCCGTTCTTCGGCATGGCAATCAGCTTCTCCTTCTGGGGCTTGCGGCGCCCGGACACCAGCCTCACCTGTCCGGTGAAGTGAAGCGTGATCTCCGGCTCGGACTGGCCGTGCAGCGTCCGTGCTCCGAGGAGCCTGCAGTCGGCAACAATATCGTTGCCGGCGGCATGGAACTCCGCCTGGATCTTCAACGAGCGAGGCTGACCGCGGTAGAACTTGAACGGCGCCAGGAACCTGACGTTCTCGACGGCCCCGATATGGCTGTCCGGGAAGAGCAGCCTCGCGGTCTCCGCCATCGCCTCGATCCCCATGACGCCAGGAAGCACCGGAGTCTCATTGATCTGATGATCGAACAGGAAAGGCTGCTTTGCCGGATCGAGCGTCGTTTCGACTGTCAATCCGGAGTGCACCCCCATCCCTTCGACTTTGCCGACCATAACGCCGCGGTTGCGCAGCACCGCCTCGAACGCGCCCTTCTCCGAGACGTCGAGCCCTCCATGAGGATCGAATTCCTTCACCAGTATCCCCAGTGCCTTGCCGATGACGAGTTCACCATTGGTCCCGGCTGCCAGCTCCCGTCGTATCACGGGAATTCCGGCTTCGGGCGGAAGCATATCGATCCCCGCCTGCTTCATGATCGTCGGAATCGAGCCTCGTGCCGCCATCCCGATGCCGCTCCACGCCGTCCAGTCGATCGCGATACCACGCGTCTGCGGCCTGGTCGACCGGAAATTCGAGATCGACTTGCAGAGAAGATCGTTAGCCGAGCTGTAGTCGGTCTGGCCGGCATTGCCGAACCGGCCGGCGACGGAACTGAAGACCACCGCAGCCCCGACAGGCATGCTTCCTATGCTCGAGATCAGGTTGAACCACCCGTCAGCCTTGACGTCGAAGACGAGATCGAATTCCGACGGCTTCTTGTCGGCTATCGAGTGGCTGATCTCCACGCCGGCTGCGTGCATCAGGACATCAATCCGTCCGTGCCGCTCGGCGACCTCCTTTATCACTCCTGCTACAGCCGACGGATTCGTCAGATCAAGGCTCCGGTAATGAGCAACACCACCACACACTTTCACCGCGTCGATTGCCGCCAGCGCCGCAGCGGAGCGTTCCAGCGCGGCCAGTTCCCTGTCCACCATTGCGGGAGTCGCTCGCTCGCCCTTCGCTTTGAGCCGCTCAAAGATCTCCCTCTTGAGCCCTTCCCGGTCGCTCTGGAACCTCACAAGGTCCGGATTTGCCGGATCGGGTTCGGGTGTAAGGTCAAGCAGGTAGAACGTCCCGCCCGAAGCGGCGGCCAGATCGGCCGTGATCGACGAAACGATGCTTCCTGCAGCCCCGGTCACGACGAATACGCTGTCCTTGTCCAGTTTGACCGGTTCTCCCTGCGCCGGCGCCTGCTCCTGCAAACCTATGGTCCAGCGGCGCCCGTTATGGCAGCCGATTTCCACAGCTCCCGGATCGCGCAGCGTCTCTTCAATCAGGAGATCGGCCAGCGCGCTCGTTTTCCGGCTCGGCTCGAAATCGACCGCTTTCACGGTGGCATCGGGGTTTTCACGCTTGAACGCTTTCGTAAAACCTGTGATTGCACCTCCCAACGCATCCGCCGCTCCGGACGGATCGTAGCCGTGCAGCCCTCCCAGGCGGGTGGCCGACACGAAGAACGTCCCGGTCTGCCCGATGGAGTTGCCCAGCGCCTGCGCGGTTGCAAACAGGAGCTTCGCCCGGATCCTCGTTGCCTCGCGCCACTGTTCGTAGCTCATCCCGGCAATATCGGATTCACTGTCCAGGGCAGGAAGCCAGTAGAGACCCTGGATGGGGCCTTCGGCTTTCCACTCTTCGATTTGCCTGGTCAAGGATGCCGCATCAGGCGCCCCGTTTACAGCGAGCACCCGAACCCCCATCTTCTCGAGTTTCGCCATGAGTGATTTTCCCACGCCGCCCTTATCAGCCATGACGACCACGCGGCTCCCTTCTTTCAGAACCACGCCTGTCGCTTTGCACAACTCGAGAGCCGGCCGCAGCTGCGGCACGGGAATGCGCCGCGGAATCGCGTCAGCCGCTTCCATGCTGCCGGTTACTGCGGTCTGGGGCTCGACCGCTTGCGCAACAGCGGGTTCGGTCCGGGATTCGCCCCCGGCAGCCTTCTTCAGGTCCGGCTTGCGGTCATAAACGAACTGAATCGTGTGTGCAAGTGTCGGGAAATCGCGCAGCTTCAGGTTGTCATCGCGCGGGATATCATATGCCGCCCTGATCGCGGCAAACATCTCCGCCTGCTTAACCGTGTCGATGCCGAGGTCCGCTTCCAGATCGAGATCGAGATCGAGCATATCGGGGGGATAGCCCGTTTTCTCGGCGATGATCCTGAGAACGGTCTCCCTGACCGGGTCATCATCCGCCGCTGCTGCCGGAGCCGGCGAAGCTTCAGTCGTGGTCGGAGGAGCGGCTGTCGCGACCTCCGATTTCAGATCGGGTTTCCGGTCATATACAAACTGGATTACATGAGCCAGAGTCGGGAAGTCCCTGAGTTTCAGATTGTCTTCCCGCGGGATGTCGTATGCGGCCCTGATCGCGGCAAACATTTCCGCCTGCTTAACCGTGTCGATGCCTAAATCCGCCTCCAGATCGAGGTCGAGATCGAGCATGTCGATCGGATAGCCGGTCTTTTCCGCGATGATCTCGAGTACCCGCTCGCGCACCCCATCATTCACCGCCGCTGCTGCCGGCGCGGCAGCCTGCGCAGGAGTCGCGACTTCGGCCGCTTGAGAAAGCGCCGCCTTCAGATCCGGCCGCCGGTCATAGACGAACTTCACCGCATGCGCGAGTGTGGGGAAATCTCGCAGCTTCAGATTGTCCTCGCGCGGGATGTCGTATGCCGCCCTGATCGCGGCGAACATCTCCGCCTGCTTGACAGTATCGATGCCGAGATCCGCCTCGAGATCCAGATCCATATCAAGCATATCCGTCGGATAGCCGGTCTTCTCGGCGATTATCTTCAACACCTGTTCCTGCACCGCATCTTTTCCGCCCTGTCCAGATGCGGAAGGTGCGGAAAGCGGAGCCGCGGATTCGCCCACGGCCTCTGCCGGCGCCGTGGCTTGCAGATCAGGCCGCCTGTCGTAGACAAACTTGACGGCGTGCGCCAGGGTCGGAAAATCGCGCAGCTTCAGGTTGTCTTCACGCGGGATGTCATACGCCGCCCTGATGGCTGCAAACATCTCCGCCTGCTTAACCGTGTCGATGCCGAGGTCGGCCTCGAGATCCAGATCCATATCAAGCATATCCGTCGGATAGCCGGTCTTTTCGGAAATGATCTGCATCACCTTCGCCTGCACCTCGTCAACCGTCTTGCGCGGAGGAGCCGCGGCAACGGGCGCTTCCTGCGGCGCCTTCACGGTTGAAGCCGGCAGTGAAGGTTTTTCAGTTAACTGCGCATGGTTATTACCATTTTCCGCTCCCGACGCCATACCCTGATCCTTGGCCCTGAGCGTGCGCTGCACCACCTCGAGTTCGGGAGAATCGTAGCCGGTAAGACGTTTAAGCCAGCTTTCCCACCGACCCCTGTCTTCGATACGGTACTGGTAACCAAGAGCTGACGGCGAGGGCCGTCGCCCGTCGGGCGTGGGCTCCCATTTCAGCAGGCTCATGCTGATCTGGGATCCGAAACCGGCACCGAGCCGCAGTGCATATTGCACCGGGTAGGAACCTCCTTTGGAGAGGTTGAGCACGCCAAGCTCCGGATCGACTTCCTTGAAGTTCGGCACCGGAGGAACAATTCCGGTTTCGAGGATCTTAACCGAGACCACATCCTCGATCCCCACGGCCATCGGGTGTCCCGTGAATCCCTTGGTGTTGGCGATGATGATCTTGTCAGTCGCTTCCTTGAACACATGCCTCAGTGCGAAGACTTCGGCGGAGGCGCTCCCGCCCCTTGCGGGGGTATAGGTTTCATGGGAGACGAAGACGGTTTCAGGGGCAATCTGGTATCGGTCGATTCCCCACTCGGCCTCGGCCCTGGAAACGAGCTTCTCCATTACCTGGCAGATGTGGGCGACGTCGAGCCTCGTTCCATGGTACGCGCTGTTGGCGACGACGGATTCCATGAGTCGGCAGATCGGGCGGATGCCGCGCTCGCGAGCGGATTCGACGCTCTCCACCACGAGCGCCGAGGCTCCCATCCCTATGATCAGGCCGTGGCGCCTCCGGTCAAACGGAGTCGCCGCATCTTCGACGCTTTCATCGGTCGCGGCCGAACCTGACGCGAGGAATCCTGAACCGAACCACCCCATAAGGTTGTCGGAAGTAATGTCGTCAGCGGAAATAATGATGACACGTTTGCACCGTCCTGTCCTGATCCAGTCGCTGGCGAGCCCGACGGCCTGGGTTCCGCTCGAGCATGCGCCGTTGGTGGAGGTGTTGGGACCGCGGGCGCCTATGTATTCGGCAAACTGCGAGTGGCCCATCGAGAGCACCCGGAAGAGGAATCTTCTGTCGAACTGATAGATATTCCGGTCGATCTCCTCCTGCAGCGCCTTGATTCGTTTTTCAAGTTCGCCGGCAAGGCCGTTTCCGGTCCCGGATCTGAGCGCCAGGGCTCGCAGGTTGTTCAGCTCCTCGAGCCTCTCCCTGCGGCCTCGGTCTTTGTAGAAATCCGTGATGATCTGGCAATAGGCGTCATATCCGGGGAAAGCGGAGGTAAAGAGGATCCCGGTATCGTCCCGAAGTTCATCGGGAAGCTGCCACCGATCCGGAAGTTTTGTCCCTTTGGTGGTCGTCTTGTAACGCATCACCAGCGGGATGCC
>JAAYAM010000353.1 GCA_012719355.1 Acidobacteriota bacterium
CTGCTGAAAACCGCAGCCTGTCTCCCTGCACCGCCTCTTCCCTCTGGTTTTCGATCGTCTCAAGTATGCGGAAGGCTTCGCAGTTTACGTCGATCCAGCCGTGCCTGGTTTTCAGGTACTGCTGTCCCTTTTGCCGAGCCTCGAGTACATCTGTGAGAGAGATCTTCTCCGATCCTAGGCCGTAATTGATGGAAAGCCAATACCAGCTGCGCCTGAGCGCATCGAGGCTGATTTCGACCCGGTCAAATTCCCTGAAGATCGATAGTTTCCTGAACGGCGCGTCGAGGACCATGCCGCCGGATTTGATTTCTTCCTGGTGCTCATCCAGGAAGGAGGGGAGTTGACTCTTCTTAAGCTGCATAGCTACGGGCGCAGCGAACCGCCGGGTCGAGTCCGGACGCTCCAGTTCGGCCAGTATGTTCATATCTTTGATGTAGACGAGATCGCCGTAGCGGAAGCGGGCGAAGTCCTTGCTTTCGAAGAACCCGGCTTCTCCTGAGGCCTGCAGCGCCTGAATCATAGGCCGGACTTCCAGATCGAGCTTTGTCTTGGATGTGACCCTGAAGATCGACTTGAGAGGAATCGGGTGGATTTTCAGCAGCGGTTCATCCGGGAATTCGGAATGCAGCATCTTCAGGAGCTTACGCACTTTGATCCGTGGCACTATGAGTTCCAGCAGCGGAGCGTCCTTGCCTGAGCAGCTCAAGACGAAATCTCCACTTTGCTTATCGATTGCCGGCCGAAACGCAAAGCCTTCGTCTCCATACTCCTGGAAGAAATGGTAGGAGAGACGTCCCCAAAAACCCTGTTCTGTCGCCTGGCGGTTGGTCAGCATGCCTGCTTTGTTGAGCTGCTTTTCCTCGGGTGAACTCAGGATGCTGCTGAGCCTCTGGAAAAGTTGCCCGCGGTTGTGGTGCTTTCCGGGAAGAAGTCCGGCGCGCTCGATGAATCTAAGCGATGTCTCGCTCTCATCATGCAGCCTGGCAAGTAGTCTGTCGTCAGTTGAAGTGAATATGTAAGCCTTCCCGGATTGACTTACATGTACTCGGTTGCTTTGAATCGAATCTCCTTCGGTGAGGAGCATGCCTATGCGATACCAGCGGCTTTCGGCAAAGAGTTCGCCGAGGCTGCGGCCGCCGTTTTGTTTCTCTATCTGCTCGACCAGTCTGACAAGTTCTGAGAAATGGTCGCAAGATTGCCCCTTTTCGCTCCGGCGGCAGGTGCAATTGCCGGTCTTGATTCGTCCGTTTTTTGCCCTCGGGAAGCAGAGGGGCCAGCCCGGGTCCTTATCCTTGCCTGCGGCAACCATTCCGTAGCCCTGGCGATGAAACTCGAGAGCAGGGTGTCTGGTCAATTCCTTCATCATCTAACCTTTCAGCTCCCTCGATATGGCAACCCCGGAGGAAGTGCCGAGGCGGTTGGCGCCGGCGGCCAGCATGGCCAGCGCCGATTGCGCATCACGGATGCCGCCGGATGCTTTTACTCCGAAGTCAGGTCCGACCGTTCTGCGCATCAGCGCCACATCCGCCGTGGTGGCTCCGCCGCGGCTGAATCCGGTCGAAGTCTTTACAAAGCGTGCCCCGCTTTCCATTGCCAGGCGGCAGGCCGATATCTTCCGATCATCTCCGAGAAGGCAGGTTTCGAGGATTACCTTGACGGGGTGTCCCTGTGCAGCTTTGACAACTTCGCGCAGTTCCTGCAGCACGTACCGGTCATCACC
>JAAYAM010000354.1 GCA_012719355.1 Acidobacteriota bacterium
AACCCCCGATGGCCACTTCAAAATCCCCCACTTGTGGCCAGGTCAAAATCCCCCACCCCGGGCGACAGTATGACGGTAATCTACTAACAATTCGTTCTGAGATCCAAGCTTATTCCTTTTTCATCCGGAGACTTTCTGTCTGCTCTCCGTCAGCCTGATAGAGGCTTCCTTGAGACGATAGCTCCGGCCTTCGAACTTCAACAGGTGCCCGCGATGGAGCAGGCGGTCCTGGATGGCCGAGGAAGCGGCGTTGTCGCCGAGGAGTTTCCCCCAATCATCGAGCGGTCGATTCGACGTAAGCAACGAGCTTTTCCTCGAGGCGTAGCGATTTAGAATAATTTCGAGTAAATCGTCTGCAGCCTGTTTGGGAACATTCTTCCGGAGAAAGAGGTCATCGATCACCAGTAGATCGGTCTCCGAGAAGAGCTTCGTCACTTTCTTCCTCCGCCTGAGCTGGTCGGATTCGAAGAGGTCTTCAAAAAAGGCATGGGCTTCGCGATACACAACCTTGTAGCCGCTCTGAATGGCGGCGTGGGCCACTGTTTTCGCAATGTGGCTCTTGCCGGTCCCTGGCGAACCTATAAGCAGGGCGTCGGCACCATCCCTGATAAACTTGCAACTGACAAGCTCGTAGATTTCCTTTTTGGGCAGCTTCGGATTAAATCCCCAATCGAACTCGGTCAAGGTAGGCCGGTCTGGAAGTCCGGAAGCATTGAACCGGGTTTGTACCAGTCGCGAGTTTCGCGAGTCCATTTCGTCCTGCACCAGGCAGGAAAAGACCTCGGCGAATGAAGCGCCTTGATTAGCCTGAACCAGTCGGGTTTCAAGCGTGGCGCTCATGCCATGCAGGCGAATCGTTTTGAGGTTTCTCTGTAATTCCGCTAAGGATATTTCCATCAATCAAGCTCCTTTCTTTTTCATCCTGGAGTTTAAAAACAGCCTTGTACACGCAATTGCTGAAGTTGTTGAACGGACATGTCCGCCGGGTCCTTGACCGTGTGGGGGATCAGAGCGCCGTCCCAATCGAAGATGCTCACGTCGAAGTCGTGTCGGCGCAGCCGGTGGAATGCCTGGGAGGCGCCCTTCTGACCGGCCTCATCACGGTCCAGAAACAGCACGATGCGAGAGAACCCCACTCGTGACCGGATCCAAACTAACCGTTCGATCTGCTCAATGGAGATATGGGCGCCCATCAAGGCACCAACATTGCGGCAACCTGCTTCCACCAATTTGGCGACATCGAAAAAGCCCTCGACAAGGATCAGGCCGAATGCACTGATCTGGCGGCCGGCTTCGGGATCCAGCAGCAGGTGGTCCTGGTTGTAGATTTCCAGACCTTTTCGAAAAGGATAGCTCCAGTATTTGCCATCGGAGTTTTCCTGTTCTGGCATCAGAGCCCGTCCGGTATGGCTTAGGATGACGCCTTCAACACCGTGGCCGTTTTCTTTTATGCCTCGGATCTGAAACACAAGCCGGGAATGGAGGGGAGAGCTCTCCCCTCCGTTCGTTCTTGGAGGCAAAAAGCCGCATCCCAGATAGCGGCAGGTGCCCGATGATATGCCGCGGCGGCTCAATTCGGGATGATCGCAGCGAAGATAGCGGCGAAGGTCGACTTCGATGGCATGATTGGCGGATGGGCTGCCGGGACCCGCTTCGGGTTTTGGTCCGGCGGGCGCGGTCTGGGGCAGTCCCGTGCAGATTCCCTGGGCCACCATCCACTCAGCCGTCTCGAACATGCTCATTGCACGGCCCTGCTGGTGCAGCATCTCCCGGCAGAACTGGATAATGCCGCCGCCCTTGCCGCTGCTGAAGTCTTTGTAGACATTGGCCGAAAGACTGACATGCATGGAAGCCCGCTGTTCCTGTGTAAATGGCGATCGAAGCCAGATTTCATCATCCCGGCTGCAGCGCTGCGGGTCCACATTTAGCTGAAAGACCTCGATCACCTTACGCCAGTTCGCCTGCTGCCATACTTCGCGTAATTCCTGCCGGCTGATGCCGCGGGATTGTGGCGTAGGCGTCTCTGTGTGAACCGGAGGGGCCGGAGGGTCTGCCTGTGCGGCGTATTGGTTCCAGAAAGCGGCGTAATCCTCTCCGGGGCGGATCAACGTGTGCTCCTGCGTGAGGCCGGCAGGTTGCTCTGCTTTCCGCTCCCTGTCTTCGACTCCCATACTCTCCACAATCCTACGTATGGCTTTAGAACTTCTCAGACCATTGCGCTTCGCCACTTCTGCCGCTTTCTCGACGTAACAAGCCTCGTAATGGCGGACCAGATTGACCAGGGCGTACATGCGGCGCTGCCCGCTGCGGCCTTCTTCCTTGAACCAGGTCTCGCACAGATCGAAGGTGTGCGGACCGATGCATTCGGCCTGGCCAAGCAAGCGGTCCGTTTCCCGCGATGGATTGAAGATCCTGTCCGCCGGGTTCATCATCACGGAACCCGGCCGTCGACTCAGGGGATGGCGGCGGATGACCTCCATCCGGAGCGGGTCGAGAATCTCGATTTGATCGTCATAGATCCGGATGGGGACCTCGCTGTATAACGGAGCGGGATTAGCCGCATAGTAGGAGTTGCCGACCTGGATCGTTCCATCGTCGTAAACAGTCCGGGCTTCCTGCTTGAAATGGCGGAATGACTCAAGCGGCAAGGGCTGCAGATAGGGTTTCTCTTCCTGAAAAAGTTCTTCGACCTGCCGCTTGACCCGGCCCTGGATCCGTAGCGATGCCCAGCGATCCTCCCAGTGCATCAGCCACTCGTTTTGTGTTTCAATGCTTTCGAACTTGCGTCCCTTCAAGCCTGTGTTTTGCGTGTAGTTTATTGCATTCTCCACCGTTCCTTTGCGGTCCGGATCCCCCACTCTCGCCGGATCGGCGACGACGTCATAATGATCCAACATCGCGGCATATAGCGGATTCAGGTCCGGCTCGTAGATGTCCGGCTTGATCACTCCCTCCTTGAGGTTGTCGAGGCATACGTATTGGGGGCAACCCGAAAAATAGCGGAAGGCTTCCTCGTGCAACCGGCACCAGGTTTCCTTGCTCGAGGTCCAGACTACCTTCCGAAATGCACGCCCGGAATACTTCAGGGTCATGATGAACAGACGAGGGCGGCGGTATTTGCCGCTGCTGTGGAGAGTCAGCGCACCCTGGCCATAATCCACCTGGGCCTCTTCGCCCATGAGAAACTCCAGCCGGTCATATTGTTCGGGATCTTTCCGTTTGAGCAGCCGCACAAACCGCTTCACGCTGTTGTACCGGTGAGTGAAACCGAACAGTTCCACCAAGTCCTGGTAGATGGCCATGGCATTGCGCCCCAGCCTCACCTGCTCCTCGATCCACTCCCTGTGCGATTCACACGCCGACCGGATTTGCTTGGGAATCTTGGCTTCGAAAGCCGGTGGCCGGGGTGGGGGATTTTGGACGAATAGGCTTTCCGACCCGGTGGCCACCTCCTGAAGGGTGGGGGATTTTGAATCCCCGACATCTCCGATGGCACCCAGGTCGGATAACCGGGCATAACGGCGGATGGTCTTTCGATCGATACCTGTTTTGCGCTCGATCTCCCGTTGAGTTATTCCTTTGCTCAGTAGTGTCTGGATCGTGGTCTGCAGCGACGGCTTCAAAACGTTCATCCTCTCTCTCCCATTTGTGAACGGAACAATGGGAGCTTGCACGTTTTGTCGCCGTCTGCCAGAAATCTCTATTGAGATTTCTGATCAGCTAGGTGGGGGATTTTGAGGTGGCCACAAGTGGGGGACTTTGGGTGGCCATCGGGG
>JAAYAM010000355.1 GCA_012719355.1 Acidobacteriota bacterium
GCGAGGATGCTCTCCAGACGCCGCGGATTTCTTTTCAGATGAATCGTCTTTCCGCTCCTCACGTACACAAGCCCGGGCTTCGCTCCCTTCGGCTTTTTCACGTTCTTGATCGGCGCCACGTGAACATCCGCCGTTCCGGCATCTTTCATTCTGGAGAAATGCACTGCCAATTCGCAGGCATCCAGAATCGATGAGACGGGAGGATCGGTGCGTCCTTCCGTTCTCAGCACAACATGGCTGCCGGGATATCCTTCAAGATGAAAGAACAGATCGTTCCCGCGTGCCAGCCTTGTAGTCAGGTAATCATTCCCTTCGTCGCTGCGTCCCACCCAGATTTCAAGCCCATCCTGCGTCCTGTATCGTTTCGGCAGAAGACGTGCCGGGATTTCCTTCTTGTCGGCCCCTCTGGATGCCGCAGGCTGAGAAGTCCTCTTTGGAAAGTAGCGTTTGATAAGCCGGGCAATGACGGGACCGGATCCAAGTTTTTCGAGCGCTTCCTTGTCCGGGACATTCCCTTCGCACGCCTTTCTCAACTCTTCCTCCGCCGCGTCGAGCTGAGAGCGTACGTCTTCCAACTCGCAGATCTGCTGCTCTATCACTCTGGCGCCTCTTGTGACCTTCTGATATCTGGCGAAGTATGATTCCAGATTAGCGGCCGGAGAAAGCTTTGGATCAAGGGGGATCTCGATGACTTCGCCGGTCTCATAGTCAGTGACAGAAACCATGTCATCACCTTGCCTGATACGGTAAAGAACGCTCTTGAGCAATTCCCCTTTTTTCCGATAACCCTCCGCCTTATGAGCCTCCCCCATGTCTTCCCGCAGATTGATCGCCTTACGGTCCAGAAAGGCACGCTCCTTTTTCAGCGCCTGTTCTATACGGCGCCTGAGCTGCTCAGCTTCGCGTTCGTATTCAATGCTCCGGTAGGTTTCTTCAATTGCTGCGAGGTAATCCTGATCCGGCGTTCCCTCCCAGCGGTCTGTCCCGTCAGGAGCCGTTCCTGCAGGATTCGTCCACGCTTCCCCGATTCTGAGCTCACGCCTCGATTCCTCCAGCGGCCGCATCGAGTGCAGCAGTGTCTTCCCGGAATCGAGCAGATAGATATTGCTTCGTGCTCCCAGGATTGAAAGAATCAAAATGTAGGATCCGGATGTTGTCTGAAGCGATATCCCGACTTGCCTGTCTTCTCCGACTATCTCGATGCCAGACAGCGTGCCGCCTGTCAGGTGGGCCCGCAGGTATTCGCAGAACGATCCCGGAGCGGCATTTTCACCAGGGCCTGAAAACGAGATCCTGGCATATTCCGGACTGCTCGAGAGCATAAGATGTGTTTTGTCAGAGCTGATTTCAAAGGTGAGGAGCAGCGTCTGAACACCTCGCTGCACGATGCGGCGGAGCCTGGCTCCCGAGAGCGCCTCATCGGCAAGTCTGGCGGCACGACGGAGTTCGCACAAACTGAGCATTTTCCCTCCAACATGACAAGCTCATCACAAAACCCCGATCCGGATCTGACGATACACGACCAGAATAACATGCGGTCACGTCCGAATTCCGACTCGCACAAGGATGTCCGGGCATATAATCTAGACCTTTTCGGGAACGGCGGCAGCGATGTTTTCATTTTCGCGAAGTAGAAGAACCATACTGATCGTCCTGACAGCCGCAACGGTCCTGTTACTGCTGCGTGATCCGCTGCGGCATGCCCTGTTCGCATTCCGCTTCGCTGCGTCACTGAAGGCGCTGAGCGTCGGGCATTCCGGACATCCGA
>JAAYAM010000356.1 GCA_012719355.1 Acidobacteriota bacterium
TTGCACCCATTCTGCCTCGTCTCACCGGCGGCGACAACAGATTTCTTTCCAGGCCTCACGGTTGGTCGGAAAGAATCTCCAGTCGAACCTTTGCCGTGCCGGCGTTAATCATCCCTATTGCTTTGGCCGCAGCATACGAGAGATCAATAATCCTGTTCTTTACAAAAGGTCCCCTGTCATTGATGCGAACCTCTACCTGTTTGCCGTTTTCAAGGTTGCGGACCCGTACTATGGAGTTGAAGGGAAGGGTGCGATGTGCCGCGGTGAAGGCGGATTTATCGTACTTCTCGCCGCTGGCGGTGCGACGCCCGTGATGGCGATCTCCATACCAGGAAGCGATTCCAATGATTTCGGTTTGAGACGGCATTGGTATCCGGACTCGTTCATTCTTTCCCGCGCAGCCGGAAAGCAGCGGGATCAGAAGGGACATTGCAAGGAACCCGGTCCTTAACCGTTTCATGAGCGCATTCTGCCATACATCCGTACAGGTGTATGTGATTGCCCTCACCAGCGTCTGACGCAGCCGTCTTACTGCACGACCTTCTTTATAGTCTCGCGCAGCTGCGCAGGGGTGAACGGTTTTGGCAGGCAGCCCGAGGCGCCCATTGATGTGATTTCGGCCGAGTATTCTTCCGTGACGCATCCGGTGATCATGATGACGGGGACGGCAGGGTCGAGAGTCTTGACCTGCGCCAGCACATCCGTTCCGCTCATGCCCGGCATCAGGTTATCAAGCAGAATCACGTCAATCTTCCTTTCGCCGTTCTTGAGCAGGGCCAGACCTTCGTCTCCCGTCTCAGCGCACAGAACCGACCAGCCCTGCGCCGAGAGCACGCGCGAACATGCTTTTCTCATGTGTTCGTCGTCATCAATAATTAAAACTGTGATCATTTCGTCAGGAGAAAAGAAAGCCGCGGATTTGCATGAATTCTATGCAGAGAAGATCTCGCATAGCCTGTGCAAATCCGCGGCGGATATGCGTCTGTAATTCTCTTAGGCCTGGGCCTGAGGTCTGGGCAGCAAGCCGGCGGCTTTGGCTATTTCGGGGACTTTCTCTTCCCATTCTATCGCCATGATGTGTACGCCGCGAACTCCGGGGATCTCTTTCAGTTGCTGGATCATCTCCACACAGATCTTTATTCCTTCTTCCGCCTGCATCTCTTTCGGGACTCCTTTGATGCGGTCAATCAGAGAATCCGGCACATCCATTCCCGGAACTGAGGTCTTCATATATCTTGCCATTCCGGCCGACTTGAGCGGAGTCACTCCTGCCAGTATCGCGCAGCGTTCATGGATTCCACGCTCTCTGACCATTTCCATCCATTTCGCGAATTTCTCGACATTATAGATGC
Organism: Acidobacteriota bacterium; assembly: GCA_012719355.1. GTDB lineage: Bacteria > Acidobacteriota > UBA6911 > UBA6911 > UBA6911 > UBA6911. Next base: position 1,353 of record JAAYAM010000356.1, read on the forward strand.
ACTGTGTCTGGATGAATTCGCACCCTGCGTTTACCTTCTTTCCCAGCCTGATTGCGCGGATTTCGAAAGGATCTGCAAATGGGTTTTCCGCGGCGCCTATGAAGAGTGCAGGTTTCCCCTTCACTTCCTCGCCTCCCAGAAACTTCCCCTCGTCCCTGAGCTGCTTTACCGTGCTTATCAGCTGAATGGAATCGATGTCGTATACGTTCTTGGCTTTCGGATTGTCGCCGAAACTCTGGTGATCACCCGAGAGGCAGAGAATGTTGTTGATCCCCAGTGCCGCAGCCCCCAGGATGTCGCTCTGGATCGCTATGCGGTTGCGGTCACGACATACCATCTGCCATATGGGATCGAATCCCAACTCTTTGAGAATGATGCAGGAGGACAGGGAGCTCATCCGTACTACCGAGGTCTGATTGTCGGTGACATTGACGGCATCCACAACCCCTTTGAGCAGATTCCCTTTCTTGCGGACTACTTCCGGATCCGCACCGCGCGGCGGCCCGCATTCAGACGTCACAACAAAAGCACCCTGTTCCAGGAGACGCTCTATATTAGAATTAGTCTTCACCGTCTCAAATCCTCCATCTCATCGCATGTCTTAAATGCAAGCCAACCTTAGGTTAATCTCAGGTCTTCCCGGACTCGTGTGCGCGGCCCTCCATCCCTCGCGGTAGACCAGTCCTTCGCCGGGATGATCTGTTCATAGTTTTCCAGCTGACCAAGTTCTTTCAACCGATTGATAATCAGCTGCCAGGCACAGTCGGTGTCTTTGTTCACTTCGCACTTCCCGTCGGCAGAGCCGCCGCATGGGCCGTTGAACAGGCTCTTGGCGCAGCGTGCAACAGGGCAGACGCCGCCGGTCAGGTGCAGAATGCACTCGCCGCATCCCTGGCAGCGTTCGGCCCATAGTCCCTGCTCGAGCGTCACTCCCAGAAATGTGGTGTTGATGGCGGGGAGGACTATTTTGTGGGGATACTTCTCGGCGACATACTGGATTCCTGCACCGCAGGCCATCGAAACGACCACTTCATAATCATCGACGAAGGGCTTTATCTGGTCCACATACTCATAGTCGCATTGACGTTCCAGGGTATGTTCCTTGACTTCAATCTCTCCGCCGTCCTTGGCTCTCGACAGCTTCAGCTCTGATGCCAGGACCCCGACTTCCCGTTCTCCTCCGGCCGCGCAGACGGTAATGCATTCTCTGCAACCCAACAGCAGAATCTTCTTATAGGGCTTTACCAATTGCAGGATTTCTTCCAGCGGCTTCCTGTTCCCTACTATCATGAATAACCTCCTCACAATTCACGCAGAAGTGTCTCTGCCGTGAATGATCTATGCTTTGAATGCGTCTGTGCGCTTCTTGATCGGGCTCGGGCCCAGAGTGCGGATCTTTTCAGTCATCTCCTCGGCTATCTGGGCGAATCGCTGTCCCTGCGCCGAACTCAGGTTGTACATTTCAACGCGTTCTGGTTCTATTCCGACCTCTTGCAGCAACTGCTTGACGTAATTGACCCTTTTCCGCGCCCTGAGATTTCCTTTGAGGAAGTGGCACTCTCCTTCGAGGCATCCTGCAACGTAGACTCCGTCCACGCCTGCTTCAAAAGCCTTAAGGATCGTCAGGACATCCACTCGGCCCGTACAGGGAACTTTGACGACTTTGATGTTTGTCGGGTAACTGAGCCTCATCGAACCTGCCAGGTCCGCTGCGGTGTACGCTCAGAACTCGCAACAGAAAGCGACTATTTCGGGCTCAAAGCCTTTGGCTGCGCTTTCCTGTACCCTCGGTTGCACTGCTTCCATCCCGTTTCTCCGTTTAGTTGATCTGTGAGACCGTTGATTCCCGGCTTACGCCGCGCCGATCACCAGCGCTTTGGCTTTTTCCCAGAGCTGGAGATCACGGAAGTGCATCAGCTCGATGGCCCGCGCCGGACACTCTGCCGAGCAGCTGCCGCAACCTTTGCACTTTGCCAAATCGATTTCAGCTTCTCCCTTGATGTTGATGACCGGCACTTCATAAGGACATACCCTGACGCAGGTCAGGCAGGCCGCGCATCGCTCGCCATCGACCACTGCCACAACGCCGCCCACGAGCATCTTCTCTTTTGAGAGGATCGTGCACGCGCGTGATGCTGCCGCACTTGCCTGAGAGATAGCTTCGGTAATCAGCTTCGGAGCGTGAGCCCCGCCTGCAAGATAGAGGCCGTCGGAAGGGAAGTCAACCGGCCGCAGCTTCATGTGCGCTTCCAGGAAGAAGCCTTCCAGGTTCCTGGGAAGCTTCATCACTGAGGCGACCTGTTCGTTTTCCCTCGGGAGCGTCGCCGCCGAGAGTACCACGAAATCCGGAGTTACATCGATCTTCTCCTTGATAACCTTATCCAGATACGAGACCGCCAGCTTTTCCCCATTCTTTCTGACTTCAGGTTTTTCTTCAGGCTCATACCTTACGAAGAGGACGCCCTGTTCACGTGCCTTGGCATAATATGGTTCGGCAAGTCCGTACGTCCGTACGTCGCGGTAAAGGACCGTGACCTCAGTGCCGGGATTCAGCTCCTTGATTTTCAACGCATTCTTGACGGCGGTCGCGCAACAGGTTCTGCTGCAGTTGGGACGGTCCTTGTCGCGCGAGCCGACGCACTGGATCATCACGATGTGTTTTGCGCCGGCGATGTCGCCCGGTTTATTGACTATCCGATCCTCGAGGTCGAGCTGTGTCAGGATGCGCGGATCTTCGCCGTAGGAATACTCGGTCGGCTTCCATTCGTAGGCGCCCGTTGCAAGAATCGCCACGCCATGCTGGATCTTCTGATACTCCCCGTCAGGTCCCACCTTAACTCCGGTGGTGAAGTTCCCCTTTGATCCCGTGAAATCGACGACCGAGGCATTCATGATGACGTGAATCAGAGGATGGTTTGTGACCTTGCTGATCAGGCTGTCGCGCAGCGCCGGAACACTCCTGCCGTCGAGAGTGTAATGCAGATTCCAGAGATTGCCTCCCAGCCTGTCCTCTTTTTCGAGCAGGAAAACTTCGTATCCCTGTTCTGCAATTTTGAGCGCCGACGTCATGCCGGCCACGCCGCCGCCGATGACAAGGGCTTTGTGTTCGACCGGCAGCCCGACCTCGTCCAGCGGCTTGATCAGCCGTGCATTTGCCACCGCCATCCGGACAAGATCTCTTGCCTTCTCCGTGGCCTCGTCCTTCTGCTTCATGTGAACCCAGGAACACTGGTCGCGTATGTTGGCCATCTCAAACAGATACTTGTTCAATCCGGCCTGTCTGACGGTCTCCCTGAACATCGGCTCGTGAGTCCTGGGAGAGCATGAGGCGACGATGACGCGATTCAGATTATGTTCCTTGATCGCGTCCTTGATCTTCGCCTGCGTGTCCTGGGAGCAGGTGTAGAGATTGTCTTCGACATGGACAACATTGTCGAGCGTCCTCGCATACTCCCGCACCGCGGGGACATTGACGACTCCGCCGATATTGATCCCGCAGTTGCAGACAAAGACTCCGATCCGGGTCTCTTCCGCGGAAACGTCGACCTCCGGCGGATACTCCTTCTTCGCGACCATGGTTCCGCGAACCATCGACAGCGGCGCCGTCGCATCGGCCACCGCACCGCTCGCCTGCGCCACGGTTTCGGGGATGTCTTTCGGACCCTGGTACGCGCCGCAGACATAGATGCCGGGTCTTGATGTCGAATGTGGCTCGAAGGTGTCCGTGCTTGCGAAACCGTATTTGTCGACTTCAACCCCAAGCCGTCTTACCATCTCGACGGTGTCCTTCGACGGGGTCAGTCCGACCGAAAGGACAACCAGTTCGAATTCCTCTTCGACGACGTTTCCTGTTTCATCAATGTAGGTAATGAGGAGGTTCTTGGTCTGGAAATCCTCCCTCACTCGCGACACCATGCACTTGACGTATCTGACGTCGGATTCGGATTTCGCCCGCTCGTAGTAGGTCTCGAAGTTCTTGCCATAGGCCCGGATGTCCATATAGAAGATCGTGGGCTCGATGGCGTTGTCGTGTTCCTTTGCGATGATTGCTTCCTTGGTCGCATACATGCAGCAGACTGAGGAGCAGTACTCGTTGCCGCAGGAGGAGTCGCGGCTCCCGACGCACTGGATGAAGGCGATTTTCCGCGGATGCTTTCCGTCCGAAAGCCTCTGGACGACTCCAGCGAAGGGTCCGCTGGCGCTCAGGATACGTTCGAACTCGAGGCTGGTGACTACGTTTTCGTATTCCCCGTAGCCGAATTCCGGCCGGATGCTCCCCTCCATCGCTTCGAATCCCGGGGTAAGGATCACGGCTCCAACGTTGAGGTCCATCACCTCGTCACGATCATTGTGGTTGATCGCGCCGGCTCGGCAGGCATACACGCACTGCAGGCATTCGGAACAGATGCCGCATTCGAGGCACCGTTTTGCCGCTTCCACCACCTGGTCTTCGGTCAGCGCACCTTCGACTTCATCGAAGTCGCGTTTTCGTGTCTCTGCATCGCGCTTTTGTGGTTCGACACGCGGTGACGGCGAAGCTTTTTCAAGAAGCGCCGTCTTCAGTTCCGGATCGATCGTGGCTTCGGGCAGCCTCTCGACGACTTCGACTTTGGGAGGCCACACTCTGGTGGATTCCTCATCTTTCAGGAATGTTTCGATGGCACGTGCCGCTTTGTGCCCTGCGTCTATCGCATCCACGACAAAAGTCGTTCCGGTGACGGCGTCTCCGCCGGCGAAAACACCTGGAACGCTGGTCGCAAGCGTAGTCTGATCTACCGCTATGGTGCGCCCGCGTACTGTGTCGACCTTGTCATTGAGAAGCGTCAGGTCGGGCCGCTGTCCGACCGCGAAAATCACGATATCGCAGGGGATGACCGTTTCCGTTCCCGGAAGCTCGTCGAAGTCGGGTCCGCCGTCGACGAAGCCGCGGAAGTCGACATTCGCGGTGCGCACTCCTGTGACATCGCCATTGCGGCTGGTGATTTCCTTGAAGGTTCTGCCTGCCAGTACTTCTATCCCTTCTTCACTGGCGTCCCGGACTTCCCAATCGTGCGCCGGCATCTTGTCTTTGCTTTCGAGGCAGGACATTCCCACCCAGCTCGCGCCTAGCCTGACAGCGGACATTGCCGCGTCAATCGCGACGTTACCGCCGCCCAGGACGAGCACGCGCTTGTCCTTGATGATTGACGGCTTGTTTGAAGCCTCGCGCAGGCTGACTTCACGCAGAAAGTCTGTTGCAAGATAAACATCCTGCAGATCGTTTCCCGGGATGGGGAGCTTGATGCCGGTGTGAGCGCCTGTCGCAACAAAAACGGCATTGTACTCGCTCAGCAATCCGGTGGCATCCTCCACCCTGTGATTCAGCTTCAGTTCAACGCCCCTGGAAACGATTTCGTCGACTTCCTTCTGGAGCAGTTCGTAAGGCATGCGGTATTCCGGTATGCCCACCCGCATCATCCCGCCCGCGGCCGGGAGAGCTTCAAAGACCGTAACTGCGTAGTTCTTGTTGATCAGGTCACTGGCAGCCGTCAGTCCTGCCGGCCCGGCTCCTATGATCGCCACCTTCTTCCCAACGCCGCTCGTGTCGGGGGGGATCTGGATGCCTGATGCATAGGCCTTGCTGACTTCTTCCGGGTGCGCAAAAGCCCAGTCGGTCACGAAGCGCTTCAAATGCATAATGTTGACCGCTTCATGCCCGTCATGACCCCTGGTGCATGCATCCTCGCAACGGTGATTGCAGACACGTCCGCAGACCGAAGGGAATGGATTGTCTTCTTTGATCGTGCGGTAGGCGTCGGCGAATCTGCGTTCCCGAATCAGGGCAACATACCCCATGGCCCGCTGCTCAATAGGGCACGCGTTGCGGCAGGGGGCCTCGCCGCGCTTCTCGATTGCGAATGCGTTCGGTATGGCTTGGGGGTACTTCTTGTAGATTGCTTTGCGGTCGGAGATTAGAGCGTTGAATTCGTTGGGACGTGTGATGGGACAGACCGTCGCGCAGTCACCGCATCCCGTGCATTTCGCCAGGTCGACGAACCGTGCGCGTTTCCGGATCGTGACGTGGAAATTCCCGGGTTCCCCGGAAATCCCCTCAACATCGGTGGCGGTCAGGATATTAATGTTCAGGTTCCCGCCTGCTTCCACGAGTTTCGGGGAGATCACGCACATGGAGCAATCATTTGTCGGGAAGGTCTTGTCGAGCTGAGCCATTACGCCGCCAATCGCAGGCGAGGATTCCACCATGTAGACGTAGTAGCCCGATTCAGCCAAATCGAGGGACGCCTGGATACCGGCTATCCCACCGCCCACAACCATTACGGCTCCAACTTTATCAGCCATTGTTCCTCGCAATCTTTCTCAACGGTTCGTTTCCCGCTGCAATCGGAAACGAAACCTCCATCACATCAAACCCCTGGCACTCAACATCTGAACCGGATCCTTGAAATGGCGTCTGAACCATTTCTTTATGTCCTTATGTCCCATTGCCAGCCCCATCAGTTCCGTGTAGTACAGAATCGGGAGATCGATACCGCCGAGATCTTTCTCCACATCCTCCTGACGAGTGTCCAGATTCATTTGGCACATCGAACAGCCGACGACGATACAGTCTGCACCTGTCTCTTTCGCTCTCGAGAGAATCTTGCCGATCAGTTTCTTGAACAGATCGATGCGGGTAACCATGAGGCTTGCACCGCAGCAGTCGGTCTTATACGACCACTGGAGCGGTTCCGCGCCCAGTGATCTTATCAGCCGGTCCATATGCTGCGGGTTTTCGTAATCTTTCACCCCGGTCAGTTTCGGCGGGCGCACCGGAAGGCATCCGTAGTAGCAGACCGCTTTGAGTCCGGATAACGGTTTAACACTTCTCTTCTTTACTTGCTCGAGAATCGCAGGTTCAGAGAGATAATCCAGGGCAAATCTGATTGCCACATCACCTTTGTAAGGAAAGCTCACTTTCCTGGAATGCTCCTTTACCTCGACTTCGGCTGCCTTGAAACGGCTGTAACAGCTGGCGCAGGGGACCAGGAGATCCCGGTTGCTCCTTTCGGCTATGGCGAGATTCCTGGCCGGAAGCTCAACCGCCAGTTTTTCGTCGATACAGTGGGCCGATGTAGCACCACAGCAGGACCAGTCGTCCAGTTCGTGGATCTTTATGTCGAGAAGGTCCAAAACGCCCCTGATGGACTCATCGAACTCTCTGGACGTGCCGTGAAGAGAGCAGCCGGGGAAATAGGAGAACTCCTTCATTTCACCTCTCCTTTTCCCGGCTCATTGAAGAGCCTTCTCAATTCCTTTCCGCCGTTGAAGGTCGGGATTATTCCGATCTTCCCTCTGAGAAACAGCTTAAGCGACCATCCCATCATCCCGAATAGACCTCCGGTCTTCATCTTGTACAGTCCAAAACCCGGTTCCCACGTCCGGCCGGTCAGCTTGATGAGCCCAAGGAAAAACTGGTGAAACATCGAAATGTCCTTTTCACCTGATGCAACGCCGGATTGAAGCGACATACTCCTCAGGGTGTCCATCACTTTGAGGATGTCAATGTTGTTGGGACAACGGGCGCTGCAGGTATGGCAGGAGGCGCACAGCCATATCGTCTTGGAGGACAGAACCTTCTCCCGATGTCCGTACTGTACGTGCCGGAAGATCTGATTCGGAAGGATATCCATCGCAAAATTCAAAGGACAACCCGCAGAACACTTCTGGCACTGGAAACAGTTCTGTATTCTCTCTCCGCTTTTCTGAACGACTTCAGACAGCAGGGAAGTACTCGTTTTGATTGCCTGATCCCTAACATCCATCGTTAACTCCAGTCTTGTCTGAGAGGATCTTCGAGGACAGCGCCGAGGGTCTCTTGGGGACGCGCGAAACAAACCACAATTGCCTGCCACAACTCTAAGAAGCTCGGTATTTCCTAAAGCTCCTACTGCCTGCTTGCATCCAAACTGGACGATACTAATACTACCAAACTATTTTTATATCGAAACGGTGCATAATGGCAAGCGATTTCAACAACGGGAGCACCCCTGGGACAGAGGCTGTTAAATCGCTGGTGTGATGTCAGATACGGTCGGCCTTGTCACACCATTGCGCCGGACGCCCGATTTTCCCTCCTTATCTGCCGGAACAGAGACATAAGTTTGATTAATCCGTCGCCGAGGCGGACCGGAGTCGCACGGAAAGAACAACAATTTGGTCTTCTGGTGCAGAGTATCTGATACAATTACCTCCCCTTTTGGGCAGAAAGGACGAGGGCAAGGTCGGGTGTAAGGCTGCTCCTCAAGAGCTCACTCTTAACTATTTCCCCAAATCTTAGAAATGATGCAGGTTAGTCCGTTATGAGAAGAGAAGATGTACGAAATATCGCAATTATAGCCCATGTCGACCACGGAAAGACGACGCTGGTGGACGCCATGCTCAGGCAAAGCGGCACGTTTCGGGACAATGAACGGGTGACCGAACGGGTGATGGACAGCCTCGACCTCGAAAGAGAACGGGGAATCACCATAATGGCGAAGAACACGGCGATCTATTACAGGTCCGTTAAGATCAATATAGTCGATACTCCGGGGCACTCGGATTTCGGTGGAGAAGTGGAGCGCGTTCTGAAGATGGTGGACGGAGTCATGCTCCTTGTGGATGCATCAGAAGGCCCACTTCCTCAGACCCGCTTTGTTCTGAGAAAGGCGCTTGAAGAGAAGCTTCCCGCAATAGTGGTGGTAAACAAGATCGACCGCTCAGACGCCAGGCCGCAGGAAGTCGTCAATGAGATTTATGATCTGTTTATTGACCTGGACGCCGGCGAGGAACAAATCGATTTTCCGATCCTGTTCGCCATAAGCAGACAGGGAATTGCGAAACGTACCCTCAATGATGAATCCGAGGATCTGCGTCCCCTTTTTGATCAGATTCTCGAGACGATTCCCGCGCCGGTTCCTATTCTAAAAGATAAGCTGCAGTTTCTGGTGACTACCCTTGACTACAACGATTACGTGGGCCGGATAGCGATCGGACGGATCTTCTCGGGCAAAGTATCAGTAGGAGACAATGTTTCGGTCTGGAAGCTGGACGGGATGATAGAGAAGACCCGCATTACGAAGCTCTTCACCTTCGAAGGGCTGAAGCAGAAGCCGATTTCCGAAGCTGGCGCCGGCGACATCATAGCGGTGGCCGGCATAGAAGGGATTTACATCGGTGAGACCATTGCCGATGCTGAAGGTCCGGTGCCGCTCCCGAAGATACAGGTGGATGAGCCGACCATCTCGATGGTCTTCCAGGCCAATACGTCACCGATGTCCGGGCGGGAAGGGAAGTACGTTACCTCTCGGCATCTTCGGGCACGCCTGCAGAAGGAGACGCTTGCCAACGTCGCCATAAAAGTATCTGACACAGACGAAATGGACAGCTTCAAGGTTTCGGGGCGTGGCGAGCTCCAGTTGGCAATCCTGATCGAGATGATGCGTCGGGAGGAATATGAGATGCAGGTTTCCAAGCCTCAGGTGATTACACGCATCAACGACGGATGCGTCATGGAGCCGATCGAGCAGGTTGTAATTGACTGTCCCGCTCATTTCGTTGGTGTCGTTACCGAAGCGCTGGGCCGTCGCAAGGGGCAGATGACAAGGATGGTTGATCATGGCGCCGGGCGGGTCAGAATGGATTTCGAGGTGCCCTCCCGGGGACTCATCGGCTTTCGTTCGGAGTTCCTGACCGATACCAAGGGGACAGGACTGCTCAACTCGACGTTCCTCCGATGGGGTCCCTGGTATGGAGAGATTGCAAACCGGCTGACCGGAGCCCTTGTTGCCGACCGGGCCGGGAAGGCCACCGGCTATGCGCTTTACAACCTTCAGGAACGTGGAGAGCTTTTCGTCCGTCCCGGGACTGAAGTCTATGAAGGGATGATCGTCGGAGAGAACGCCCGCAACGTCGATCTGGATGTTAATGTTACGAAAGAAAAGAAGCTCACGAACATGCGTGCGTCTACGGCCGACGAGGCCATACGGCTCGTCCCCTTCCGTGACCTCTCGCTTGAGCAGGCGCTGGAGTTCATTAACGATGATGAGCTCGTAGAAGTGACTCCGAAATCCATACGGCTGCGCAAGAAGACTCTTCCGGCAAATCGCAGGTAGAGACAGCAAGTGCAAAAAAAGCAGATCGGAATTCCGGAACTCGAACGTATACTAGCGATGTTTCCTGTCAGGCTAATTCGAGCGAAAACGAGGAGGATCTGTGGAATCCGAGACAATGAATGAACCTATTTCTGACCTGGAAGAACCGCAACCGAAAAGATTCCTCAGCCGATGGGGAGGGATCTACTTCTCTCCAAAGGAGACTTTTCAGGAGATCGGGCAGGCGCCGCGGGTTCTTGTTCCGATTACCGCGTTGTTGGTTGTAGGCCTGCTGGTTTTCATAACTCTCTACTCAATACTCGATACGGAGTCGATGGCGGCCAATCAGTTCGATCAGATGGTCGCAAAGGGACAGATGACCCCCGAACAGGTGGAGAGGATGGCGCCCGTGGCTTCGGTCATGATCAATGTGCAGATCTTTTTCGTTTTTGTTCTGGGCAATGTGTTCTATGGGCTGCTCATCGCGGGTTTCGTAAAGCTGTTCAGCGCCATCGTGGGAGCCCGGAACAGATTCAAGGCGGTTTTTTCCATCACTCTCTTTTCCCTCCTGGCAGCCAATGTGGTACATCACACCCTCCTGCTGATGGTTGTCTACCTCAAAGGATCCTCGGACATGGATCTCATGAGTCTGGTGTATGCCGTCAGCTCGAACCTCAACGGGCTGCTTTCGAGCTTCCTTGAGCCGGAAGTCCTGCCGAAGTACCTTATGAGTCTCTTCCGTTACGTCGACATCTTTGCAATCTGGATCATCTCGCTGATCTCTATTGGTTCTGCTGCGGTTTCGAAGAAGCTGAAGACATCTACGGCCGCTATGTGGCTTGGAGGCGCTTATGCGATGATGGCTCTGATAGGATCCGCCTTTGGAGCCTGATCTAATACTGGCGGCCGAAGTCCAAATCCGGTATGGTTTCCCGTTACCAACAGCAAGAATAGAGGACAGGAGAACATGGCGGATAATGCATTTGATGAACTGAAATGGCGGGGGCTTGTATACGACGCTACTGAGAGCGTCCCCGACCTGCTGGCCCAGGCGCCCGTGACGGTCTACAACGGATTTGATGCAACTGCCGACAGTCTGCATGTGGGCCACCTCGTGCCGTTGATGGCACTCGCTCGTCTCCAGCGTTTCGGGCATATTCCGATTGCGGTGGCGGGCGGCGGGACGTCGATGATAGGAGACCCGAGCGGCAGAACCGCCGAGCGTCAGTTGCTGTCGCGCGAGGCCATCGAAGCCAATCTCACAATCATAAAGCAGCAGCTTGCGCATTTTCTGGACTTCGACTCACGATCGAATCCCGCCCGCCTGGTCAACAATGCCGATTGGCTCCTTTCACTCAAATTGGTCGACTTTCTGCGCGACGTGGGCAAGCATTTTACGGTCAACTACATGATCAGCAAAGAATCCGTCAAGATGCGCCTGCAACGCGAAGACGGCATATCTTTCACCGAATTCAGTTACATGTTGCTGCAGTCGTACGATTTTCTTTACCTTTTTGACCACATGAATTGCACGCTCCAGACCGGAGGAAGCGACCAGTGGGGCAACATCACCGCCGGCGTCGAGCTGATCCGGCGGATGAGAGGCAAACCGGCGGGCGCGCTCGTTTATCCCCTGATTACAAAAGCCGACGGTACGAAATTCGGCAAAACGGCTTCCGGTTCGGTATGGCTTTCCGCAACGCGTACGTCGCCGTACAGGTTCTACCAGTTCTGGCTCAATACCGATGATCGCGATATGGTCAATTATCTGAAGTTCTTCACTTGGCTGAAAGAAGAAGAGATTCGTGAGCTGGAACAGGCGTTGGCCGAAAAGCCAGAGCAGCGCGAAGCCCAGCGCCGCCTCGCACGTGAAATGACACGCACGGTGCACGATCAGACCGCACTCGACAAGGCAGAACAGGCGTCGCAGGTCCTGTTTGGTGCCGAGATTTCGGGTCTTTCTGCTGCGGAGGTGTCCGATATCTTCGCCGATGTGCCGTCTACTGAGCTTGCCGCGACGAGACTGCAGGCGGAGGGGTGTCCGGTAGCGGACCTACTGATCGAGTGCGGCGTATTCCCTTCAAAAGCTGAAGCGCGTCGCGCAATCGAAGCCGGTGGAGTCTATCTCAACAACCGGCGTATCAGCGACTCCACCGCGCGAATTGGAATTGCCGATCTCATCGATGATCAGTTCCTGGTCTTGCGTCGCGGACGCAAGAACTACTTCCTGATAAAAGTCGCAAACTGAGAAGGTTCCCGTCTCCCGCTTTTTCGCGGAAGACGGGAACTTTCTGCTCTACTTGGCTTCAGAGGTGACGATTGTTGCAGACTCGATATAGTCGAGCTTCGGGAAGTTCTTCTCCAGATAGGCGTTCCCCTGTTGCTGAATAAGGTGCTGTGCCGGACCGTTCCCGCTTGGCGCTCCTTCCCCGTAGCCGCTGTATATGGAATCGACCACGTCCATTCCTTTTACGACCTTGCCAAAAGGAGAAAAACCCTGGCTGTCCAGACCGGCATTGTTTCGGTAGTTGATGAACAGCTGCGTCGTCCGGGTGTTCGGCCCCGCCATCGCGTAGGTAATGTATCCCCTGTTATTTGACTGTTTGACCGGATCATCCTTGATTCGGGCCTGGCTCCACACGGCATTGAGCTTGGGATCGCCGTTGATGCCGAACTGCACCATGAAGTTGTCAATCACGCGGAAAAACCGGCAGTTGTTGTAGTAGCCGTTCTTGACCAGGTTGTAGAACCGGTCCGCTCCATTAGGCGCCCAGGCGCGTGTAACCTCGACGAGGAACTCTCCCTTTGAGGTCTCGAATTTGGCCTGGAATTTGTCAGGCGCCGTTTCGTTCAACTGAGCAGGATTCATTAGCTTCTCCATATTGGGTTTAGTCTGTGGGCCGGCAGCGGATCCGAGCGCAACTGCACACAACGCGACAGCAATCGTACCGAGAGTCATTGCCTTTAAACGCATCTGGTCTTCTCCTTTTTTCTGAAAGAATTGCTAGTTTCTGTTCCCTTTCGCCAAAACTCAAGAGAAATGCGTTATTTGCCCTGCTGTTCCGCCTCAGGGGAGGGTTACAAGAAGGATATCAGGATAGCAGATCAAACGTACATCGCATACGTTGGGTGTCACCGGCGCCCGATCCGCAAAGCCGGAGCTGGTGCGAGCTATTCTCGACAGGCCGAACAGATACCGAACAGATAGACTTCATGCCTCTCAGTAAGAAATCCGGGAGGAGTTCCGATCCGCTCATTCAACCCGCATCCGGATATTTCGAATATGCGATCGCACGATCTGCACTGGAAATGGTGATGGTGTCCCTTGCCCGCGCGTTCGTATACAGGGCCGACTCCGGGCGCATCGATCTTCTTCAACCAGCCATCTTCAACCAGGAGTTTCAGGTTGCGATAAA
>JAAYAM010000357.1 GCA_012719355.1 Acidobacteriota bacterium
ATCGGGTAGGTCGGAGGCCTTGCGGCCTCTTTCCCCCCTCAGAACCGTGCGTGAGACTTTCACCTCACACGGCTCAAGCATCTCCTAAGGCAACCCTTGTGGGGCGGCCCGGCTGTGTTACCTCCTGAACTGCCTTCATGGCCCGGTATAGATTGGCCGATAAAGCCGGCAGCACCTTGCTGTCCTTACAATTCCGACGTCGCCAGAAGTATCCGGCATATTCGGGCAGGTAAGGATTCGCATCCGCTTTGATCTTGATATGTCGTTGAATCCCTATGGAGCTTATCCGTAGGACCTGATATAGCTTCTTTTCGGCTATGACGCAAACGGCAAATACATTCTTCCCGACGGCTGACCAGTATTCCTTGGACAGCCAGTTAACCGGTTTTTGTGAATGCCGTCTTTTGATCATTTGCCAGAGTTGTTCGTAGACATACGTGTCAATACGTTTAAACGCGTCCGATGCCACCACGTGGCGGTGGTAGTTGGCCCAGCCTCGAAGCACAGCGTTTAGCTTCTTGATCAGGACCGGCATTGGCGCTCCGACGTGTTTCTGGATGATCGTTCCTACCTTCTGCGTGAGGGCGAGGACTCCCTCATTCGATGGCGTGATGTGCAGAACCCGGCCATGCTTGCGGAAGGTTTGCCCGAGGAACGTAAATCCATCTTGAATGTGCGTGATCAGGGTCTTCTCCGGGGAGAGTTCCAGACCGCGCACGGCAAGGAAGCTTTCGACCACAGGCTTGATGACTTTTTCCAGAATGCTTTTAGACTTTCCGGTAATAATGAAGTCATCCGCGTAGCGGTCAAAGTTAATACGGTGCCTGCCGGAAACTGCACGAAGGACGGCTTGTTCCATTCCGTCGAGCACCATATTGGAGATCGTGGGACTGATGATCCCGCCCTGGGGCACTCCCTTGCGTGTGGGATAGTGGATGCCGTTTTCCATGTATCCCACCTGCAACCACTTGCGAAGGACGACTTTGTCCATCGGGATGTTCTTCAATATCCAGTCAAACGAGATATTGTCGAAGCATCCACGGATGTCTCCTTCCAGAACCCATGCTGCCGAATTCGGCTTGGACAGGGCATTAAACGCGCATGCCACGGCGTCGGCGCACGATCGACTTTCGCGAAAGCCGTAGGAGTTCCGGTCGGCGGTCGTTTCAGCGATCGGAGCCAGCGCCAGCTTGTAGAGCGCTTGCATGGCTCTGTCGGTCATGGTGGGAATGGATAGGGGACGAAGTTTTCCGTTCTTCTTTTCGATGTAAATTCGTCTCAAGGGTTGAGGGGTATAGCCACGTCGGCGCAGGCTTTGATAAGCCCGCCATTTGGCTCGGGCGCCTTGCCACAGGACGCCGTCTACGCCGGGGGTTTTACTCCCCTTGTTGGAGGTTACTCGTTTCACAGCCATCAGCTTGGCGTAGAACGAGTTGACAATCAGATGTTGAATCGCTTTAACACGGTTCCATCTGTTTTCTTTCACAGCCTTTGCGATACGCACTTGCAGCCTTCTGACTTGCCGTTGCGCTTCTTTCCAGTTGATGGATTTCCACGGGTCGGCATCGTCGATGAGTGCACCAGCTCTGTTGGCCGTCATTTGCTTTCTCATCTTCAAAGGTTCTACCTGTTCTCTCGCAATAAGACACCTGTTGGACGTCTGCACGCTCATTTGCCGGGGCGGATGCCTTCCGGTTTTGGCGCTAAGTCATGTTGCAGACTCTATCTTCCGGCTTTCCCGAAAGCGTTCGCTTCTTCCAACTTCTTTCTCCCGTTGCTCCATCGGCATGCCTTGCGGTTGGCCTGCCTGAAATTGCATCAGGCGGAGAACGGGGTTGCCACGTTCCACACAGTTGATCCAATGGATGACTTAGGTGGGATCTCTACGCCGGGAGTCCTGTGGGTTCCGTGCAGGCAGTTAAGAGACCTGCATCCAGACTTCCATGCCGCAAACACCGGGAAGCGGCCCCAGACCTGCTAATCCTCGTAGGTCCGTGCTCATTGACGACGCTGCAATCCTTTAGTTAATTTCACCGTATCATCCGACCCTGGCCCTTAACGGGGGAGGATTCCCCG
>JAAYAM010000358.1 GCA_012719355.1 Acidobacteriota bacterium
GGCCAGTCGTCACCGGCGAATCGGCTGAAATCGGCTTCCGGCTCCTGTATGGCGGCAAGCCACCACTCCTGTTCCAATATGTCTCGCGGAGCGGCTTCTCCCCCATAGACTTCCAGGGGAAAGGGCCGTGTCCGCAGAGTCAACCGTCCTTCATATTCGGGGTAGATCTTGTGCAGGCGTACCGCCGCGATGTAGCACCACGGTCAGTAGTATTCCGCCCATTCCCAGATTTCCGGCAGCGCCTTCATGAACTGTCTCCTTTCATCCGCCCTCTTCATAAGGGTAAGACCTCAATCGAGATCCGTCCAGCGCTGCGCCTTTGTGTTACGAAGAAACCTGCGTGGTCGCCGTAACAATGCTGATTGCGGCTATCCGAGTCTGATCTTCGTCAAAAATGTCTAGCGTACAACACGGATGTAGTGTATAAACGTCACTGCCAAGGAAAACTGATCCATGCGCGATGATGGGGGACGCTTCATCAGGGACATTTTCCTCAAATTGAAAGGAAATGAGAAATGCATCGAGTATTGCGGATAATCGGGCTCTTCGTGTTTCTGAACACCGGCGTTGTCGGAATGGCGGTCGGGAAATTCTATATTGTTGGTATGGGGACGGCGCCGGACCTTATCACACTGCGCGGAGTGGAGGTCATTAAGCGCGCGGATCTGATCCTGTTGGAAGAGCCCTCGGAAGCCGAGTATTGGAAGAGTTTTATAGGCGACAAAGAAGTCTTTTACTGCCCCCATGGATCGCGTGTCGGTCTTGGGCTGGATCCGGAAACGGTTGAAGATCCGGATATGAGGGCAATTGTGGAGCGGAATGCCAGACAGCGACAGGCTGCGGTTGATCGGATCAGGAAAGAAGTAGAGGCCGGCAAGATCGTCGTGTCTCTGCAGGGCGGAGATCCGATGGTCTACGGGACAACTTTTTATCTCGAGATGTTGCCGGAAGACTGCCCCTCAGAGATTGTTCCCGGGGTCGGTGCTTTCAATGCTGTCAGCGCCGCGGTCAAAAGAAGTCCTGTATTCGGCTATGACACCAGTTCGGTGATCATAACCATGGACGACTATGTCGGACGCAAGGACGTTAACGAGAAACTGATGGAAACCCAGGCAAGCATGATCTTCTATTGCATGGGAATGAACTACCCGCGGCTGTTCGAACAGCTGAACAGGCACTATCCGGCGGATACTCCGGTGGCAGTGGTCTCCTATGGAGGCGAACTGGACAGACAGAAGATTGTGCGAAGCACTGTTGGAAGTTTTCTCAAAGATGTGGACTATAAGAACCTTCCGTTGGATGCGCATACTCTGCTGGTCGGCAAATTCATGGAAGTCGGTCAGGCCCGTATTGATGCTTTGATGGGAGCGAAGAAGCAGATCGACAGGATTCACGGAGCAACACCGACAACGAGGTAATCCCGCAGGCGCCGGGGGGTGTGGTGTGGCTGAGGGTCGTCGCTCTATCAACGCTGGTACATCTATGAAACTAAGAAGACTGTATCGTAGTGTTGCCCTTTGTGTCTTCTATATCTCTGCGCTTCAGGGAAATGCTTGCCCCGAGCAGGATGCCGGCCAACTTCCGATGAACGACATCGTCATTTCGCTGAACCGGATGGATCCTGTCGCCTTCTCCCATGTTCGCCATCTATGGGGAGATACCGGACAAGAGACATTGAAAGTGACACGCTTTTCCTGCAGAGACTGCCATCCAAAGCCGTTCGACAAGGCTGCAAAACCTCGGGTCGGCATGGAAGTTCCACATGAAGACGGGGGATGCGCTGTCTGTCATGACGGACGACAGCGCAGTGATGGCAAACCTGCCGCCTTCGCGGCAACAACCCGCTGCTTAACCTGTCACAAACCATCTGGTGACTGATCAGCTCTGCGACATTGAACTTTAAGCGTGTCTGGGCGATCCGGCCGGGATGCTGTGGCCC
>JAAYAM010000054.1 GCA_012719355.1 Acidobacteriota bacterium
GGAGACATGTGAGTGGCGATGAACCCGGAAATCTTTCCGCCAAAACCTACAATCGCGGAAAGACCCGGCGGGATAACTTCGATACGATCGTACGGTACGATCCGGCACTCGCATTGAAGCATTGTCTCCGATATATCCTTCAGCGCTTTTTTCAAGCCCGATTCAAGTTCCTGAATGGTCACTGAATTCAAATTTACGACTGCAGCACTCATATATAAACGCTCCTCGGAGAATTGATGTCAGGCATGCATCAGCCTTTCCCGGCTGCCTACCTATATCGCCACGCTCTATACCGGACGTTAGAGCTTCTTCACATAATCATTTGATAATCCGGCAGAAGCGCATCGTATCCCGTTAAGGTTTGAGCACTCGGCGCCGATATAAGTACTTAACCGAGGAACCGGAGCACGCGCAACGGACTCCGGCTTCCTTTGTGTTTAGCACATACTGGCATTAGTGCCGGCCGGGTCCGGCGTGCTCAAGGCAACACTCCCGGACGCTTCTTCGTCACACGTGAGGTGAAAAAAACATGTTGAAATACCGCAACCTGCAGATCCAGCACAAACTGTTTGCGAGTTTTGCCGCCATACTGGCGATTGTTCTCGTGCTGGCGGCATCGAATTACCTGGCCAACACACGCATCCATTCG
Organism: Acidobacteriota bacterium; assembly: GCA_012719355.1. Taxonomy (GTDB): domain Bacteria; phylum Acidobacteriota; class UBA6911; order UBA6911; family UBA6911; genus UBA6911. The sequence continues at coordinate 650 of JAAYAM010000054.1, forward strand.
CTCTCAACCAGCCTCGAGGAAAATGCATACATGGCGTACAAGGACGGCTCTGTTCTTGTGGAGACCTTCACCAAGCTGTCCGAGGCATTGACGGAAGCGATCGGTTTTTCAGATTCAAGTAAGCTGCAGAAAGCGGAAGAAATCGGACAGGATTTCATCAAGACAGTGCAACACCTGAAAGAGGTGGCGCCGGATGACGCCCAGGATATCGGCTATTTCGAATCTCAGTACGAGGCTTATGTCCGTACCGGCAAACAGATCGTCTCCGCACTCGTCAGCGGCAACAATTCGTCGATCGATAACAGCCTTACGGACTTCGGAACGATCGGCAATCAGCTTGGAGAACGGTTGAGACACTACACCGACTCGAAGGACGCGGATTTTCAGACCGGAATCCAGGAAGTGACGAAGACCGCCAACTTCTACGCCTACTTCACTATCTGGGTCAGTCTCGGAACCATGCTGCTTGCCGTCGTTTTTGCAGTCTGCCTGGGAAGGTCCATTGGAATGCCGTTGAAGGATATTGCGGCAATCGCGGAGCGGGTTGCGGTCGGCGACCTGCGCGACAGGGTTGAAATTCCGAAGCGCGGCGACGAAGTCGGCACTCTGTACCGCTCATTCCATGCTCTTATCGAATACATCAGGGATCTTTCGGGAGCGATAGAGGGATTGAGCCGCAACGATCTGACGGTGAACATCACACCCAAGTCAGAGCAGGATGTACTGTCTGAAAACATTCAGCGTACCATCAACACGCTGCGCGATCTGGCCGAAGAAACCCGGAACATGACGACGTTCGCAATGGAAGGAAAGCTCAGCCAGCGCGGCGACGCTTCGAAGTTCCAGGGCGTATACGCCGACGTGGTTAAAGGCATGAACACAACGTTTGAAGCCGTGGTCGCCCCGATCAATGAACTGGCGGCCGCACTGGAAAGGCTTGCTGCACACGATCTGACGGCGCGTGTAACGGGCGACTACAAGGGAGATTTCGAAAAGATCAAGAAGGCGATGAATACGGCCTCTGCCAACCTCGCACAGGCGATGGCGCAGGTCGCGACGGCTTCACAGCAGGTAACGGCGGTTTCGGGTCAGATAAGCGGAAGCAGCCAGGCGCTTTCGTCGAGTGCCACGGCGCAGGCAAGTTCGCTTGAAGAAGTGTCCAGCAGCCTGCAGGAAATGGCATCCATGACCAAGCAGAATGCCAGCAACGCCAAGGAGGCACGAAGCATGTCCGAAGGTGCGCGAGCGACTGCAGCCAAGGGTGTCGACAGCATGCAGCGGCTCTCCGAGGCGATCAACCTGATAAAGGCTTCTTCCGACTCCACCGCGAAGATCGTCAAAACCATCGACGAGATCGCGTTCCAGACCAACCTTCTGGCACTCAATGCGGCAGTTGAAGCCGCCCGCGCAGGAGACGCAGGCAAGGGATTCGCGGTGGTTGCCGAAGAAGTGCGCAACCTTGCGATGCGCAGTGCCGAGGCGGCAAAGAACACATCGAATCTGATCGAGGAATCAGTCAAGAATGCAGAAGGAGGAGTCTCGATCAACCAGGAAGTGCTGACCAATCTCAGAGAGATCAACGAACAGGTGAACAAGGTTAGCGAAGTGATGGCCGAAATCGCTTCGGCTTCCGATCAGCAGAGCCAGGGGATCGACCAGATCACCACCGCTGTTCAGCAGATGAGCGAAATGACGCAACAGAACGCCGCCAATTCAGAAGAATCAGCCGCGTCGGCGCTCGAACTCGACAACCTTGCTCACAAGATGCAGAAGATGGTGGATGCATTCCAGCTGGGAAGCCACCAGACAGGCTCGAAAGCCGCCTTGCCGGGAAAACGTCAACGTCAGGTAAAGCACAAACAGGATGACACGCCTCTGCCGACCTTCAGCGATGGAGGATGGAATCCCAACGGCCGGGATGTACTTCCGAAGTTCAATCTCGACAGTGAAATGGACATACTCAAGGATTTCTAACCGAACAGGATGCCGAAAGGAGTTGAAGCCATGACTAACGGGGCAGATAAACGACACGACCCGCCCCCCCAGGAACACTCGCGGACGGCAGGAGGCAAGTTTCTGACTTTCTTCCTTGCGGGGGAAGAATACGGAATCGAGATTCTGAACGTACACGAGATCATCGGGATGATGCCGATCACCAGCGTCCCCGGCACGCCCGACCACATCTGCGGCATCATCAACCTTAGAGGAAAAATCATTCCCATAGTGGACCTGCGGCGCAAGTTCGGGATGGACGCGAGGGAGCGGACTTCGGAGACCTGCATCATTGTGGTCAATGTGCAGAACGTAGAGGTCGGGATCGTCGTCGACCGGGTCTCTGAGGTGCTCAGTATCGCAAGCGAAGACATCGAACCTCCTCCATCGTTCGGAAAAGACGTCAATACTGACTATATTCTCGGAATCGGCAAGTCTCAGTCGAAGGTAAAGATCCTTCTGAACATAGATCTGGTTCTCTCGGCAGATCAGATCGTCCAGTTGCAGCGGCTTACAGAACACGGTGCTGTGGAAGCCGCAGCCGGCTAGCCGGAGTCATCGTGATGGTGGGAGCATCCTTTATCGTGCATCCGGAGCCGGCCTCTCGCGTTCAGAAGTACGATTTTTCACAGATACGGCTCAGCCGGGCCGATTTCCAGAAAATCAGCCGCGTCCTCTACCAGTTTTCCGGCATCTGCCTGCAGCCGGGGAAGGAAGAACTAGTCAGGTCGAGGCTTCTGAAGCGCCTGCGAGCCCTCGATCTCCACAACTTCCGGGACTACCTGAAACACGTCTTCGACGACAAGACGGCCCAGGAACTCCGGACGATGATTGACTGTCTGACCACAAACAAGACTTCCTTCTTTCGGGAAAACAAGCATTTCAATTACATGCGCACCCGCATCCTTCCGGAAGTGAGGAATTCGGGTAAAGGGATGCGCCTGTGGAGCGCCGGTTGCTCCTCCGGCGAGGAACCGTACTCGATAGCGATGCTTCTGAAAGAGGAACTGCCGACTGTCGATCCGACCAGATTAAAGATCCTGGCCACCGACATCTCCGACACAATGCTTGCCAAAGCACGCGCCGCGGAGTATGACAGGCAGAGTCTCGCGGAAATTCCGCCGAACTGCTTCGTGAAGTACTTTACCCCCGTTTCTTCAGGCTCAAACCAGCTCTATCGCGTCGACGAATCCATAAAAAGGATGATACGCTTCGCCCGCCTTAACCTGATGGCCGACTGGCCGATGAAAGGACCGTTTGACCTGATCTTCTGCAGGAACGTGATGATCTATTTCGACAACTATACCCAGCAGAAACTTGTCCGACGCTTCTGGGACATCCTCGCACCGGGGGGACATCTTTTCGTCGGCCACTCGGAAAGCCTGGTAGCCAGTTCGGCCGGCTTCCGTTATGTTGAACCGGCCACATACGTAAAGATCTGAGCGCCATGGATTATCGCTCCTGCGGCCCCTCCTCTCACAGGTAAAGCTTCACACGTTTTCCGTCGATATGAATTATGTCCCCCCCTTTTTAGAGGCGAAGTGTAAGCGTATGACCGAAAACAGGAAAGCAGATGCTGCCGACGGTACTGTCACGGGCCTCAACGACAACGTTGAATTCATGGGCAAACTACTGCACATCCAGACAGAGAAGATCGGGTTTCCAAAGCCCCACATCGTGACACAGGTTTTCTGCAACGGCCGGATACTTGCTTCGAATAAGTCAGAGATATCTCCTCCGCTCAACGGATCGCCTGTCCGAACGGTTCAGGACCTGATGCAGGAGCAGCACCTGCGCACCCTCAGGGAATTATCCGACAAACAGAAGCGGATCCTCGAGTCGCACAAGACTGCTGAAATCAAATGAACCGACAGCTCGTGCACGAAAAAATACTCATTGTCGACGACGAGGAAAGCGTCCGCTCAGTTCTGCTCAACCATCTGAACAGCGAAGGCCCGCAGTGCGTCGGCTCACCCAACGCACTGGACGCTCTCAACAAAATGGAGCAGGAGCGTTTCTCGCTGGTCATAAGTGATGTTATGATGCCGGGCATGTCGGGGATGGAACTGCTTCGGCTCGTGAAGCGCAAGGATCCGGAGACTGCATTCATCATGATCACGGGGCTCATGGACATCAACACCGCGGTCGATTCACTGCGCATCGGCGCCTGCGATTTCATTACCAAGCCCTTTGAGCTGCCGGCGGTCCGGAGGGCGGTCGACCGGGCCCTTGAACAGCGACGCCTCGCGATAAGGAACCGTTTCTACCGGGAAGAACTCAAGCGAAAGATCCGCGAACGCACGTTCGAGTTGAATGAGGCATTGCGTGACGTCGAAGAAAGCTACAAGATCACTCTGGAGGCCCTGGTAACGGCGCTGGATGCACGGGAGCACGAAACCCTGGCTCACTCCCAGCGGGTGAGGGAATACACGCTCACTCTGGCCGAGGCGCTCGGACTGAAATATGACGATCTGATTCAGACCGGACGCGGCGCCCTGCTTCACGACGTGGGCAAAATCGGGGTCAAAGACTCCATTCTCCTCAAACCCGGCAAGCTGAATGAGGAGGAATGGACCGAGATGAGAAAGCATCCGCAGATCGGGTACAACATCCTGAGAAGCATCGAGTTTCTGGCTCCCGCAGCCGAAATCGTGCTGTGCCACCAGGAACGCTGGGATGGACGCGGATATCCGAATGGTCTTGCCGGCACCGAAATTCCTCTGGGAGCAAGGATTTTCGCCGTCGTTGACACGATGGATGCAATGACGAGCGACCGTCCGTACCGGCAGGCCTTGTCGTTCGAAGCGGCGTTTGAGGAAATACGGTCCTGTTCAGGCACTCAATTCGATCCGAAGGTCACGGAAGCGTTCCTGAACATACCGGTCGGGCGCTGGAAGGCCATTCACGACTCGGTCAACAAATCGCACAAGACCCAGGGTTGCTTTGATCTGATATGTCCGACTTCAACTGCATTCCTATAAGTTACGTCGACAACGCGCTTCTTCTCCCTTTGATGCTCGAAGAAGAAAGAGCATGGTTGGCCGATCTCGAATGGGATTACTCGGGAATCCGGGAGATACTTCTCTCTTTCGCCAGACAGAAACTGCTCCCCGGTTACGTCGCGTTCAAAGACGGGAATGCGGTGGGATACACCTACTTCCTCGTAAACCAGGCGAAAGGAATCATAGGTTCGCTTTACGCCTCCGCCAGCGGCAGATCACAGGAAACCGTCGATCAGCTTGTGCGTCTTGCGGCAACCAGTCTCAAAGAAAAGGAGAAGGTCAACCGGATTGAAGCGCAGATCATGCCGTTTCACAGCCAGGACCTCACTTCTCCCTTCATGCGCAACGGTTTCACCTTTCATGAACGGAGCTATCTGCGGCTGGACCTGAAATCCTTTACAGCCGCCCCCGGCAGGCTCCGGGCCGGAAAGATCATTCCATGGAGCTCGCTTTATCTTGACAGTGCGGCCGAGATGAATATGCTCAGTTACCGCGGTCAGAGCGATGCACAGATATGCGAAGATTACCGCACGCTTGCAGGATGTGAGAGCTACCTGCGGAGCCTGGTGGAAAACCCCGGATGCGGCGTTTTGATGCAGGAGGCCTCTTTCATGGCGCTCGATGCGCAAGGTCGCACGATCGGACTCATTCTCTGTTCCCGTATTTCCGAGGGCGCCGCAATGATCCCGCAGATTGCGGTACATCCGCTGCACCAGGGTCTCGGGGTGGGCAATACGCTCATGGACAATACCCTCTCCAGGCTCAGGAAACTCGGATTCCACAGCGTCGCTTTGACCGTAACGAAGGGAAATACGCGCGCATACAGCTGGTATCAGAGAGTAGGATTCCGGCATCTTAAGGATTTCGGTGCCTACGTATGGGAAAGATGAAGACAGGCTATTGCCGGGGCAGGCTTTGCGGTTCGGCCTCGGCGACCGCAGGATTGAGCACCACTATGTCAACGCGCCGGTTACGGGCCCTTCCCTCTTCGGTGTCGTTGGTCGCCGCCGGCCGGTATTCGGCATATCCCGCAGCAGAAAGCAGTTCCGGCTTCAGTCCGAATTTCGTAATCAGGTAACGGTTGACCATTGTCGCTCTGCAGGTCGAGAGTTCCCAGTTGGAGGGAAATCTCGTATTCCGGATCGGAACGTTGTCTGTGTGCCCCTCGACGCGGATGTGATTTCCGATGGAGGCGAGAGTGGAGGCGATGGTGTCGAGCAGCGCCCGTCCCTCCGGTTTGATTTCATCGGAACCCGAATCGAAGAGCCCCTTCTCGCCTAGGCTGATGACAAGGCCCCGGGGTTCGATGTGTACCCGGACTCTCCCCTTGGAGAACTCCATCGGGAGAAGTCCACGAAGCGTCTGCTCGAGTTGGCGCAGGTCCTTTTCCTCATTCAGCACCACCCGCACCGGAGTCCCGAGGGTCCCCTTCAGGTTGATCTTCTGCAGGATTTCACGTGTGGAAGGCTCAAACCCGCCCGTACCGTTGTCCAAAGCAAGTGTTCTGCTGCCTGATTCAAACAGCCTGCTGTCGAACGAGGCGCGCATAGACATGACCATCTGCCCCATCTTCTGTGCATCGACTGTCGAGATGGCGTATAAGGTGGTGAAGAACGCAAACAGAAGAGTGATGAAATCGGCATATGAGACCAGCCACCGTTCGGAGTTCGATTCCTCTTCTTCTTTCTGTTTCCTGCGTCCCCGCATGTCGGCAGCATTCCCCTCTAGGCGGCTCTCCGCTGGCCTGATGCTTCGCTCTCCGCGATTTCTTCCTGCTCCTTGCGACTCAGATAACTTCTCAGCTTGTCATCGATCAGCCTGGGATTCTCTCCTTCAAGGATGGAGATTACTCCCACAAGCATTATCTCCTTGGCCACCATGCGGGCCTTCGCCTTGAGTTTCAGCTTCCCCGCCGCCGGAAGGTAGATCAGGTTGGCGAATCCTACTCCGTAGATCGTCGCGACGAAAGCCACGGCTATCCCTTGTCCGAGCTTGCTGGGATCCGAAAGGTTCTCCATCACGTGAATCAGGCCGAGCACGGCGCCCAGAATCCCGATCGTAGGCGAATAACCGCCTGCCGCCTGCCAGAACTTGATCGGTTGTTCAGCTTCTTCCTCCAGGTTGGAGATCTCGAGCTCCATCGTTTCTCTGAGAACCTTGGGCTCGACGCCGTCCATGGCCATCGTCAGGGCCTTCTTCAGAAACGGATCAGATATCCTCTGGGCGTCTGATTCGAGTGAGATCACTCCTTCCTTACGGGCCTTGTTGGCGAGCCGGATGATTTCCTGGATGACACCCCTGTTATTGATGCCCGGTTCCTGAAAAACCTTCAGAAGGGCTTTCAGGCTTGTCAATGCAGCCGAAAGCTGGAATTGCAGAAGACATGCGCCGAAGGTTCCTCCGAGCACAATCAACGCCGCCGTCGGCTGCAGAATCGAGCCTACACTCCCGCCTTCCAGCGCCTGGCCGCCCAAAATGGCCAAGGCGGCCAGAATCAGGCCGAGAATCGATGCAACATCGACTGTTCCTTTAGGTTTGTCTAAGCTGGCACTCATATTCCGCTTCTATCAATCCGGAAACTCGGCGACGATACTGCACTACCTTCTGAATGATATCCGTCATGCACTCCTGCACGACGATCTTGTCATTGTTTGTCATGGTAATGACGGTGTCCGGAGTCTCCTCGATATACTGAATCAGATCGGAGTTCAGGGCTATTGGAGCCTTGTTCAGCTTCGTGAGCAGAATCATATTTTCGCACGCCTCTGGCATTCTTCGACCATATCGTCACGACAGGGTCGATGCCTTACGGTCTCTTTTCATCCATTATGTTCAGCGCATGCGGGATGTAGAGGTCGAGAGGGAGAGGTGCATCGTTCTCCGGCAGGCGGCAGATCACATTTTGCACGAATAAAAAATCTTCGCAGGTATCGACCGTGACTCTGAGGTCAGGGAAACGGACCGGCTCCGGTGCCCTTAAATAGCCGACGCGGAATGATTCGGGATGTTCTTTGATATAGAGGGTCACGTGTTCACGGTCACGCGGCGTTTGTGACTCAAGGTGCGCACGTGTGAGGGCCTCTGCGGTCACCGCCTCGGTGGCTGCACCATAGGGGAGTCCGCTCTCCATGCATAAATCCAGGCGGCGAGAACGAAGTGCGGTTACGATTCGGGCGATCGAGCCGATGTCGATCAGAGGATTGTCGGCTGTGGCCCGGACTATTATCTCAGGCCGGAACCGCACGGCGGCTCCGTAGAACCTTGCCAGCACGTCCAGTTCAGGCCCTCTATAAGCCGGGACTCGGAGCCTTCCTGCTTCTGCTTCCACCACATCATCCACGTCACGACAGGAAGTGAGGACAACGACTTCGTCGACAGCCGGTGAAGCCTTGAGCCGTCTGATTGCGCGCTCCAGGATCGACTGCCCCTGAATCGGCATCAACACCTTGCCGGGAAGCCGCGTGCTCCCCATACGTGCCTGGAGAAATGCCATGGTGCTCAATGGATGACCTCCTGCCGGCAGGTGCCGGCGTCGTCAACCGCTTCACGGAAAGCGCCGGAGACGAGCGCTACCTGCTCGTACGTCATGGAAGGAAAGAGCGGCAGAGTGAGAATGCGGCTTCCAAGCGAATCTGTGACAGGAAGCCGCCGCTTCGGAAGCGGAAGAGCGGCGTAATATGAAAACTGATGTATCGGAGGATAATGGATGCTCGATTGTATTCCTTTCGACTTCAGGTAACGCATCACATGGGTTCTCGAAATACCTTTCTCCAGAACAACAGCAAAGAGATGGAACGCCGGCGATCCTTCGTATTTCTCGAAAACGATTGACCAGCGGGGATCAGCGCCGAGCATCCCGCGGTACCATCCGACGCGTTCCTTCCGGAGATCGTTCCACCTGTCCAGCTGCTCCAGCTGCACGCGCGCCAGCGCGGCCCTCACGTCGTCCATACGGAAGTTGAAACCTGCCTCTGTGACATCGTAGGAGAAGGAATGGCCGCGGAAGCGGTCCCAGGTCAGTGAGCTCATGCCGTGAGAACGGAGCAGGCGTATCTTCCCGGCAAGATCGTCATCTTCAGTGACAACGAGTCCTCCCTCCGCACACGTAAGATTCTTGTTTCCGAAAAAGCTGAAACAGCCGACATCTCCCCATCTGCCGCAGGCGATCCCGTTCAGCGATGCGCCGGGCGCGTGAGCCGCGTCTTCCACAACCCGGAGATTGCGGCGCCGTGCCAAATCCATGATGGAATTCATTTCACATGGATAACCGCCGTAGTGCATCACGCATATACCGCGGGTTTCGGGAGTGAGGGCACGCTCGAGCGTGGCGGCGGACACAACCGGTGCAACCATAGATTCAACATCGGCGAACCGTGGAACCGCGCCCGCGTTCATCAACGTGTTTGCCGCTGCGACGAAGGTAAACGACGGCGTCACGACTTCCGCTCCATCCGAAAACCCGAGAGCGCGAAACGCGAGATGCAGCGCGGCGGTTCCGCTGGACACCGCCACGGCGTGCCGTACGCCAAGACGGCGCTCGAACTCGCGCTCCAGCTCATCGGTTTCGGGACCGCAGGTCCACCAGCCCGAACGCAGGACCCGCATCACCTCGTGCATCTCGGTTTCACCGCAGTTCAGCTCTGACAGCGGCACAACCCATTCAGGCGATCCGGAACTCGGCGGCCCTGGAACCGTACTCAATCTGGGCAAGCTCATAATCCTCTCGTCTTCCGATATCCAGCCAATAGTCCTTTGATTCGAATCCGGATACTCGTTCCCCTCTCTCCAGCAGGAGTTTCACGAGGTCGGGGAAATCGAAATACCGGCCCTTGGGAATGTATTTGAGCACACAGGGCTCATACACATAGGCGCCCATGCTCACGTTGAAACGGTAAAGAGGCTTCTCGTCGTAGGCGATCAGGTCGCCGCGCGAATCAGTCTTGAGGACGCCCAGGTCGATCTTCACATCCTTCTTGTGCATCGACACGGTAAGCGCGGCACCACTGCTCCGGTGATGCCGGATGAGGGCCTGAAAATCCATCGTGGTCAGGATGTCCCCGTTGACCACCAGGAAAGTCTCGTCAAGTCCCGGGATCATGGCGAGCGACCCTGCCGTGCCGAGAGGCTCAGCTTCCCGAAAGTACTGAAGATTCAGTCCGGGAATATTTCGGTGCCCGTTCTGGAAGTATGCTTCGATCAGTTCTCCAAGATAACCGACGGAAAGAATGATATCTCCGAGGCCCTGGCTCGCGAGCCGGCGGATAATGATCTCCAGAATGGGACGGTCTCCAATGGGAACGAGCGGCTTCGGGAAAATCGTGGTATACGGCGCCAGCCTGGTTCCCTTGCCTCCAGCCAATATCACTGTCTTCATCTGTCTTTCACCGATCTGCGTCGTTCTGGTTCAACATGAGCTACCTTCCGGCAAGCATCTCTTCGTGCATTTCCCGGGCTTCACCGTCGGGGAGGAAGACGGCGGATTCATAGCACGTCATTATGAGTCTGTCGGAGAACTTTCCGATGCACGGGGAGACTTTACGGCCGCAGGACATCTCTATGAGCAATGCCGGGAAATCGGCGCCTGCGGCGATTGTCAGAGGAATTCCCCCTGAGAAGCGGGGATTTACCTCAAAAATCGTTGCTTTTTCGCCGTCGAGTTTGAGTTGTATATTTGCGGGACCGCGAATATCGAGCGCCTGTGCCACACGAATCGCGAGGTCAATCATGCCCGGATGATTAACCGTCTGCCCCCTGTCGGTCACGCCGGAGCGGACCACTATACGCTCCCTGGGTACGACACTGATGATGGTGCCGTCGAAATCAGCCAGCACATCTATCGTGTACTCTCTTCCGTGCAGATATTCCTGGACAATGCAATCAGGCACATAGTCCAGGAAGAAGCGGAGTTCTCTTTCGTTCTTTATGGGAAAAGCTCCAACACTTCCGCGGCCGCGTCTGGGTTTCAAAAAGAGCGGAATGTCGAAACCCTTTCCTTCGAGCTCCTCTGGAAGCCAGGTGCGGGCAAACGGCAGGTTCCGTGCAGCGAAAAAGCGGGCGGTCTGGTACTTGTCGTTGCATATCAGGTTTGTGTTCTCGCTCGAGACAGCGACCCGGATACCCGTGGCGAGAAACTCTTCGGTGTATCTTCCAAACAGGGGGAGTTCGTCATCGATTGTCGGAATGAGCAGGTGAATCCGTTCTTTGAAGCATATTGATTTGATTATCGGGATGTACCCTGGATCGGTGGTAAGCGGAACTATGTAGTGCTTGGATCCGAAGTAAAGGCCCGGGCTCAGTCTGCTCACGTCGGTGGTAATGACACTTCCCTTCAGACCAAGGCGTTTCAGCGCCTGGCGGAAGCCCTGGATGAGAGCTACGCGACGGCTTGCTGCGGTAACAAGAACGTTGATTTCACGCATTGCATTTATCCTGTGAATCGGGTGGAGCGGGAATCAGGTCTTCCCAGCGGATGGCGGTGTCTTTTGCGATGTCCCGCCCGGCGCTCATTCCGATCACCTGTTCGGCATATCGGGGCTCGAGTCCGCTCGCGGGGCGTTTGTATGTAAGCATGTGCGGAAGGATGGTCTCATGCCTTGGGATATCCACGGCGGCCACGATGCTGCGCCGGGCCAGCACCCTTGCGCTCTGTTCCGCATCTGAAGGCCTTTTTCTGCCGTCGCCCAGGCTCGATTCCATCTCCCGCACGCTTCTTATCAGTTGTTTGAGATCGTCCGGATCCATGCTCAAGTTGTGATCTGGACCGGGTGCGTTCTTGTCAAGCGTGAAGTGTTTTTCTACCACGACGGCTCCGAGTGCAACGGCTGAGAGCGTGACAAGGATTCCGCGGGTATGGTCGGAGAGTCCGACGGGCAGGCCGAAGTGCGAGCGCATCGTGTGCAGGGATCGCAGATTCATCTGCTCAGGAGATGCGGGATAGGCCGACACACAGTGCATCGGCACAATGTCTTCCGCCCCGGCGGAGTTTAGGGTGTCGATTGCGTCGGCGACTTCGTCCAGGTAAGCCATCCCAGTCGAGAGAAAAATCGGCTTTCTCTTCGCGGCCACCCGGCGCAGCAGGGGAACATGTGTCAGGTCTCCAGACGCGATCTTGAAAGCCGGGACCCCTATTGAGTCGAGGAAATCCGCGCTTTCCTCATCAAACGGCGTGGAAAGGAATTCGATGCCGCGGCCGGCAGCATGTTTCCTCAGTTTTTCCTGATCCTCCCAGCTCAGCTCGCATCGACGCAGCATCTGATAGGCAGATTCCGTTCCTTCCTGTTGCTGTGCATAGCGGTCAGGGGACTCTATGAGCAGCCGGTCCGTTCTGTAACTCTGGAACTTCACCGCATCGGCTCCTGCTTCTGCCGCAGCGTCGATGAGCTGAACGGCGCGGCTCAGGCTGCCGTCATGATTGATTCCGATCTCGGCGATTATGAACGACCCGGCATCGCCTCCGATTAATCTTTGCCCTATAGGGAATTCCGTTTTGCCCATTCAGATCATCCTTCAGTTGATTGACCGCAGCAACTGCGGAAGCTGGGAAAGCGTCGAGATGACGAAATCCGGTGCTTCGCGGTACCTGCACGCAGCGTAATGAGGATGCAGCAGGTGAACAAACCTGATTCCCGCCCTGTGAGCACCAACACAGTCCTTATCCGGGTTGTCGCCGATATACAGAGCGGAATCCGCAGGAATCGAAAACGCCCGCAGCATCAGTTCGAAAGCCAGCGGGTGAGGTTTCTGCTTCTCCTGGCCGTACTCCCACGTACAGATGATGCTGTCCATAATATTCTTGATGTTAAGAGCTTCGACTTTGGCACGCTGTACTGCCGGCAGCCCGTCGGTTATTACACCGAGACGGAACTCCGGTTTAAGTCTCCGAAGCAGATCCATGTAGCCTGGACAGAGGCTTATGGACGGCTGATGGCTGCGGTAGATGGCAACCAGTTCGGGAATTGCGAGTCGCTCATCGGGCAGCTGTTCCTGCAGAACCTGGAAGACAGCTTCCCTGCCGCGGGTTTCCAACGTCGTCACCATTGAGGAAAAGATCTCTGTGACCGGCCGACCGCAGTTTTCAGCCAGCGAGCGGGCGACAGCCCGGTAGCCGCTGATGACGAATTCCTTCTCGAGGTAGAGCGTGTCATCGAGGTCAAACATGAGGGCGCGGATCATAGGATGGCCCCCCTGATGATACTTGAGACGCGCTCGGCGCCGCGGCCGTCGACCAGCAGGCGGCCGCTGGTTGAAAGGTTCCGGCGACGGGGCGTGTCATGCTCGAGGTCCGAAAGAACGGATGCCAGGGATTCGGGTTGAAGGGCGTCTCCGAAACTCAGGTCAATGCAGGCGCCGACGGCTGAAAGCCCGGCTATAGTGATCTGCTGCAGGGAATCGTAAGAGAGGGTCAGCAGTGGAGTACCGGCACAAAGGGCTTCGTAGCCGGCGATCCCGCCGGCGGTTATCGCGATGTCGGCTTCGAAAAGGTGCTCTTGGGGATTTTCGCTCTCCCAGCGGAAATTTATCGGGCGCCAGTCGCGAGCTTCCAGGCTCTCCTGTCCCCATTGCACGAATCCGGACGTTCCGGTGACGTCAATTCTCCTGTTCCACAACTTAAGCCCGAGCAGAACCGTCTCGTAGTATCTTGCCGAATCGCCCCCGCCGAGATTGATGAATACCGATCGGATGCCGTTTCTGATTTCCTTGGGCCTTTGGTGGAGCAGGCCGTACAGGGGATCGAGTACCATATAATCGGGACCGCAGTAATACCTGGTGCCCTGCGGGAATCGGTCACGTGGCGGCGGAGCGACGCTGCCGTCGATGATTATGTCCGAAGGGAGCAGTGCCAGCCCCAGGTCGTGGATGCTGATGACGGGGACGGCGAGATCCTTTGCTCGTGCGATGAAGCTTTCCAGCCCGGATGTGTCCCGCGTATCGATCAGGATGGCTGCAGGTGCCGCATCGGTCCAGAGCTCGTCGGCGCGAGGCGAGCAGGTGAAGTGTTCATCTTCGATCATTTTCCTGCTCCAGGAGTCATCGGGGTTCAGCAGAAAGAGCGGGGTGCATCGGTTCTGGAGGGCACGTGCGAGGATGCACGTCCTTCTGACGTGTCCGAATCCTGTTTTTGGGCCGGCGGCAGTGTGAATCCACAGAGTGGGTGTCAGAGATTTGGCGCCTGTTTCCGGCATTTGACAATCCTGTGACTGCAGTTGCACTAGAGCTCACCGTTGATCTTCTTTTGGACCATGACAAACATTTCCTTCCACACGGGAACGAGAGGGACGATTTCGTACTCCAGAAGATCGGAAAGGAGGACGAGATCATTTCTTTGCTGAGCGTCGATGAGCTGTTTCAGGACGGCAATGAATCTGTCCTGATGCTCTTTGGCAGAGACACCCTGGATCACCATGTCCTGGAAAGAAACTTGGAGATTGTCTCTGAGTTTTTCCAGAAGCATGTTCAGCCAGTAGAAACCTTCGTAGAGCTGGCGCAGATTTTCAAAGGACTCGGCTCCGGGGGAGCACTGAAATCCCATTGCAACCGAAGGGGTTACCGCTTTGATGCGGTCGAGATACTGCAGGGCTTCGCTGATTGATTCGTTGGCGACCTCCTCGACTGTGCCGGTGAAGATCTCAATCTTCTCGCGCGCGTCTATTTGGTGCAGGCCCTGGTCCGCGCTGTCCGGTGTAAGGGGCGTTCCGTCGATGTGGATGCTCCGAACAATTGAGTGAGGGGGGAGATGGGAGCTTTCGATTTGCTTAATGATGTTGTCGAGTGACGACAAGTCTTCCGGAGCGGCGATTTCGGTATTGTTGACGAAAAATCTGGTCATGAGATTCCTTTCTGCACTCAGGGCGGCGTACCAGCAGGCAGGTGCGCACGGATTGTTGTTTAAGCAAGATGCGGGCCAGAAATATTCTGCATCTTCGAATTTTGTATTAAAGAGAAACCGGGGGAGGGACGATTAGAGTTCGCGTGAAGGACGCGGGCACGGACGCCCGCCGCAGATTTTGGACATCCACAAGAATTCACGGAGGAATTCGACATGGGATCTTTCAGCATACTCAACAATATTCCAGCCATTTATGCTCAGACTCAGTTGGGCATATCCTCTCTCAATCTGAATCAATCGATTAATCGACTTTCGTCAGGGAAGCGAATCAACAGCGGCGCAGACGATGCAGCGGGCTTGATGATTGCGGACACCCTTCGTGCCAACATCATGGCGCTGGATCAGGCTGTCCGGAATGCAAATGACTGCATTGGAGTGGGCCAGATTGCCGATGGTGCGCTGCAGGAGATCACGAATCTGCTGACCCGGTCGGTGACGCTGGCGGAGCAGGCGGCCACCGAGACGGTAGACGACACCGGCAGGGAGACCTTGCATGCAGAATTCGACCAGATACAGGCGGAGATAGCGCGAATCGCCGCTCAGACGAACTTCAATGGGGTGAAGCTGTTCACCACGGCTGATGAAGGCGGGCTGGATGGTTCTCTGAGTGTTTTCGTAGGTGACATTTTCGATTCGAGCTCTATCGCGGTGACAATAGATATGATCAAGACCAACGGAGAAACAGTCACTGATCTGGGAGGGCTGGATTTGAGCCAGGTAGATCTGAAGACACAGCAGGGAGCCCAGGCGGCTCTGGGAATCATCAGGGATGCATTGATAGAGACGGCCAACAGTCGCGCCACCATAGGCGCCGGATTGAACCGTCTGCAGTCGGCTGTATTGGTTATGCAGAGTCAGTCACTGAACACGCGCTCGGCGGAATCGACGATACGGGACGCCAACATGGCGACTGAGATTTCGAATCTTACGAAATATCAGATCCTTTCTCAGAC
>JAAYAM010000359.1 GCA_012719355.1 Acidobacteriota bacterium
TGCAGAACCAGGCCCGTGCATCACCTGCGTACTCGCCGCAGTACGATGCCAGCGGCTGGTACAGGTCACTCAAGTCACCAGCCGCACTCATCGCGCCTGTAAGCTCGTTGAGTGCGAGAAGCCGCCGGTAGAGTCCGACGGCCCGTTCCTGAAGAGGAAGGGTCTCCCGAATCAGATCGAGCAGACCCTTGTTGTACGCAAAAGAGCTCGCTGCATTACCCATAGAATCCGTCACTGCCGGAACATGTTATCGCTTCAGGTTGATCGATTCCTGGTAGAGTTCGTCGGTGGTGGTAATGACACGCGAATTCGCCTGGTAGGCGCGCTGCGCCACGATCAGGTTAATGAATTCCTGCGCCATATCGACATTCGACTGTTCGAGTGAAGATCCGACGATGCGGCCGCGGCCGCCCGTTCCCGCGACCCCGATAGAAGGTTCTCCTGAACTCGGAAACGCAATGAACGTGCTTCCACGGTATTTCTGCAGGCCTTCAACATTCGGAAAATCGGCTAACGCGAGCTGGGCGAGGGGCGCAGACCTGCCGTCCAGGGATGAACCGACAATCACACCGGCTTCGTTGATGCTGATATCAGTCAGGATGGTCGATGAGTAGCCGTCCTGCGTCGGCTTGAAATCAGTAGGATGCGCACTGCACGTAATGACAGGTGCACCCTCGGAGTCGTGCAGGTTCAGAGATACCTGCATGTCGACCGCGCCGCTGGCGAGTCCGGCGATGTTCAGCACGGGATTTGTCGTCGGAGCCGTCATATTCCCATTCACGAAATCGAGGCTTCCGCCTCCGACTGAAACCGGAGGATCACCGGCCGCGCCGCCAAGGACTTCGGCAGCGAGTTCGGCGGACCAGTTCCAGGTTGTCGTGGTCACATTCGTAACAGGATCGCGCACGGTTCCGACTTTTGTGTACCGCAGCGTAAGCTCGTGGGCCGTCCCAAGAGAGTCGTATATCAGGACCGCGTTGCGCACTGAACCTCCATCCTCCACCTGCGAATCGATGTTCCCTGAAATGAATCCCAGGTTGCTGGTGGCGCGAGCGGGAATAACCTGCCCCTTTCTCACAGTGATGGGAACGGGAAGACTGCTGTTGTCGATAACGCCGTCGACCGCAGGATAGCCCATGAGCTGAAAGCCGTCAGAGCTGATCAGATTCCCTTCTCTGTTGATTTGAAAATTCCCGCAGCGGGTGAAGCCCATTCCGCCTTCGGTGGCGACCAGGAAAAACCCGTTTCCGTTGATTGCGGCGTCGGTCGTTTCTCCGGTAGTGGCGATGACACCCTGGGTGTTGTTGCGATTGATGCCGTTAATCGTGCTGCCCAAACCCAGCGATATCGGATTGCCCGTTGAGCTTGTGCCGGCAAGGCCTCCCAGTAATTCCGCAAAATTGGCTTTTCCGCTCTTGAAGGCGGTCGTATTCATGTTGGCGAGGTTGTCACCAATAACGTTGATTGCAGAGCTGTTGGTGTTCAGGCCGGTCAAGGCAGTGTAAAAGGAAGTTAAAGGCATTCAGATTTCTCCTTATCCGGATGTGCCGGAACAGTAGTGTCAAAGGCTCCTAGGCGCCAGCATCTTCGGCGGCCTCAAAGCCGGTAACGAGTTTCGTGACGCCCTCATTGATTGAAATCAGCTGTTCAAGCGAGCTGAAGGTCGCAAGCTGTGAGATAA
>JAAYAM010000360.1 GCA_012719355.1 Acidobacteriota bacterium
TCTCAAATCCGGTGTCCACGACGATGCTTTCTATGAAAAGCTCTGGGCGACGATCCTCTCGGGCAACGTCTACCGCAACACGATCGCGAATCGGAAGAAGAACGGCGAGATCTTCTTCGCCGAGCAGACGATCACGCCGATGCACGGTCCGAACGGGGCCATCACTCATTTCGTCACCGTTATCAAGGATGTTACCGAACAGAGGAAGCTGCACGATCACCTTCTCCAGATGAGGCTGGCGCGCGCCGTGCAGCAGCAGTTCTATGGAATGCCGCCGCCGCAGATCGACGGTTTCGATATCGCCGGCGCCGCATTCCCTGCAGATGCGACCGGCGGGGATTATTTCGACTTCATCCCGCTGCCGGGGGACTGCCTCGGAATCACGATCGGCGACGTCTCGGGCCATGGAATCGGTTCCGCCCTGTTGATGGTCGAGTTGCGGGCATTCCTGCGGGCTTTCATTCAGCAGACCTCGGATATCGGCGAAATTCTTTCACTGACAAACAATGCACTCGTGTCAGACCTTGAGCAGGACCGCTTCGCAACTCTCATCCTCTGCTGCGTCCACCCGGACACCAGGACCCTCGAGTATACGAGCGCCGGACATACGCCGGGATTTATTCTCGACTCGGAGGGGACTCTGAAGCGCACCCTCGACAGCACCGATATTCCTCTCGGCTTCCTGCCGGAACATGCGTTCACCCGCAGTGGTCCGATTACGCTGGAAGACGGGGATATCCTGGCGTTGCTCACCGACGGTATTACCGATGCCGAACGACCGGACCAGGACTCCTTCGGCGTCGACCGTGCCCTCGACTTCATCCGCCAACACCGGCACGAAACAGCACAGGAGATAGTCACCGGGCTCTATGAGGCCGTCCGGGAGTTCTCCGACGGACTGCCGCAGGTCGATGACATAACGGCTGTCGTGTGCAAGATCAAGAAAGCCGGCAATCGCTGACGGCGAAGAGTCATGAAGAATCATAAGGAGATCCAATGCTGAGTGGAAAAGTAGTCGGCATCATAGGCGCCGGAAACATGGGAGAAGTCCTGATCCGTGGATTGATCCAGTCCGGAAAGATGAAGAAAGAGGACATAATCGCGAGCGACGCCAACCCTGAGCGGCTGGCAGCCATTTCGGAGAGTTATGGAATAAAGACCACCACATCCAATGTGGCAGTGGTGGAAAACGCCTCCATAGTCATCATCGCCGTCAAGCCGCAGAATGTCGACGAACTCCTCGAGCAGTTGTCCAGATCGAGTCACGAAGGGCATCTCTTTATCTCGATCGTCGCCGGCATCACGACCGAAAAACTTGCCGCGAAAATGCATCACAAGTCGGGAATCATTCGCGTAATGCCGAACGCCCCCGCCTCAGTGCTCGCCGGCATCGCGGCTTTATATCCCGGACCGAACAGCTCTGCCGCGGATCTGCAGCGCGCCGTGACGATTTTCGAATGCGTCGGCCGAACGGTCACTATCAAGAACGAAGCCTTGATGGATGTCGTGACAGGACTCTCGGGGAGCGGACCGGCGTTCGTATTCCTGCTTATCGAATCTCTCAGCGACGCCGGAGTGCAGCTCGGGATATCGAGAAGGGAGTCGTCCCTGCTCGCCGCCCAGACCGTCTATGGCGCGGCCAAGATGCTCATCGAGACAGGAAGACACCCGAGCGAACTGAAGGACATCGTCGCAACCCCCGGGGGCACAACCTTCGCAGGCCTTAAGATGCTGGAGAAGGGTAACTTTCGTTCGACCATCATGGATGCCGTCGAAGCCGCTACCGCCAGGTCGCGCGAACTCGGACGGCTGCTCAACGGCCCCAAGAAAGATTAGAACTGACTGCTGCCTGCCGGAATTCCTTTCCCGAAAAATTTCAGCGCCCTTTCTCCGGGAAGAGAAAGGGCGCTGCTCGGGTGTAGGTGGGTATTAAGGGTGGAAAGGAGGTTTATATGTCGGAACGATTCTCCTTATTGGATTTAATTTGCTCTATCCA
>JAAYAM010000055.1 GCA_012719355.1 Acidobacteriota bacterium
CGGACAACAGCTCCGGGGTTGCGCCGCAACCCCGGGTTACGCTGAACGACGATCATCTCCATGCGTCAATCGAAACGCCCCTGCCGGCCATGAAGTCCGTCAGGAACCAGACGCTCGCGGTGCTTCCCCCGACTACGATGGTCCTGATGTTGCGCGGGTTGGGAAAGTGTTTTATCAGGGTATCGCTGGAGACTTTCTGCCAGCCGGCGTAAGGTTCCAGCCCCTGTTTCCCAAGCGGTCCCATCATGCCGGAGGCAATTGAGTTCGCCCAGTAGGTTCCGGCTGTCGTGACGGCGTTTTGTGAGAGCCACTCAGAGAGTGCGGCCTTGGTCTGAAAGCCCTGCGTGTTCTTCAACTGGTAGGCAACCGAAGGATCCATAATGAGTGTTGCGGATCCTGTCGCGGCGAGCACACGCATGAAGTCGCGCATCAGGAACTGCGGTGGATAGTGCTCCACGACGGAACCGGAACAGTTGACGAAGTTCCAGCCTGACAACACCGTAAGGACGCTTTCCTCGGGTTTGTGCCCGTTCACTACATGGAACGGCTGCCATCCCTCGGGAAGCGCCTCCTCGTTTTCCGCTATGGTCATATTGTTGTACCGCAAAGGATTGCTCAGCGAAGAGAAGCCTGTCACGCCCTCCCGGTATCCCTGGATTATCTTGTGTATGAGGTTCATGGCGCGGCCGATGACGGAATTCGCCTCAGCCGTCGGGCCCAGCGCGCCTATTCCGGAATTCATCCCGATCTCTTTGCGTATCGGTCCATTCACCAGCACCATGTTCGCATTGGAGGTCGTGGAGTCCATGTAAGGCACCTGGCTGGCCAGCGCCAGGATCACGGGGAGATATTCCGGTTTTGCTCCCGCCATCACGGCAATGATGGCAACCTTCTCGACCGTGAATGGACGTATCTGTCCGAACACACCCGAGTCCTTCTTCACCAGTTCATCCGGCTTGTGGCTGGTGCCTTTCAGCATCGCGGCCACTCTTTCGGCCGTGGGTAGAATCACGGGATTGTAGTCGGTCCAGTGTCTGTCCTTGAACAGGCGTTGCAGGTTGTCCTCGGTGTCCGGCGGCAGGAATCTCGGTTCCGGTTTCGCCTCTGGAGGAAGCCCCTTCTTCTTTTCTTCGTCGGTCAGGGGTCTTGTCAGGTTCTCAACGATAGCCTGCATCACAGGTTTCCCTGTGACACGGTCCTTCCCCTCGAGATAATTCTCGAGTGCTTCCTTCTTCAGCCCCGTAAACGGATAGGGCACTCCCACGAAGCGGAGAGGCATGCCGGTATTGAACTTGAAATGAGCGTCAATCCCGTAGGAGACGATGTTTTCGTTCGCAAGCGAAACCGTAGGGATACCATATTGCGATTCAAGAGTCCGGGCGAAGCGGCTCACGGCCGCGAGGCAGCCCCATCAGCCCGCCACCCCGATGATCACCCCGTTTCCCTTGTTGTCTGCTATTTCCTTCCACAGTGCAGGATCGTCCGCAGCATAATTCCCGCTCTTGAGTTTGAATACCACCTTTACGCCCGGCATGTTCCTGCCGAACCACCTGTGCATCTCCTCAAGCACGGGGGCAGGCCCCATCCCTTCATAGTTGGTATCAACAAGGTAGATGGTCTTTCCTTCCAGTTTGTCCAGACGCGGCGCCAGCGGCACACGCTCCGCAAGCTGGTCTGAGACGGCAGGATTCAGGACGGTGATGAGCCTGGCATCCGAGGCATCAGCCACGGGCTCCGCGCACACGACCCCGATGCCGGCCAGAACAAGGATCGCTGCAAGCAATCTTATTTTCATGTTTCCTCCTCGTGAAAGATAGACTCATGATACACGTTTTCCCCTCACAGAGTTAACCCTGCGGATAGGCCGACCGAAAAGCTCGTGGTGATTTTCAGCAGTGTTTGTACTACTGTACTGCCAACTGCACATAGCCTTTTTTCGGGACAGAGCACATTAATCTGGAGGAGATGCGAGATGAAAGAACGCCTGACATGGTCACTGTTTTCGTTTTTCATTATCTGCCTCATCGCTGCTCCGGCTGCGGAGCAGGACTCCTGCGCCGCACTTACGAAGCAGCAATATCCGAATGTGACAATCACTGCAGCAATCTTCTTGAACGATCCCCAAGGTTTTCTCCCGCCGAAAACTCCCGGAATGTTCGGCACCCCGGCGGGCCTGAAAGTCTCAGCGCCCTTCTGCCGTGTCATCGGCTACATCGAGCCTGTCCGCGATTCACACATTGAGTTCGAAGTCTGGCTTCCTCCGGCATCCGGCTGGAACGGCAAGTACCTGGCGGTGGGCAACCCGGCATTTGAAGGAGCAATAAAGTACCAGGGACTTGCAGCGTCGCTGGAACAGGGATATGCGACGGCCTCGACCGATACCGGGCATCAGGATCCCGGCCATAAGTGGGCTATGGGTCATCCCGAAAGGCTTGTCGACTGGACGCATCGGGCAGTGCACGAAACGACGGTAGTTGCGAAACGGCTGATTCAGGCTTTTTACGGAAAGCCCCCGAGCTACTCGTACTGGGACAGCTGCCACAACGGCGGAAGGCAGGGATTGGCGGCGGCCCAGCGCTATCCAGAGGATTTCGACGGCATCGTGGCGGGCGACCCGGCATATCATCTCACGCGTCTCCAGCCGGCATCGGAGTACCTTAGCTGGGTCGCGCTGAAAGACGGCGTGGATGCTCCCGGCTACATCCCGCCGGCAAAATACGCCGTCCTGCACCGCGCCGTGCTCGACAGGTGCGATGCAAGAGACGGGGTGACCGACGGTGCTATCGAAGATCCTACCCGATGCGACTTCGATCCAGCATCCATCCAGTGCCATGGACCCGAAAACGCTTCATGCCTGACGGCAGCGCAGGTCGATACGGCCCGGCGGCTTTACGCCGGCGCCCGCTTTGCCGATGGAACCCAGATTTACTCGGGATTCGAGCCGGGCAGCGAGCTCCTCTGGGGAGCGATGATTGCTGGTCCGGAACCTCTCTTCATCAATAACGACTTCTTCAAATACATGGTCTTCGAAGACTCGGAGTGGGATTACCGGACGTTCGACGTTGAACTCGACACCCGCTACACGGAGTCGCGCCTCGGTCACATAATCAACAGCACCGATCCCGACCTGAGAAAATTCAAAGAGAACGGAGGAAAGCTACTGATCTATCAGTCGTGGAACGAAACATGGGTTCCGCCACGCACTATCACGACCTATTACAATAACGTGGTAAAGGCAATGGGAGGAGAAAGCCGGACGAAGGATTTTGCACGCCTCTTCATGATTCCTGATTTCGGCATGTGCCCGTCGATGTATCCGGGAACGTTCGACGCGCTGGGCGCTGTGCAGCGTTGGCGCGAGCAGGGGATAGCACCGGATCAGATCACGGTTTCGTACAGCAGCGAGGGCAAGGCCTACAAGACGCGGCCGGTGTGCGCATATCCTAATGTGGCGATCTACAAAGGGAGCGGCGACATCAACGACGCTGCCAACTTCACCTGCGGCAATCCCGACTGGTAAATCAGCCGTGGGGACGATCGACAGGATCGGTCGTCCCCACGGCTATTCCTGGTTAAACCTTTCCCAAGGCCTTCAGCACCTTGTCAGGAGTCACCGGCGGAGCTATCCAGTGTCCTATGGCATTTGCGACGGCACAGACGGGAAGAAGCGGCGCTGCCATGCAATGGCTGATTCCTGATGCTCCATAGCAGGCGTTCCCAGACCGTGTCTCAACCGCGTACGTATCGATCGGTCCGAAATCGAGGATCGTAGGCTTTTTGTATTCAATCATGTTGGTGCTGAGTTTCACGCCGGTCGGTTTGTCATAAATCCATTCTTCCGACAATCCGCCGCCCTGGCTGAAGAACATCGCCTGGTGCAGCTGCCCTTCGAAAGAGGTCATTCGCAGCACCTTGCCAGGGTCGCACACAACAACAAACTTCGTCACCTCGATCCCGCCGGTCTCTGGATCCACGGCCACTTCGCAGAAACTCGCATTCATTACATCGAGGATGTGCCCGCCCTTGTGCCATGTCGTCTCCGGCGGTCTGCCAAAGTAGGTCGCGGCGATGTCGAGGTCATGATCACCGAAACCCTCATCCGCAATGAACTTCCCGAACGGAAATGCTTTTTTCGGGTCGGACTTCAGATAGACCATCGTATCTTTCGTATCCAGATCTTCGGGCTTGCAGTTGAAGTCCCGGCTCATGGCAGCGAGTTTCAACAACTCCCGCTTGCAGGCTACGGCCGCCTCTTTCATTACCCACGCCGATGCCGTGGTACCGTCGCTCCCTCCTCCAACCGGAGTGAAGAGCGCTTTGTGGTCATACAGCAGAATCACATCTTCGACTCTGGCGCCCATTTCTTCTGCAACCACGAGCGCGCATGCGTCCGCGGCGTAGCACCCCATCCACGGTCCTTTGAGCGGCACGTAGACCTTGTTGTCCGCCTGCACGGTCACGGTCGCGGTATATGGTTGCTGCGCGTGCCGGGGCGATTGGGCGTACCGGAAACTCAAGCCGTGCAGCCTGCCGTCCGGAAGCCTCCTGGTCCCGGCCGGGTGCCATTTCCAATTCATGGCCTGCTTGCCTTTTTCTATGCACATCTGCAGGCTGGGAGGAACGCCCGGATCCTGCTGGGATGAAGGTCCGTGAACATTTCTGAGCGCAACGTCCGTCGGATCCATGTCCAGCTTTTCCGCGATGATCTGCTCGGCTATGGTCATGGCATCCCAGTTAAACGGCGAGGTCTGGCTGCCGGTGCTCTTGGCCGAGCTGGTATATACACCGCGAGCTTCGCTCTTCAGATTGACGCACCGGGTGGTATTGAACGGACTGAACCTCGCTTCGTACGCTCCCATCGCGAAGGCGCGCGCATTCTTGCCGGGAGCCCCCTGATCCGCGATCATGCTTTCGTGAACTGCGGTGATTGTCCCGTCCTTCTTGAATCCGACCTTTACATGCATGTACCGCTGGGGATTCGATGAATAGAAATCGTCGTGCCGCGTATTCATGCACCGCACAGGCTTCCCCGTTCTTTTGGCCAGCAGAGGGGTGATAAGAGATGCACGGCGGAACATCCAGTCGCAGTACTTCCCGCCCTGGAACATGGTGCCGCGATACAGCTTGTCGTAGGTGACGTTGTACATCGGACGCAGCTCGAACGAACCCCACGTCGGAGGGATGCCCTCGATGTACAAAGCCGGTCCCTCGACTCCCAACGGATCCTGCGCCCACCACGAAAGGCTCCCATTCGGATTCGGAATGTGAGACGCCATAAGAGCCTGAGTCCAGTCGAATTCAACGATCTGGTCCGCCTCTTTGAAACCGGCTTCGATATCGCCGGTAATGTACGGTTTCGATTCCAGTTTCTTTGGGTCGACGCGAACGAAGGGTGCGCCGGGTTCAAAAGCGTCCCGCGGATCCACTATGGTCGGCAGCACTTCCCAGTCCACCTTGATCAGCTTCAGCGCCTCGTCGCAGATCTCGGGGGTCACGGCCACAACCACAGCGCCTATTTCTTCATTCTCCGTATCCGATTCGTCGCTGATCAGCGGCTCCCGGGTGCCTTTCATATTGAGAATGTCCGGATCATCCCAGGTGACGATGTCGACGACGCCCTCAAGCGCCTTTGCCTTGCTGATGTCCATGCTCCGTATCTTTGCCCGGCCATGGGGATTTCGAAGGAACTTGGCGTAGAGCATGTCGGGCACTACGTAATCGCTTCCGAACTTAGCTCTTCCGGTTGCTATGGTGTACGACAGCCTGCCGGGAACATTAGCTCGACCGACAGCCTTGAATTCCGTTCTCTGACCATTGCTGCCTGCTATATCTGCCATATTGTCGCCTCGCCACTTTTTAGATTTTGAGAGCCGATTATGAAAGCGATTGTACTACCAAAGCCGTTTTCGCGGCCAAAAATTCCTCCGACTATCCGGCCCGGAAACACCCTTTTTTCTCTTGCAGCAGCCGGACCCTCGGATCAATGATCTAACCTATCTTGCAGTTCACCTTGCACCGGTCGGGTCGCGGCGGCAACCCAGCCGGAGCTCATCTGCCTTTGGCACTAAGGGAGAAATCGAATGGACGTCTCGGAAGCAATTCAGAAGCGGGCAACGATAAGGCGCTGGAAGCAGAAACCTGTTGAGAAGGAAAAGATACTGCGGGTGCTGGAAGCCGGCCGCAGAGCGCCGTCATGGGGAAACGTTCAGCCCTGGCGATATGTTGTCGTTCAGGAAAGAGCGAAGATTGAGGAGCTGGCGAAATCGGGCGCAGGCCAGCCGCACATCAGCACAGCTCCCGTGGTTGTAGTGTGCTGCGGCGTCACTGAAGCCTTCTCAAGACAAAAGCACCGCGACTCGCTGAAGCAGCTCATCCAGGAAGGAGTAATGGACTGGCCGGACGAGCTCCTTGACAACGTTGTACTGGGGAGCGATCTGTTTGCGCCGTACCGTCTGGGAGAGCAGGCGATGACGATAAAAGCAAGTGAACAGATCATGATATCCGTAGCTTATATGACGCTGGAAGCCGTAAACCAGGGATTGGGCACTTGCTGGGCGGGAGCCATTTCGCGCAATGAGGCCCATGAGATGCTGCATCTGCCCGAGAACTGGTTCGTCCATGATTTCCTGCTGCTCGGTTATCCTGATGAGAATCCGAAACCGCGTCCCCGGAAGCCATTTGACGAAATCGTCTTCTGGGAAAGCGCCGCAGCAGCACAGCCGGGCAGGTAAGTTTTCAGTGACACAGGGTTGAGCGGCAAAACATGTCCCTCAACCCTGGGTCAGTGTTGCCTAATCCTCGGGTTTGAACTCTGGAATAACAATCGGCTCGCCGGTCAGATTC
>JAAYAM010000361.1 GCA_012719355.1 Acidobacteriota bacterium
CATGGACAAACCCTTCCAGAAGCACCCACTCACCCTGGTGTCCGTTGATCTTCGGAACTACGAGCACCGAGTGCCAGTTCGGTGTGAAACCACCCTTGACCCAGTCTTCGGGGGAAACGCTTGGGTCGCCAAAAAGATCCGGCATTGGTGGCGACCAGTGGGGTGGGAACTTTGGAAAACTCGGATCAACTCCACAATCGGAAGTTCTCTCTCCGAGGTGCCAACTCTGCGGCTTTCTTGCCGCCTCACGCTCGCCCCACATCTCGAAATAGGCAATCCATGAATACTTCTTACCGTACCGATCGACCCTCTCCTGGTCGCGTGCATTCCATGACATTTGGCCGATCTCGGTGTCGGCGTTTTTAAACCGCTTTGCCCGGTACCCAAGATCGAAGATGCGTCGTTCAATTTTCGCGCGGACTTGGACGTAATCAGAATTTTTTTCATTGTAGTTGATCCGGTTGCGGATCAGTCGTCCTATCGTATATTTATCAAAATCATTTTGGATAGCATGACCGATCGCTTCTTTCACAGATGGATCCGGAGTTCCATCACTCGCAAATGTCGAAGGAGTGTTCGGAAATGGCGCGACAAGATTCCGCCTAGCGCTTTTGGGTAGCCCAACACAACTCGCCCGCTGTGCGATCGCTATGATACCAAGCGCGTAGTCTCGCATCAGGGTGTGGTGAGTTGCGTTGCAAGCCCTGGGCCCGAACATATCTCCATACAGGAACTTCGCCAAATCTCCGAGTAGCGGCCGGAAGGTCGGTGCGGCCTCCGAGTCCACCAGTGACAAGGTCGTCCCGTACGCAGCCGCCAACATGCGTTCAGGCACATACGGATCATTGAATCCAAGGCTAGTCACGACGTGGGCGAAAAGCACTTCGGGGAACTTTTCGCCGATTAAAACAAGCGCCTTTGTTGCCAGGTCGCGGTCACTTCGAACGACCGTTGTCAGGACAAGGGAGAGCAGCACAACAAGCTCCGTCGCAGAGCTCTGCGTCAGGTTCGCCGTATTAAGCTTCTCCGCCCAGGTCAGTAGACGGTGAATGGTAGGCGATGCGTACCGTCGCCGAAGGTATTCAGACCACTGAAGGTCGCGAACCGGCATCGGATAGCCCTCTAGGAAGTCGTACAGACGACGGGCATGGTACGGGTGCTTCGGCTTGGTCGAGACGGCAGCTAAAGCATCTACCATTTTCTCCCACGACTGCGATCCGGCGTTCAGATATTCGATAATAACAGCCCTCGTACCCTCCGTGAACGCAGCGGGCTCGCGCCAAAAAATCCCTTCAATGAACGGGTCGAAGTATGCACTTAAGTTCTGGGCCCGTTTGGGCAACACAAAGTATAGTTCCCGCTGGTTGGGTGGAAGTCGATTCCCCACGCGCGCCGGAAACTCGGTAATCAGCGCCTGCGCCCAGCCTGGCTCCGCGTACTTTCGGAGGCATTGATTTGACAGCCGGAAGATCCGAGCGAGCGGCGATTTGCCCATAAAGCTTCGTTTGATCGTTGCAGCCGATGAGACATCGAGATACGTCTTCAGCAAATGCCGTGCGATCAAGTGGTCGCTAAATCGTTGATAGGGAAGCCGGAAGACGACCCGGGGCTTGTACCCGGATTCCGCGGAGTACCAGACGGCGTCCTCTTCGATGAGACCGTTTGTCCGCATCACATCGAGGAGCTGGTGCCGCTGTGCCGATCTCAATGCCGGGTAGTTGGCGGCGATGATACGATCGGCCTCCGTAGGACGAACATAGCCCCGCAGATTCGCCGCCATACACGGAGCAAAACCAGCAAGCCGCCTGTCAGCTATTTGATCGCTTCCCTTCAGCAATCCCCAGCACCCCTTAGCCCTCAGACCATATTGGCTCTCAAACTGCTCACCAACGCGATTGACGAACGACTCGAGTACATATGTCATTCCCTTTTGACCCGAGGCGATACCTGCAAACCCCCGTGTCAACTTCTTGCCTGTAAGGTTTTGGAGTGACTGGCAGATCAACTTAAGCGTGAGCGGTCGCGAAAATTCTCTGTCCAACAGCGGCACTTCAGGCAGCGGTAGGTTGTAGTACTGGAAGAAGGTTGTCTGAGCGTCGAACTCCTGATCGTCGAAACCAAGGTGGATGACCTTATGAAATTTGTCTAAGTCCTTCTGTTTGATGGCGATGGACTCGAACGGCGTCCGGCAACTGACAATCTAACCTAGATTCGGGCAGTCTGCAATGAGGGCTTGAAGACGGGTTATGGCTTCCCGCCACTCACGACGAGGACCTTCGTTTACACCATCCAAGATGACAACCGCTCGATCTGGGGTCTCGCACGCCAATTCTTCAAGTCGATCGAATACCTCAGCTGCCGTTTGCCCTGTTTCAATTTGGGAACAGATCTCTTCAACAACGCTGCATCCGAAGTTCTTGGCAAGAACAATAACAGTGGCCTGGCTACGACCAATTCGATCTTGCGCGACATCACAAAGCAGATGTGTCTTACCGGTTCCCCATTCGCCGCTTATCAAGAGCTGCGGGTCAAACAGGGCTTTAAAAGCCGGACTCTGGGTGTAATCCTTCTCGTCACGCACAATAGCCAAACAGCGGCCGATGGCGTTCATGTTGCCGCGGATAGAGTTGTACTCAGTTGAGTAGCCGGTTGCTCTGTCCGCGGGCTGCAACCTGACCTCTTCCGCACGCCAATGCTCGATATCCGCCAATAGTTCGGATTCAATTTTCGAGAGGAGATCAGCCCACTCATCTCCTGCGGCCGCATCGCGCGCTCGCAGTCGTTTCATCATTGGTGACAAGAAGTCACGGGCATCGTCCGCTCGCTGCTGGAGTACGTCGGGTCGCTGGCTGCAGCCCTTGGCACGTTCCCAGGCCTCGGAGAACTCATCGAGCACCGACTGGAATCTCGCACGGGCGCCCGTTCCGCAGGCGACGTTCTCGATTGCCGTGAAAAGTGATTCGATCCTCAGATTTGGCGCGTTAGGATCAATTCCCGGCGTGTATCTTTGCCCCGCTTGCCGGATCTGACCTCTGCTGAGAGCCGTCAGTGCTGCTAAGAAGTATTGGGTATCGTGCGCCATCTGCGAACCTAAATATTGAACAGTCGTGCGAACTGCTGTGGCATGGTTTGATAGCTAAGATCACTAGCTCCGGACACTAGAGCCTCTATAGGAATATCCGGAAGCATCTTCGGGAGCTCCATGAAGGGCAATTAGGCTCGGCACTGTTCCTGCCTTATTGCATGTGTAGCCCGAATGTTAACCCAGTGTTAACCATTCCATTTCAGGAATTCTCCGCCATTCCGCAAGTCGCGCCTTTTGTATTGTTTCCGGGGAACCATAGAGGCCCGACCCACTGATAAGACCTCATGCCCTCCGAGATGGGGATTGATTCCTCTTAAAAAACCACCACATCCAGAATGCGTTTTGCTAACCCCCTAGGCACCCCTTGTTTGCGCCTTATTGGCATGACGCAGGAGGAGATTAGCTATTGGGGCTCTTCGGGTACGTCGTCAAGGCAGGTTAATAGTTCGTCCGCGCTAACCGCGGAATCCCTGGTCGGCCTCAGGACATCGCGAGCCAAGGATTTTTTCCCTTCCAAAAGACGATTGAGTCTTTTTTCCACGGTATCGAAGCGGTTATCAGACACAAGGGGATAATAAACGGTGACCGGTAGTTTCTGTCCGATCCGGTGACTGCGATCGGTCCCCTGGTTTTCCTTCGCGGGATTCCATGGCCTTGTGTAATGAATGACGTGATTGGCTTCGGTGATGTTCAGCCCAATGCCTCCAACGTCGTGGGACAGGATCAGAACGCCAAATCCGGGATGATCGGAAAACTTATCCACAATCATCTGCCGGTTTCTCAAGATCTCGCCGTTGAGTACGTCCGGCCAGATCCCGAAACACTCACGAATAGCGGCCTGGAGAATCCGTTGAATCTTAAGGAATCTTGTAAAAATGATCGCCTTCTGGTTCTTTATTCGGACCCCTTGGAGGATATCCACAGTGGCATCGAGTTTCGGGCACTCCCCCTGAACATAACGGAAAGAAGCAGGGTCGCCCGAAATTGCGTGAGGATGAGCGCATAGCATGAGAAGCCTGGTTATGGCCGCCAATGCAGCGCCGCGGCCACCCGTCCGCGCCTCGTGCGCGATATGCCGGTAGAGTTCAAATTGCCTCTCGCTCAAATTAGATTCGATGGTTTGAGCAGTCAAAGGCGGCAGGTCAGGCAATATCTCGTCTTTCATCCTCCGAAAATAGTGCCGGCCGATCCTTTCAAGCAGATTGTCTACCAGGGGTCTTCTCTGTTCCTCCTCCTGAGCTTCGACAAGGGGTCTCTCATAAGTGGACCTGAATTCATTCCAACACCCAAGCAGCCCCGGACGGACAAAATCCATGATGCACCAGAATTCGATCATCCCATTTTCAACCGGCGTTCCCGTCAGGGCGACCCTGTGAGAACACTTCAGCGCTTTGACTGCGGTTGTGCGTTGCGCCGTGGGGTTCTTGGCGTACTGGGCCTCATCACAAACAACGAGTTGCCAGTCTACCTTGCCAGCCTCCAACTGGTTACATCTCAGACTGTCATAGGACATCAGGACCAAGTCCTGCTTGGATAGGGTTTGAGCCGAAATTAGACCCGACCCAACAATGGAAAGCTTCTGCCCTGGGAGGAATCTGCGCAATTCGCGCTGCCAGTTTTCAATGATTGTCTTCGGGCACACCACCAGGGATGGCTTTAGCCTGCCCTCCTCGGCCAATCTGGCCATATGGACAATTACCTGAACGGTTTTGCCAAGCCCCATGTCATCGGCGAGAAGCCCTCCTGTTTGCTTTTCTAATAGAAATGCCAGCCAGCGGTAACCGGTATTCTGATGCGGAAGCAGTTCGCCCGTGAATGAAGCGGGGATCGGCGGATCCGGAAATTCTATCAGATTCCGGTGAAGACCAAGGGACTCAATAGGTGGCAACTCGAACTCGAGGGCCTCAAGGTTCTCATAGATTTCAAGAACCGCACGCTGGGGTATGCGAAAGGTCTTGCTGTTGCCATCTCCATATTGATCCAAAATCTTTACAAAATTGTTTGCAGCCGACGGATCAATCCGCAACCAGCCATCCCCGTGGCGTACATATTCATCGCCGCTCTGCTTTGCCTTTTTTGCAAGATTTCTATATGTTTCGGGGCTCAACTCCGGTTCTTTGGACCCAGACTCTTGCCCGTTGTCATCCTCTGTGGTTTTCACCTGGATGGATTCCAGCCTGACTCCCGGGATGCCCTCGAACCACCCCTCCTCACTTTGGCGGATGTGTAGATATGGCCGGGAATTATAGACTACAGTGCGAAGCCCGCGCACACGTTTTGAAAATTGTTCCAGATCGATATCGATAGGCAGGAATGCCTGCGGATTCTCTACAAACCGGGGAACCTGGCTCCCCTGGATCGACCGATGCTGCCGCAATCTCTGGACCTGTTCCCGTGCATCCGGACTGATGACAACGCGGCGCCTCCTTCCGGTTCGGTCTCTTGAATTCTGAATTCTCGGCGGTGTGTCGCTGTTCAGGAAATCTGAGGAAACATCCTCCGGTACCTCATCGGGATTGAATGCAGCCCGGAGTTCAAAATTTTCCGCATCATGTTCATCGACGGCAACATCTACCCTGGTTGAAAAATGATATTCCTCGGTTTCCAGAAAACCGTCAAGTCTAGCCCCTGCCTTCCTTCCCAATGCCTGTGCGCATGCCAGGAACTTGAAATGATCTTCAATGCCATTGGCTTTAGGTCCATCCGAAGCCATGCAGAGCAACTCATATACTGGCCCGTTTGCCAGGATCGGCTGTTCGGCTACCGGGAAATATACGGGGCCCCTACGCTCGACAACTGCCTCGAGATTTCCAAGGGAAGGATGCCGAACCTCCATCGCAATTCCCAGTCCTGGGTGGCCCGGAACGCCTCTTGTTTCAACCTTAACCTGCAGGTTTTCGGGTTCCGGAAGGCCAAGGCTCTTGAGGTTCTCCGGTTCCATGCCACAGAGCTCATTATACGGGAGATCCCATCGTCCCGCTCCCGTTTCCACTACCTTCCCATCTGCCCATAAGTCTTCCAGGCAACTCCAGGCCATACCATCGCTCATTTTATCGAGTGTAGCCTTGTCAAGGCCTCCGAGGGGCATTCGAACCTGTAAGCCCGGCGTGCAAGCGAGCTGGATACAATCCTC